>NZ_AP012334.1:359572-719144 GCF_001042695.1 Scardovia inopinata JCM 12537 | reverse complement strand
ACATCAAGAGGGTGAAGACCAATGGTTGGTTCATCGAAAATAAAAACGGAATCCTCCTGGCGTCTTCCCATTTCGGAAGCCAACTTCAGACGCTGTGCTTCACCACCGGAAAGGCTGGGGGTCGCCTCCCCTAGGGTCAAATACCCAAGACCCAGATCATTCAACGTTTTAAGCCTTGTATAAACGGACTTCATATCCCTGCAAGCTTCCATAGCTTGGCTGATGTCCATGGCCATAATATCTGGGAGAGAATATTCCTTCCCAGCTTTATTTTTTCTTACAATCGAAAACGCCTCTTTTGAATACCTGGTTCCCCCGCATTCCGGGCATTGGATCTCTACATCAGGAAGGAACTGTACATCAAGACTGATTGTTCCTGTCCCGTCACAATCCGGGCAGCGCAAAGAGCCTGTATTGTATGAAAAATCGCCGGCCCGGAATCCCTTTTTCTTAGCCTCCTGAGTCCGGGCAAAAGCTTTGCGGAGTTCATCATGCACATTCGCGTAAGTGGCTACTGTTGACCGGACATTGATGCCAATAGGAGTGGCATCAATCAGTTTCACGCGAGAGATGCCCTCTGCCAGGCATTTTTTCACATAGTTCGGCAGTTTCCTGTCTTCTATTGCAGCCTGCAAAGCAGGTATAAGACTTTCCAGAATGAGCGTGGTCTTGCCTGAGCCAGAGACTCCGGTCACAGCGGTAAGCCTGCCTTGAGGAATATGGACGTCGAGAGGTTTGACAGTGTGAACAGGTCCGGTTGAAAGATCAATGGATCCCTTGGAAAACAAATCATCTCCTGAGGACTTTTGACGCACGCCAATTGTCTCTTTTCCTGACAAGAATCCTCCAATATTGGAGTTCGTATTCTTCTCCAGTTCTGACAAAGTCCCCTGGGCAATAACCTGGCCGCCGTTTTCCCCCGCTCCGGGTCCAAGCTCTATAAACCAGTCTGCCTGCCGGAGAATCTGTACATCGTGATCCACCAGAACCACTGAATTGCCATCTGCAACAAGATCTTTCATAACTCCGATAAGGCCTTCTATATTTGCTGGATGTAGGCCAATCGAAGGTTCATCCAACACATACAAAACACCGGTAGTTCTGTTGCGCACGGCTCGAGCCAATTGCATTCTCTGCCTTTCCCCTGTAGACAGAGTGGATGACGCTCGGTCCAAAGTCAGGTAAGAAAGTCCTAGATCCATCAGTCTTCTGGCAGCAACGAGGAAAGATTCGCAGATAGACTCAGCCATTGGCCTCATCTCTTCCGGCAGGCTGTCAGGAACTCCCCTAACCCAGGCAAGGCTGTCTTCCAGAGTCATAGAACAAGCCTGATCCAGACCTATTCCTCGCAGTTGTGGCGCTCTGGCTGCTGGAGAAAGACGCGTTCCCTGGCAATCCGGGCAAACATCCTGTCTCAGGAATTTTTCCACCCGCTTCATGCCTTTTTCGTTCTTAACCTTGGACAAAGCGTTTTCCACGGTATAGGTGGCATTGAAATAGGTAAAGTCCATGTCTCCCGAGGCGCCTGAGGTCTTGTTCTGGTAAATGATGTTCTTTTTTACCGCAGGGCCATGAAAGACGATATCTTTTTCTTTCTTTGTAAGATCTTTAAAAGGGACATTTGTCCTCACGCCCATTTGCCGGGCTATATCTTTCATAAGAGACCACATAAGAGTCTGCCAAGGGGCTACCGCACCTTCGTCTATGGTCAGGGAATCATCAGGAACAAGCGTTGATTCATCAACAATCATGACAGTACCGGTTCCAGTGCAGGTCTTGCAGGCTCCCTGGCTGTTGAAGGCAAGCTCCTCAGCCGAGGGTCCATAGAATTTTTCCTGGCAGACAGGACAGGTCATCTCAAGTCCCCCGGCGACGGCCAGGGAGGGAGGAAGATAGTGACCGTTCGGGCAACGATGGGAAGCTAGTCGTGAGAACATCAGACGAAGACTGTTCAAAAGCTCGGTACCGGTACCGAAAGTGCTGCGAATTCCGGGCACTGCAGGACGCTGGTGGAGAGCCAAAGAGGCTGGAACATACAGAATTTCATCCACGTTAGCCGCTGCAGCTCCTGTCATTCTTCTCCTGGTATATGTGGACAGGGATTCCAGATATCTTCTGGAACCTTCGGCGTAAAGAACGCCTAAGGCCAGGGAGGACTTCCCCGATCCGGACAGACCGGAAATTCCCACAATTTTATTCAAGGGAACATTCACGCTGATGTTCTTCAGGTTGTGGACCCTGGCTCCCCTGACTTCAATCTGATCAGGCATAATTCCCACTCTTTTCTGTTAGCAGCTACTTTTTAATAATATTATCCATATGTGAATAAAAGAGCGGCAGATTCAGATTCATACTTTTACCAGAGTCATAGACACTATTGCAGCCATACATAATATCTTTTTCATCATTATGCAATGTCATAATTCTGCGGGTAAGTTCATTGTTGGCAAACATACGTTTCATAATTATACCGGCGATGACAGGAGGGATTTTATAAGGGAGAAGCTCACCGCGATATTTCCTCATATCCACTCCCCTGGCCTGAACGACTGTGATAGTCTCCCTTATTGATTTGGCTGCGATGGATAACTCACGAGAATCCTGCATCAGATTAAGTGCCAGTTGTTTTGGATTATCCATTTTCCCTTCCCGTGCAGCAGTAGAAGTGACGCCTGCGTTAATGGCCATATGAATCCAAATCCACTCCACCATATCAGAGGGAATTTCTGTTTTTATGTCTGCTGATGCGAGAAGTTCCGCCAAATCTCGATAGTTTGGTATCGAAGCTTTTTCTTCACTTTCAAGCATGATATGGTCAAAAAGAACACAGTTCAGCTTTCCATCTGCCATATGTCCGCCCGCAGTGGGAAATCCGATGATAAATTTATAGCCTTCCATTATTTTTTCGATTTCCTGACGGTCATTCCAAAAATTACAAAATAATACAACGGTTCCTCTTATATTATTGCGTGACAATGCTGCCAGCGCATCCTTCAGCTTGCCGCTGCGGACACTCAGAAAAATGAAATCGTAGCTGGTGTTTGGCTTTGCTGGATATGCAGTATATTTATCCCTCTTCTCTTCGCCATGAGAATTATAGCGTCCATCCAATATAGTTACATCCAGTTCAGAGGGAAGATACTCTTGCTTCTTTTCCCTTACTAAATGTTCAACCTGATGCCCGGCCTTCTGAAAGGCATATCCATAGGTTGTTCCAATTACTCCTAAGCCTAAAATACAGATCCTCATAACAGACTTCTCATTTCCTTTCACCTTTGTTTTTTAATATAGCAGTCGCCTTTCGCCGCTCTGTTTCTCCTCTTTTTCCCTTAACTTGCCTCCGAAACTTATAATTATGCTTAATAACTATGCTCTGTTTCTCATTGCTTCCAATACATATCTTACGTTAAGTTACGTTACATCACGTTATCTTATCTGATTATCTTTTTCTGATTGTATTTAACCGGCAGACACTACCTCAAAAATATGCTAACAAAGATCACCGTATCCGTTAAAAAGTACCTGCTCTCAGTGACTTTTCGGTTAATTGGTTTTGGTATTTCCCTCGATCTTATTCCCACTCAATAGTGGCCGGTGGTTTGCTGGTCACATCAAGAACCACGCGGTTAATACCCCGGCATTCGTTAGTTATTCGGGTGGAAATTTGAGCCAGAACATCGTAGGGGACGCGGGACCAATCTGCAGTCATAGCATCTTCAGAAGAAACTGGCCTCAGAACAATGGGGCTGCCATATGTCCGCTCATCGCCCTGAACACCCACGGAATGAACATCAGCCAGCAGAACAACAGGGCACTGCCAGATATCCCTGTCCAGACCGGCACGGCTGAGTTCTTCCCGGGCAATGGCATCGGCTTCCCGCAGAAGTTCCAGACGATCCCGAGTGATAGCACCAATAATCCGGATACCCAGGCCAGGACCAGGGAAGGGCTGACGCCAGACTATGTCGTCAGGCAGACCCAGCTTGGTGCCGATGGCCCGTACTTCATCCTTGAAAAGAGTACGAAGAGGTTCAATGAGCTCAAAATCAAGATCCTCCGGCAGGCCGCCTACATTGTGGTGGCTCTTAATGTTGGCTGCCCCGTCTCCGCCGCCTGATTCCACAACATCCGGGTAGAGAGTGCCCTGGACCAGGAACTTGATTTCTCCTCCCTCATCGTGAGCATCTGCCACAATCTGGCGGGTCGCCTTTTCAAAGGTACGGATAAACTTTTCGCCAATAATCTTGCGCTTACGCTCAGGCTCGGTGACTCCATCCAAAGCAGACAGAAATTCCTCTGAGGCATCAACGGTCACCAGTTTGATACCAGTTGCCTGCACAAAATCATGCTTTACCTGCTCAACTTCTCCCTTGCGAAGCAGACCGTGATCCACAAAAACACAGGTCAGTTGATCACCAACAGCTTTATGCACTAAAGCTGCCGCCACAGCTGAATCCACTCCACCCGACAAGCCGCAAATAACCCGCTTATCCCCAACCTGGGAGCGAATTTTAGCCACCTGTTCATCAATAATTCCGGAAGAATTCCAGGTTCTGGGCAGACCAGCTTCCTTATGAAGGAAAGTCTCAAAAATATCCTGGCCCAAAGGTGTGTGCTTCACCTCAGGATGCCACTGGACCCCGTAGAGCTTGCGGGATTTATCCTCCATAGCAGCCACCGGAGCACCATCTGTGTGAGCAAGAACCGTAAATCCTTCCGGTGCTGTGCGAACAGCAACTCCATGGCTCATCCAGGTAGATTGCTGCTGGGGAGAATTAGCCAGAATTCCCTGAGGCTTATCAATGGTAGCCTCGGTTTTACCGTACTCTCCCAGAGCAGCCTGGTCCACATCTCCTCCCAGCTCATGAGCCATAACCTGGAAACCATAGCAAATTCCCAAAATGGGGATTCCGGCCTGGAAAATCTTTTTGTCAATTGTAGGAGCTCCCGGCTCATAAACGGAGGCGGGGCCGCCGGAAAGAATAATAGCCTGCGGATCCTTGGCCAGCATCTGGTCAACAGGCATAGAATGGGGCACCAGCTCGGAATAAACATTTGCTTCGCGCACACGGCGGGCAATCAGCTGAGCATACTGAGCGCCATAATCGACAACCAAAACCGGGCCCTTGGCCATGTTATCCTCCTGATACACTGTATATTCCATATATATACCGTTCTTAGCTGCATAATGATTGTATAGTAATAGAGCAATACAGTATATGCGGCTTCCCTCATGGGCTGTTTCATTATCCTGATTAACTGGGACATATTTACAGCACAGGAAAAAGAAATTTCTCGATATTCGATATATTTATATTTCTATCCGCTGACTGCCTTGTCCACTGCCAGAAACTAGGATATATCCAAACAAGACGACATTCAGGGCATACAAACACGACGTAGGAATAATATGACTAACGATACTAACGATACCGATAGGACAAAAAGCACTAATCTCAAACTGAACTCTGCAGAAAAAATCATAGCGACTATTGAAGGCCTCTATGCCAGCAAAACAATCCACCTGGCTGAAGAGCCTCAAGGAGAACGCCAGGGAACAGTCCAGCCGCAGAAAAAACAGGAGTCTGAAAAGCTACAGGACGGCAAGGCAGCGGAAAAGACTGATTCCACAGCTGCTCCTCTGCACAGTCCTGTAAATCCCTTGAAATTCCGCCCTTTTAAGACAGCGATGATGGGAGACTCCATGGCTGTTGCCTGCGGAGTTGACAATCAAAGCCAGGGAATGATGCCTCGTATTGCGCAGGGACTTGCCAACAGGCGGCAGCAGGAAGTCTCCTGGGAGACACATGGAAAACTCGGGGCAACCATGCGACGGGTTCGTTTCCGCGAGTTTAACGAAATTACCAGCACTGATTTTGATCTTCTCTACATATGTGCAGGTTCAAATGATTTGATGGCTCAACGATCCCTCGTAGAGTGGCATGATGATCTGGAAGATGTCATCAGCCAGGCCAAGAAAATTGCTAAAAATGTGGTGGTTCTCAGTCCTGGGCAGCTCTATAACAGTCCCTCCTTAGGAAAAAAGCTGCGTAAGGCCATGCTAATTGCTTCAAACAGGCAGACGGCAGAGAGCTCGATAATTTGCAAAAACGCCGGAGTTACTTTTCTTGATGTAACACATGTTGATGTTGATGCCACGATTCCTGAATTTTATGGATCCGATAATTTTCATCCTGGTGTTATGGGCTACCAGATTATCGCTGACTATGTGAGTAAGAACACACCCATGAACTAAATGAATCTAAGAGAACGGTTCCAGAAATTGTATCACCTTTGTGCCCAATCACAAGGAAATAAGCAACATTTCGCGGATAAAATAAGAGCCTGAAAGTCGTATACTTCCCGTAATATTATGAGCGAAAAGAGATAGGTTTCTATCTCTAAATAGTAATATCCGATCGCACCCGAAATGGTGCAAAAGTACAGGAGTATTTATGACGAGTCCTGTTATTGGAACCCCGTGGAAGAAACTGGATCGTCCAGTTACTGATGAGGCTCTTGAAGGCGTAGATAAGTATTGGCGTGCAGCTAACTACATGTCTATTGGACAGATTTACCTTCGCAGCAACCCCCTTATGAAGGAGCCCTTCACTCGCGAAGATGTTAAGCATCGTTTGGTTGGCCACTGGGGTACCACTCCAGGTTTGAACTTCTTGTTCGGTCATATCAATCGTCTTATTGCTGATCATCAGCAGAACACTGTTTTCATTATGGGTCCAGGCCACGGCGGCCCTGCCGGTACTTCCCAGTCCTATCTGGACGGAACCTATACCGAGTACTATCCCAAGATTACCAACGATGAGGCTGGTCTGCAGAAGTTCTTCCGTCAGTTCTCCTACCCCGGTGGTATTCCCTCCCATTATGCACCTGAAACTCCTGGCTCTATCCACGAAGGTGGCGAGCTGGGTTATGCCCTGTCTCATGCTTACGGTGCTATTATGAATAACCCCAGCCTCTTCGTTGCCGCCATCGTTGGCGATGGCGAAGCTGAGACCGGACCTCTGGCAACTGGCTGGCAGTCCAATAAGCTGGTTAACCCCCGCACCGATGGTATTGTGCTGCCAATCCTGCACCTGAACGGCTATAAGATTGCCAATCCTACCATCCTTGCCCGCATTTCCGATGAAGAGCTCCATGACTTCTTCCGCGGCATGGGTTACAACCCCTATGAGTTTGTAGCTGGCTTCGATGATGAAGATCACATGTCCATTCACCGTCGCTTTGCTGATTTGCTGGAGACTGTCTTCGACGAGATCTGCGACATCAAGGCAACTGCTCAGACCAACGATGTTGATCGCCCCTTCTACCCCATGATCATCTTCCGGACTCCTAAGGGCTGGACCTGCCCCAAGTTCATTGACGGCAAGAAGACCGAGGGATCCTGGCGCGCTCACCAGGTGCCGCTGGCTTCCGCCCGCGATACCGAAGAGCATTTCCAGGTACTCAAGAACTGGCTCGAATCTTACAAGCCTGAAGAGCTGTTCGACGAGAAGGGAACTCTGCGTCCAGAGGTGACTGAGTTCATGCCTAAAGGCGACCTGCGCATTGGTGCCAATCCTAACGCCAACGGCGGCCGCATCCGCGAAGATCTTAAGCTTCCTGTTCTTGACGATTACAAGGTTAAGGAAGTTGAAGAGTTCGGCCATGGCTGGGGTCAGCTTGAAGCTACCCGTCGTCTTGGTGTTTACACTCGCGATATCATTAAGCTCAACCCCGATTCCTTCCGCATCTTCGGACCTGATGAGACTGCCTCCAACCGCCTGCAGGCTGCTTACGAAGTAACCAATAAGCAGTGGGACAACGGCTATCTGTCCTCTCTGGTTGACGAGCACATGGCCGTCACCGGTCAGGTTACAGAGCAGTTGTCTGAGCACCAGATGGAAGGCTTCATTGAAGGATACGTTCTGACTGGTCGTCATGGAATTTGGAGCTCCTACGAATCCTTCGTTCACGTGATTGATTCTATGCTGAATCAGCATGCCAAGTGGCTGGAAGCTACTGTTCGCGAGATTCCTTGGCGTAAGCCAATATCTTCTGTGAACCTCCTCGTTTCCTCTCATGTATGGCGTCAGGATCACAACGGATTCAGCCACCAGGATCCAGGCGTTGTTTCTGTCTTGCTCAACAAGACTTTCAACAATGATCATGTTATTGGCATCTACTTCGCCACCGACGCCAACATGCTGCTGGCTATCGGCGAGAAGGCTTACAAGTCAACAAACAAGATCAACGCCATCATTGCTGGAAAACAGCCTGCTGCTACCTGGCTGAGCCTTGACGAAGCCCGTGCAGAGCTTACCAAGGGCGCTGCCGAGTGGAAGTGGGCAAGTACAGCCAAGAACAACGATGAGACTGAGATTGTTCTCGCTTCTGTTGGCGATGTTCCTACTCAGGAAATTATGGCCGCAGCCGACAAGCTCAAGGGATACGGTATCAAGTTCAAGGTTGTCAACGTTGTAGATCTGCTCTCCCTGCAGAATCCTAAGGAGAACAACGAAGCCCTGTCAGACGAAGAGTTCACCGAACTCTTCACTGCTGACAAGCCGGTCCTCATGGCATATCACTCTTATGCTCGCGAGGTCAAGGGCCTGCTCTTCGATCGTCCCAACAATGCCAACTTCAACATTCACGGCTATCAGGAGCAGGGTTCCACCACTACCCCCTTCGATATGGTCCGCGTTAATGACATTGATCGTTATGAGCTTACTGCAGAAGCACTCCGGATGCTGGACGCTGATAAGTATGCTGACGACATCAAGAAGCTGGAAGACTTCCGCCAGGAAGCATTCCAGTACGCAGTAGACAATGGTCACGATCATCCTGACTACACCGACTGGGTATGGTCCGGAGTCAAGACCGATAAGCCTGGTGCTGTTACTGCTACTGCTGCGACCGCCGGCGATAACGAGTAATCTGCTTATCGGGTAATCTGCTTTATCAGATTGGCACCGTGCCATCCTGATAAGAGATAATTTCCAGTCCTCCCGCCTTATGGACGGGAGGACTTTTATATAAATCGGGAATATATAAATCGGGAGATTGACTATACTGAGAAGAGGCGTGACCGCCATCATAGAGGAATCAAACGGGCAGCTTCACACAAAGGAGTAATGAATAGTATGACCGCAATCACCGTCTTTATAGCAAGTCCAGAAGGGGCAAATGGCCGCAATGTCGTTGCAAATGGAGTTACTGCAGCATTGGCCAGGGAGAAGAAAACAGTCATATTCCGACCAATTGCTTGCAAACACAAGGATACCTTTACTGATGTGCTGATTCATACTGCTCACGCAAATCAGACCGCCCACGAAGCGCGGGTTGTTTGCCCGGGGCAGGCGGTGAAAAATCATGAGGATGCCCGGGGAGACATTGTTCGTTCTTGGGAGGAATTCATCCCAGCAACGAAACCAGAAGCCGTAGTGATTGTAGGACAGGATAAAAAGGCAGTTTTCGATCCTGAAGGTTTCGTTCTCGATACGCAAATCGCTGCAGACTTGAAATCCCCTGTTTTCCTTGCAATATGCTGCATTAACCGGGAGCCGAAAGCTGTCGGCAAAACCGTGGACGTCTGCATTCGGCAGGTTGAAAAAGCAGGAAATACGGTTGCTGGAATTTTCGTCACTGGCTGGAATCCATCTGATACCGAAAAAGGAGCAGGAATTAAAGCCCAGTTAGCGGCCTTTGACTATCCATCATGGCTGATTCCAGCCCATGACTGCATGATTGACCAAGAAGCTACTGATTCTCTACCTCTTTTTGAAGAGGCAGCACCAGCAAAGGAAGTGCTGGAGGCCTTGAAGCGGACAGATTTTTCCCGACCTGAGACTCCCTACGCTTTCCAGGCAGAACTCCTGACAAAGGCAAAAGCGCATAAAAAAACGATCGTCCTGCCTGAAGGTTCTGAGCCTCGAATCCTGAAAGCAGCGGATTATCTGCTGGACCGCGATGTTGTGAATCTGATCATTGTGGGCAGGAAAGATCAAGTCCTAAAACAAGCCGAAGAGCTGGGCTTAAAGAACCTTAATAAGGCACACTTCCAACCTATGGATGATGAAGAGATTCTGGCTGATATGATTGACAAGCTCTGTCAATTGCGCGCCAAGAAAGGGATGACAGTTGATAAAGCCCGGCAAAGCTTGCAGGATCCTTCCTATTTTGGTACTATGCTGGTTGTCCTAGGCAAGGCTGACGGTCTAGTTTCCGGGTCAGTAAACACCACTGCTAATACGGTTCGTCCCGCCCTGCAGCTGATTAAAACAAAGCCAGGCGCTTCCTTAGTATCTGGTGCCTTCATCATGTGCTTTGCAGATCATATTGCCGTTTTCTCTGACTGCGCCATCAACTTAAATCCCACCGCCTCACAGCTGGCTGACATAGCCATTCAATCTGCTCAGACGGCCCAGACATTCGGTTTGGATCCCAAGGTTGGCCTGCTGACCTATTCGACTCTGGGATCCGGATCCGGGCCAGATGTAGACCTAGTCACCGAAGCTACAAAAATCGTTTCTCAGAAAGCACCAAACCTACCTGTGGTCGGTCCCATCCAAATGGATGCGGCATGGTCTCCCCAGGTGGCTGCAACTAAAGCACGGGGGAATCCAGTTGCCGGACATGTCAATGTTTTTATTTTCCCCAACCTATCTGCTGGAAATATCGGATACAAGGCTGTGCAACGCTCCTCTGGTGCCCTCGCTATAGGCCCTGTCCTCCAGGGACTGAACAAGCCGGTGAATGATCTTTCTCGCGGAGCCCTGGTGGCTGACATTGTCAACACTATTGCCTTGACTGCTGTCTGTGCCCAGGAAGAGGTATGAGCCGCCGAGTATATTAAAAAGAGTTCATATATCATCAGATTCTATGATTAAAGGAGCCATGATGGCAAAGACCGTTCTGGTCATTAACTCAGGGTCAAGTTCTATCAAGTATCAGCTGGTTAATCTGGAAAGCGGAGAAGGCCTCGCTTCCGGTCTCGTTGAGAAGATTGGAGAACCCACTGACGGCGCTTACACCCACAAATTTAATGGTGAGAAGCACACTTTTACCGAGCCTATTAAGGATCACGAACAAGGTCTCAAGAAGGTATTGTCCTTCTTCGACCAGTATGGTCCTAATCTCAAAGATTATGATCTGGTTGCTGTAGGCCACCGAGTGGTTCAGGGCGGATACATCTTCCCCACCCCAGCTCTAGTTACCCCCAAGACTATTCAGCAGGTCAAGGATTTAGCTGTCTTGGCTCCTCTGCACAATGGTCCGGAAGCTATTGGAGCCGAAGTCATGACTCGGCTCCTGCCCGATGTTCCCCAGGGATTTGTTTTTGACAGTTCCTTCTTCTTCCAGTTGCCCGCAGCCTCCAGCACCTACGCTTTGAATAAGGAAGTTGCTGAAAAGTATCACATCCGTCGCTACGGTGCTCATGGTACCAGTCATGAGTACGTGGGCTCAGTGGTTCCGCAGCTCGTAGACAAACCTGCTGAAGGTCTCAAACAGATTGTCCTTCACATTGGAAATGGTGCTTCTGCTTCTGCTCAGATTTCCGGACGGCCGGTGGAAACATCCATGGGTCTGACTCCTCTGGAAGGACTGGTTATGGGCGGCAGGACCGGTGATATTGATCCAGCTGTCGTCTTCCACCTGATTCGTAATGCTCACATGGATGTGGATCAGCTCGATACCCTCTTCAACAAGCAGTCCGGCATGATGGGTCTGACTGGTCACGGAGACATGCGCGATGTAGATGCTCTGCGCGCGCAGGGAGATAAAGATGCTCAGCTAGCTTTTGACATTTACATCCATCGCATTGTCAGCTATATTGGCGCTTATACTGCTCAGATGAGCGGAGTTGATGTCATTACCTTCACTGCAGGTGTAGGTGAGAATGATTCTTCCGTGCGCCAGGCCGTCTGCGACAAGCTGGCACCGTTTGGGGTCAGACTCGATAAGGAAAAGAACGAAATCCGCAGCAGTCAGCCACGCATCATCTCAACCCCTGACAGCTCGGTAATTATTGCTGTTATCCCGACCAATGAAGAGCTCGCCATAGCCCGTAAGGTTGCGCAACTGGCTGAAGTTGGTGACGAATACGGCAACAAGTTCCAGCGCTGATCTGCTCATATACTGCTGCTACAGCAGATAGGGCCAGAGTGGTGGATTGCCCACTTAATAAGGTACCCACTTAATGCCCATTTAGTGCCCATTTAATAAGGTGGTATAAGTCTTATGCTGACTTATACCACCTTTATGTATGTTAGTGCTGATACTCAGTGCTGATAATTTTGCCGGATCATACTGGTCCACATCCCTGGAAAATCAGGAAGAGTTTTCCTGGTTGCCTCAATGTTGCTGATGGTCAGACCAGGTATAGGAATACTGAGCATAGCTGCAAAAGTTGCCATTCGATGATCAGCGTAAGTTTCCATACAGGTTGGATGTAAATCAGTCAGGGATTGCGGAGGATAGATGGTAATTCCATCCTCCAGTTCTTCAGCATTCGCTCCCACCCGGTGGATCTGATTTACCAAGGCTGCCAACCTGTTGGTCTCATGCCCGCGCAAGTGCCCAATCCCATGAAAGCTGGTAGGCTTGTCTGCAACCACAGCAAGAGCGGCAAGAGAAGGGGCAAGTTCTCCGGCAGCCGACAGGTTATAGTCCCCCAGGCCGTGAGGTCTGGAAGCAGAGGGAAAAGAAGCAGTCAGGGTATATGATCTGCCATCAGCAGCCTGACTGGTTTTATCAATATGAGCACCAAAATCAAGCAAATACTGCGGTAAAAGTCCACCAGGCTGAGTGGTTTCCTCAGGCCAGTCCGGTATACTGACTCTTCCACCAGCAAGAAGAGCCGCTCCCAGGAAAGGGGCAGCATTTGACAGATCAGGCTCTATGCGGATCTCTTCCGGCAGCTGAAGCCCTGTCTTACTTCTCGGTGGAAAAACACTCCACCTGACCACACTCCACCTGACCTGGCTGGAACCTCCGGAATCCGGTTGCGCATCAGCAGACTGCTGACGCATAACAAGACGACAGCCAGCCAGCTTTAACTCATCCATAGTCATCTGAATATGAGGAAGGCTGGGAAGGTGGGAGCCTTTATGGCGGATGATGACTTGGCGGGGATAGCGGCTGGCAGCCAAGAGGAGACCTGATATAAACTGAGAAGAAGCTGATGAATCAATCGTTACTTCCTGCGGTCGGTCTAACTGTGATTCTGTTTCAAACCCTGATTCCTCCCCCGGACTTATCTGTGCAATAAAATTCCGATCAGGAATAATCATAAAAGGAAGATGCCCTTCCTGGCCTAAATATTCAACCCGTGCTCCCAACTGGCACAAGCCATCGAGCAAGGGCTTCATAGGGCGACGATATGCCTGATCATCACCATCAAACACAACAGAACTGTCAGCATACAAAGCCAGGGCAGGTACAAAGCGCATCACCGTTCCTGCCAATCCACAGTTGATTCGACAGCGTCCTTTAAAAATACCAGATTCAGGAGGAATAACGGTCACAGTTGTACTGGTTTCATCCGCAGACAGCACCTGTGCACCTAGTTTTTTCAGGGCCTGTATCATCAGGTTCGTGTCTCTGGAACGCAGGAGACCATGAATAGTTGTCGGTCTGCCAGCGAGGGCAGCTAAAACTAAATACCGGTTGGACAATGATTTACTGCCGGGGATATGGACAGAGGCATCGAGAGGATGAGTTACCGTCGGCGGTTTCCACACAGTCATAATTTACCTCCAGCTAATATCTACAATACAGCCAGCCTACAGCAAGGCTACAGCAAGTACGAGTTCACCAGGGAAAAATATGGGGAGACTGGCGATTCTTAACATTATGTGCAAAAGAGTGTGAGAGAATGGACTTATGCAAATTCGACCTGGTTCTATGTATCCCCTCGGCTCAACTTACGATGGCATTGGCGTTAACTTCGCCCTTTATTCGTCAGCTGCAACAAAAGTTGAACTGTGTTTATTTGACGAGAACGATCATGAAACCCGCATTAATGTCACTGAATGCAATACCTTTATCTGGCATGTCTATCTGGTGGGGGTTCAGCCGGGGCAGAGGTATGGCTACAGGGTGCATGGCGCTTATGATCCTGAGCACGGGCTGCGCTGCGACCCCTCTAAGCTCCTGCTTGATCCCTATGCCAAGGCAATTGATGGCATGATAGATTCCGATGCCAGTCTTTTCTCCTATGACATCATGAAACCCAGCGACACATCTGCCCGCAATACCGAAGACTCAGCTAAACATACTATGAAATCCGTGGTTATTAACCCCTTCTTTGACTGGGGCAACGACCGCCATCCCCACATTGCCTACCATGATAGCGTCATTTATGAAGCTCATGTGCGGGGTATGACTAATCTCAATGAGCAGGTTCCTCCGGAATTGAGAGGAACTTATGCCGGACTTGCCCACCCCCATATGGTAGGTTACCTGAAAAATCTTGGGATTACAGCCCTGGAACTCATGCCGGTTCATCAGTTTATTAACGATTCCTTCCTCCAGGCCAAAGGCTTGAGCAACTATTGGGGTTATAACACTATAGGCTTCTTTGCACCACATAACGCCTATTCCAGCTCCGGTCAGCGGGGTCAACAGGTTAATGAATTTAAATCCATGGTCAAGGCCTACCACGATGCCGGAATCGAAATTATTCTTGATGTGGTTTATAACCATACGGCGGAGGGCAACGATATGGGCCCTACTCTCAGCTTTAAAGGCATTGATAATCATTCTTACTATCGTCTGGTGGACGGGGATGAACGCCACTATTTTGATACAACCGGTACCGGCAATTCCCTTCTGATGCGTTCTCCCCATACCCTCCAGCTGATTATGGATTCCCTGCGCTATTGGGTCACAGAAATGCATGTTGACGGCTTCCGTTTTGATTTGGCTGCTACCCTGGCCCGTCAGTTCTCTGATGTCGACAAGCTGTCTGCCTTCTTTGACATTATTCAGCAGGATCCAGTTATTTCTAACGTCAAGCTTATTGCCGAACCCTGGGATATTGGTTCCGGCGGCTACCAGGTTGGAGGATTCCCTCCCCTGTGGAGTGAATGGAATGGAATGTACAGGGATACCGTCCGTGACTTCTGGAGGTCCCAGCCGTCCAAACTACCTGAATTTGCCAGCCGCCTGATGGGTAGTTCTGACCTTTACCGGGCTGATGGACGCCGTCCTGTAGCATCTATCAACTTCATTACTGCGCATGATGGTTTTACCATGAATGATCTGGTCAGCTACAACAACAAACACAACGAAGCCAATGGCGAAGGCAATAATGACGGAGACAATAATAACCGGTCCTGGAACTGCGGAGTTGAAGGGCCTACTGATGTAACCGATATCAATGAACTGCGCAGCCAGCAGATGCGTAATTTCATTTCCACCATGATGGTCAGTCAGGGCATCCCTATGATTAACGGAGGCGATGAGATTATGCGTACCCAGCAGGGTAACAACAACGCCTACTGCCAGGACAACTCCTTATCATGGACCCACTGGAATCTGACTGATGCTCAGGAAGAGCTCCATGATTTTACCCGTAAGATGATCCATATCCGTCTGACTCATCCTGTTCTCCACCGGCGCAAGTTCTTTAACGCTATCGCTCCCGACGGCTGCTCAGTGCCGGAAGTGGAATGGTTTGATCACACAGGCAATGTGATGGATCAGGAAGATTGGGATAATACCAACGCCTTGACCATGATGGTTTTTCTGAACGGGCACGCCATCCCCGAGTCCGATGTATACGGAAATCAGATTGTTGACAACGATTTTATTCTCATCTTCAACGCCTATTATGAGTCTCTCATGTTCCAGCTGCCGGATGCAAAATATGGTAAGAAATGGAAACTCCTGGTAGACACTCACGACCCCTTCTCCCCCGAACTTGCTTATGAAGCCGGTTTCAACATCATGGCTCAGTCTAGGAGTTTCCTCCTGCTGATCAGCGATGATAATGATGTTCCCCTGGTGACTTCCCAAACTCAGGAGGCGTTCCAGATCGATATGAATCATGGTCAGGCCAAAAAAGTAAAAAAGCAGTCAGAACAATCAGGACAGACAGTAAGGTCTTCGCTGTCCCCTACTTCTTCTGACAATCCTGACAGGGGCATTTCTGATAAATCTTCGCCTGCTGGAGATGACCAGAATAAAGAGGAAAAATAGTCGGCCTCTCCAGCTTAAATCTCCGGATTTATGCGAGACTCTGTGCGTGCTGGCTGTTCTGAGGCCGGTACGAGTAGTGACAGTTCTTCCTGCTGAACCCGATCTGTCTCCATGGCCCCAATCTGTCGAGAGAAAATAATAAACCAGGCCATAAAAAGGAAAACTGCCAGAGCTTCCACATTGGTTAAGGAAGTATATCCCAGGACCCAGGAAATCCCCCTTGCAGCAATAATAACAATAATCAAATCCGAAACCAAATACATAGCCCGGGATAGTTGGGGTGCCAACCAGGGCAGGAGGACCATGAGCAGGGTCAAAGGCAGAGCAATGCCACGGGCACAAATATTATGCAGAACAGGATGGGGAGTATAGCGGAAGAGGCCTACTCCCAAAAAACAAAGAGCAGATAAGAGCAAGAGAAGGAAAAGGAGAAGCATGCGGCGAATAAAATGCTTAATCGGTTTTCGGTTATTATTTATTGTCAGCCGATAATATGTGATCATCTCAGACACAGAAAAATAGCTAATAATAATTATACAAATTCCCGCCATGACGATGGTATAATTAAAAAGCGAGGCAGCAAAGGTAGTTCTATCCCCCAACTGAGAAAAATTATTACGCCACCAATCATGATCATCAGACATAGAACCTGCAGTAGTAACTCCGGAAATCACAAAAAAGGGCAGGAGGGAAGCAACCGTCTTGGCACTGAGCTGGTTGGCCTGAACATAGGTAATATAAGCTCCAACGGCAGCAAAACCACCAACCAGCCAGATCAGATACTGACTAAACTGTGAGCCAAAAACATACGCAACCACAGTTAATGCAGCCAAAACAATGAAGAAGAAAGTCGTGGCATAAACCACAGTCAAAGAGATAATCTCCACAAAACGTCTCAGGGGTATCCACCATCCTTGGCGCAAAACCCAGGAATGCGAATGGCGGGCATAGCCAATAACAAAAGACAGGCTGCTGAAAGCAGCAACAATAGCTGCTCCAATCATCCGCCGACGGGCAGCAACCAGCCAGATAGGTGAAGCCAGATCTGTATAAATTGACATAATAAGGGAAGAAAAGAACATACAGAAAAGCCCCATAACTAATCCGGAATTCTCTGCCTTTTGGTTTTGTCCCATGCTTTGTAGTCTATTAGGGTGTCTGCCCGACTCTTCCAGGTAACCGCATGTCGTTCGAGTCATAGGGTTATACTGTAATGGTTGCCTGCACACGGCGGGCAATTCCCAGTTCGGGCTGTAGCGCAGCTTGGTAGCGCGCCTGCTTTGGGTGCAGGATGTCGTGGGTTCAAATCCCGCCAGCCCGACTTTTTATCTTTTTATTTCTCTTCCCACAATCACAGACAACTAGCATGGGCACCTAATAGGCACCTAATAGGCTAGCAGGCAGCTAGATCTCATATTCTCCAGGTCCAGGGATCGGTCACCAGTTTAGTCAGTATCATGTCAGGTCGGTTCTCTTCCCCGAATTTACAGGCCAGGGCATCAGGAATATCATGAATTCCGTATACAGACAGCCACAGTTTTTCAATGGCTGAGTGAGGAGTATTGATAAATGCCGGCCGGGGAAAAGAATCCTGGCCTGACAGACGGGCTGCATACCTGGCTTGCTGGCAAGCATCAGTAACCGGGTGATGGCGCAAATCGCTGGTTACATAAACATCTGCCCCCGATTCCACAGCCTTTCCTATCAGGGAATCTCCTGACCCTGGCAGGACAGCAACCAGGTTAACAGGCATATCCTTATCTCCAGCGACCGTGATTCCCACTTCTGTCTCAGGTAAGCAGGAAGCTACCCGGTGGGCGAAGCTTTCCAAGCTTTCTGTTTCTTTCAGCCGGCCCAGTCTGCCTAAACCAATCAGACTGGTTGCTTCCGGATCATCCACAGGTTCCAAAGGCCCCTGATCAATCAGCCCCAATTTCTCCACAAAAGCCTGACCCTGGCCGCGGACAGCCACATCGACATTGGTATGACCAACCCAGAGCCCACAGTGAGCCTCGATCAGCATGCGAACCAGATCACCTCTGAACCCCTGCCCTCCTACCGTGTGAACTGCCTGGAAAAAGAGGGGGTGATGGGTAATAAGCAGGTCAGCCTTGTGCATCAGAGCATCCTGGATAACCTCATATGTTGGGTCCACGGCACAGTAGATAGTCCTGACTTTCCAGCGCAGGTCGCCAACAATCAAACCGGGCTGATCCCAGGATTCTGCGTATGTAAGGGGGTAAAGCTCCTCCAAAACTGATACGGTCTGCCCAAGAGTAAGACCAGCCTGGTCCAGAGTATGATCGGCCTGGTCGCCGCCAAGGGCAGAACCTGAATCTGCCTTCCCCACTTTTTTGTCACTCATGCTGTCTCCTGCTTACCAGTTTTCAGAATATCTATCATTTTAATTCTTTTTTATTGCCTGTCGGGCTACAGAGTATCAGTGAGCTGCCAGCTGCCAATCAGAACCTATGCCGGTAGATACGTCAAGAGGCACAGCCAGTTCCACAGCTTCTTCCATGGCATTTTTCACCAGAGCAGTCACTTCCTCCTCTTCTCCGGAAGCCAGTTCCACTACCAGTTCATCATGAATTTGCAGAATGATGCGGCTCTTCACCCCAGCCTCGTCTAAGCTGGTGGCCGCCTTATTCATGGCTATTTTCATAATATCTGCGGCAGATCCCTGAATCGGGGCATTCAAAGCAGCTCTCTGCGCTGCATCCCGCAGTTGTCTGCGGCTGGAAAGCAGATCAGGAAAATAGCGACGGCGGCCGAACATAGTGGTGGTATATCCCCTCTTCTTTGCCTGCGAAACCAGGGATTCCAGGTAATCATGAACCTTGCCGAAAGTAGAGAAATACTTGGCCTTAAGCTGGTCGCTCTGAGCAGGAGAAATCCCCAGCTGCTGAGCCAGACCGTAGGTGCTGAGCCCATATGCCAGACCGTAGCTCATAGCCTTAATATGGCTGCGCTGATCGGGAGTTATCTGATCAAGGGGAACCTGATAGACCAGGGATGCCACATACTTATGGAAATCAGCCCCGGACCGGAAAGCTTCAATCAGGGCTTCATCTCCTGATAGGTGAGCCATGAGCCTAAGCTCAACCTGAGAATAATCGGAACTGAGCAAAGACAGATATCCATCAGAGGGAACGAAAGCCGCCCGAATCTCCCTGCCTTCCACGTTTCGATTGGGAATATTCTGCAGATTAGGATCGGTAGAACTCAACCGGCCAGTGGCAGCAACTGTCTGCTCAAAAGTAGTATGAATACGGCCATCAGACGTATTCACTGAATCCATTAAGGTTTGAACAATTTGTTTAAGCTTGTTGACTTCCCTGTGGCGCAGAAGAGCTCCCAGAAAAGTATTGGCTCTTTCGTTGTGGACAGACCGGATGTACAGTTCCTGCAGGGCTGCCGCGTTGGTGGTTCTTCCCCCGCTTTTGGTCTTACGGGTTGGCTCCAGCCCCATATCATCAAAAAGGACTGCCTGGAGCTGCTTAGGACTTTGTAGGTTGATCTGTTTGCCTGCCTGGTCCCATGCTATATGCTCAGCTTGGGCAGCCTGGGCAGCGAAAGAATCGTACATATTCCTCAACCGGCTGTAATCTACTCCTGCTCCAGTAAGTTCCATCCGGGCAAGAACAGTAGAAACCGGAAGCTCAATGTCTTTCAGCAGGCTGATTTCCTGTCTCTTCTCCAACACCGGGTAGAAAAGCTGATGGAGAGCGAGAATATAGGCACACTCTTTGGCATCACGAGCATCACGACGTGCCTGGGCAGCCTGATCTTCCTGGTCGGGCTGATTGTCTTCATTAGATCCCTGACTGGATAAATCTGAATCATTCCCCAGATCCAGGGCTCCCTGCTGAGGGTGAGGCTGCGGATTTTCTTCAGTTTCCAGATGCAGGAAATACTGAGCATATTGAGCTGCTGTCTCGATTTTTGCTGTAGCATCGGGCTGAACCAGGTATCCTTCCAAACGAGTATCAGACAGGGGAAGAAGAGTCCTGTCGGCGCTGATTTCAGGAAGGATGGAAGTGAGAAGATGAATCAGCCTCTTAAAATCATGAACCACGAGCTGTCCGCAGAAGGACTTGATGGCTGATCCCAAGGCCTGGATTACCTGTGAATTATGCAAATCCGCTTCCTGCAAAACCAAAGCCTGACCCTGGTCAGTCATGACAGACAGGGAGCGCAGGTGGCCGGTCCCCCTGTCTACTTCTCCACGGGCCGAAAGCACCCATACACGTCCTTCTGTCTTCTGGCGGTTGTCGGTCAGAATTGTTGATGTCACGCTGTCTACCAGTCTCTTCGACAAGAAATCATTAATAACCTGGCTGCGCTTATCAGAAGAGGATGGCAGGGTCTGGATCTGCGGGTCAATCACTTCACTGTTGGCAGGATTGATGTCTTCCGTCCCGTCGCTGAAAGTATAGACAGAGGAAGAAACTGGTGCCTTGAGACCAGACGCAGCAACAGCCGCAGCTTTCTCATCCCTGCCCTCGGCAATCGCCATGGCGGTAAGAATTCGTGTTTTAGTATTCTTTCCAAACTGGAGGGAGGAGAAAACCTCATTTACTTTCTCGATATTAGGCTCATGCAGAATAAAGTCATCAAGACTGACAGGCAAATCCACATCTCTGACCAAAGCATTAACCCGGCGGTTCAAACGAACCTGATCGACATTGTCTCTCAAAGCCTGACCCTTTTTCCCCGAAATCTGATCAGCATGGTCAATAATCTCCTGCAGGCTGCCAAACTCATTGATCCACTTCGCCGCATAGCCATCGCCTACCCCGGGAACTCCCGGAATATTGTCCGCCTGCTCTCCTCTCATAGCGGCCAAATCGGGATACTGATTAGGCCACACCTTATATTTGTCAAATACAGCCTGAGGAGTCATGTGCTTTAAATCTTTAAAATGATGCCCCGGGTACAGGACGGTGATGGACTGATCCACCAGCTGAAAAGCATCCCTGTCTCCTGATAGGACGAAAGTTTCATATCCAGCTTTCTCCCCCATAGTTGCCAGGGTAGCAATAATATCGTCCCCTTCAAATCCTTCCTTCTCTACAAAGCTGATATCTAAGGCAGACAGAACCTGCTGAATTAGAGGAAGCTGAGACAAAAGATCTTCCGGAGCAGCGTCCCTGGTTCCTTTATACTGAGGAAGCATCCGGTTACGGAAAGTTCCGCCTTTCACATCAAAAGCTATAGCAACATGACTGGGCTTTTCATCACGCAAAACCTGGGCAAGCATGGTTGTAAAACCGTAGACAGCATTGGTAACCTGACCATCAGAAGTAGAAAAACTGTCAGCGGGCAGGGCAAAATAAGCCCTGAAAGCCAAAGAATGGCCGTCAACCACCAGCAGCCGCCTGTCAGATTGCCCGGCAGAACCAGATGACGATGAGGTTGACAATGAGGATGAATGAGTCGCAGAATTTTGTTCAGCCATGCTCTCCATTCTACGAGCTCAGCCATAAAATACAGCAGCCAGCCGAAAAACTACTCCCTGCTGCCCTCAATTTGCTGAACGACAGCATCAGCTACTTCCATCATGGTTAAACGCCTGTCCATAGACGTTTTCTGAATCCAGCGGAAGGCCTCCTGCTCGGTCAGACCCATATGCTGCATGAGCAGACCCTTAGCCTTATCCACATGCTTCCGGCTTTCCAAACGATTCTTCAATTCATCAACCTGATTGCGAAGTTCTTGAATTTCCTTGTCTGCAGCGGCTTTACTATCAGCCGAAGGCGCTTCTGTATCAAGAGCCGGCATCTGATCAATGTGTTCTCTCAGGGACCTCATCTGCTTGAAACGCTCCTGTGCTACCGCCAGCGCAGGGAAAAGACGCTCAGGGACAAAAGGCTTGACCACATAAGCCATGACGCCGGCGTCTACGGCTTCTGCCACCAAATCTTTTTGAGAGAAAGCCGTCAGCATAACCACAGGAGCCAGAAAATCCTGGTTAATCTCGCGGGCAGCAGTAATTCCGTCTTTCTCCGGCATTTTAATATCCATAACTACCAGATCAGGTTTAAGCTGACGAACCTTGTCCACAGCTTCCTGACCATTTGCTGCTTCGCCTATGACCCTATAACCGTTCTCATTAAGGGCTTCAATAATATCCAACCTATTGAGGGCTTCGTCTTCGGCCACGACGACAGTAGGAAGCTTGTCCCCGCCTGTCGCATCTGTATCTGTATCTTTATCAGTTACCATAACTATTCTGCCTTCCTGGTGGAAGGACCATCGATGAGTCTCTCCACGCTGAGCGAACACCATTTCACTTATTCATGTATATATGGTCACAGTCAGGAAAACTTCCTTATCCTATAATCACACACACATATGCGTGCCTCGGGTGGGACTCGAACCCACACTGCACAGATTTTGAGGCTGTTTCCTCTACCAATTGGGATACCGAGGCATCAGATGCGAAAGGTTTCGCACAACAGAAATGAGTGTACTACAAATCAACGACCGACACACCCAAGCGGTTCCTGGCCTGCGAGGTTACAATTAAAGCAGCAGCTTCCCCACTTTCGGCGAGGGGAAGAGGAGAAAAATAATGACCCCTAAAGGAGTAGGTAATGGCAGACAAAACCTATCGTGAATTTGATCCCTGGCGTGCAGCACCAATTCGTGAGGAAAAGCGTGAGGAAATCCTTGAAACTCACTATTTCGACATCGATCGGGTAGATTTGTTCAGCACCGATATTGGACACTTTGAGCGCTATATTCTTCGAGAAAATGATGGAGATACCATTTGCGTCCTGCCTATCACGGACAAAGAAGAGGTCATTCTGATTGAGCAGTATAGGGTACCGAACCATTCCTGGACCCTGGAGCTTCCTGCAGGTCATGCTACCAATAAGGACCAAAAACCGGAAGAGGTGGCAGAACTCAAACTTGAAGAGGAAGCCGGCTATCAGGCCAGTCAATATTCTCCAGTAGTTCGCTTTGTAAATACTCCCAGTTTTTCCACCCAGCACACCATCATTTACCGGGCTACAGGTCTGACTCAGGTTCAGCGGGGAACTTTGGGACCTGAATCACCGTCTTCTTCTGCCCGGGTTATTCCTTTGACCAAAGCCTACGAGCTCGCCCTGAATGGGACCATTGTAGATGCTAAGTCTATCATTGGCATTCTCAACGAATATACTCGCCGGCACGCGGCGTAGAAAGAGCCCAGCAAGCCCTATCAGAGAGCTTGTGCACCAGTGACGTTTTCCCATTCTTTGTCAGGTGCTTTGTCAGGAGCCGGGGTCCCCTTCTTTCTCTTGAATTTTTGCGATTTTGTAAGCGTTATGGTGTAATCTGCTTTTTATGATTGGTTCTCAGCATGGCAAGAACAAGTCTAAGGCGAGAAAAAAAGGAAAAGCCAGACTTGTTGTCTTTTTTGTAGTTCTTGCCCTTATTCTTACCGTGGGCGGAGGGACGTTTGCCGCCTACCGTTTTTTCCAGGATCGGGTAGCTCCTGGAGTCAGTCTGGGACAGACCAGTTTGACAGGTAAGACTCAGGCAGAGGTCGAAAAACTTGTTTCTCAGCTGAAGGAGAAAACTATTATCTCCATCACCGGTACCGATGGGAAAAAACATCTGGTAAGTCTTGATGATCTAGGGGTAAGGGTAAAAATCAACAAAACTGCCCAGACCGCTGTTGATGCTAAACGCGATAAGTCTGATTTTGAGCGATTCAGCCCTGCTGCTTTGCAAAAACTTACCTTGTCGGCCACCACAGACGAGACAGTCATGCAGAACTATCTTGATAAGACTTTTGTAGGCAACAGTACCGGAGCCCAGGAGCCTCAGGTAATCTACAGCCAATCACAGGCGAAATTTATTGTGCGGCCTGGGAAAAGCGGCAAATCTGTTGTTCTGGATTCAGTCCGGTCAGCAGTGTCCAAAGCCTTGTCTCAGCCTGGGCATACTCAAAAGGCAAAAGCACAAGTGCGCCTCATGCAGCCGGCAATCTCTGATTCTCAGGCGGTAGCAGCCGCTGCCGCTGCCAACGCCCGCCTATCCACAATCATAAAGATTTCCAACGGGTCAACCAAGTCATATACTATTCCTTCTTCTCTCATTGCTTCCTGGATGACTTTTTCCAGCGATAAACAGACGAAAACGATGACTCTATCTTATGATTATGACGCTGTCTATTCAAGTTTAAAGACAGTTCTCCCCCAAAATCTGAATCAGACTCTGGTTAATCAGCAGCAGACTATTGATCATAAGAATCGCCTGGTTGCCGTGCAAGTCAAGGGAATCAACGGAATAACCGTAACTGACACTTCCCAGCCTGCCAGTCAGGTTGTGGCAGCTCTGAAAGCAGGCCGTAATGCTGTCATAACTGCACCGGTACAGACTAAGGCGTACTCTACCAAGAGCACTGTTGTCTATCGGTATGATATCCCTGACGGGGATCCTTGGGCCCTAGTCAATCTGAGTGAGCAGAAGGCATACGCATACAGTGGAACTACTCTAAAGAAGACTTTCAATGTTTCTACAGGAAAACCTTCCACCCCAACGCATCCAGGTACTTATACCGTTTATATTAAATTGAATACGCAGACTATGCGGGGCAAGGATTATGTCACTCCTAATGTCAAGTGGATTAGCTATTTCCATGGTGGCGAGGGTTTCCATGCTGCACCATGGAACCAAAGTGGAATTGCTCAGGGACGTCCCATGTCTCACGGATGCGTCAATATGAACCCCCAGGATGCCAAATGGCTTTATGATTTCCTCCCCATGAAGGCAATGGTTAAGATTACTGGCTCTACCCCAACTAAGGCGGTAAGAGGGTAAATAAGCAAAATATAAATATAAAAAGTATAAAAGAAGAATAAGAATAAAAATAAAATTATCTGCCAGGAGATCTTATCAGAAGATATTAGAATAGAGCAGAATACTAGAAGAGCCCGGATTCCTCAATTCGGGCTCTTCTTTTTCCCTATCGTGGATTCTATCCGCTTAAAAGGTCTCAGTCAGTCTGACCAACCACATGAACGTAGATGGAATCAGTGGATCCAGCCTTAGTCGCGACAGGAGAACAGGAAACGACAACAATGGTATCGCCATCAGCTACCTTGCCGTTATCCTTAAGAGTCTTGTCAACCAGCTTCATCAGGTCAGCACGGTTGAGACCATGATAATCAGTGTCAACGGTAATGCCTTCGGTGCCCCAGCTCATGCCCAGGAAGCACTTGGTGTGCTCATTGGCGGTCAACCCGTAAATCGGTGCCTGAGGACGCTCAGCAGAAATACGGTGAACAGTAGCACCAGTCTGTGTAAAGGCGGCAATGGCCTTGACACCCAACTTCGAAGCCAGCTCTACAGCAGAATGAGCAACAGCAGAAGAAACGGTGAATTTCTCATCCTTAATAGGAGGAATCCGGTCGTAGCCATGCTCAGTAGCATAGGAAGAGACGCGATTCATGGTCTCAACAGTTACCACAGGATAATCACCCACTGCGGTCTCATTGGAAGTCATGGTTGCATCGGCACCATCAAGAACAGCATTAGCGCAGTCGGAAGCTTCAGCACGAGAAGGAATTGGGCTGTGAACCATTGATCCCAGAACCTCTGTAGCTACAATGACCGGCTTGCCGTAGCTGCGAGAGAGCTCAATGCAGCGCTTGGTAATCAGAGGCACTTCCTCAAAAGGCATCTCCACGGCCATATCACCGCGGGCAACCATAATGCCGTCGAAAGCCTTGACAATTTCTTCCAGATTTTCAACAGCCTGAGGCTTCTCAATCTTGGCAATAACAGGAACGCGACGTCCCTCTTCGTCCATAATTTCATGAGCCCGATCTATGTCGGATGCGAAGCGAACGAAAGACATAGCAATAACATCGGCACCGGTCCGAATACCCCAGCGCAGATCTTCCTCATCCTTCTCAGTCAGAGCAGGGATGGAAACAGCAACGCCAGGAAGGTTAATCCCCTTATGAGAGGATACCGGACCAGCAACAATCACCTTGGTATGTACGTCATTACCCTCAACCTTGGTGACTTCCAGACGAACCTTACCATCATCGATGAGGATTGGATCTCCGGGATGGCAGTCAGCCGGCAGGCCCTTGAATGTGGTGGACACACGGTCTTTAGTGCCGGTAATATCATCAGTGGTAATAACGAATTCCTGGCCCTTATCAAGCTGAACCTTGTCTTCGCCCTGCTCATTCTTTTCAATCCAGCCACAACGAATCTTTGGTCCCTGCAGATCCACCAGGACAGCAACATTCTTTCCAGCTGCTTTGCCAGCCTGACGAATGTTGTTATAAATGGCCACGTGCTCTTCAAAAGTTCCGTGAGAACGATTGATTCGAGCGACGTTCATCCCAGCCTTGACGAGCTCGGTCAAGGTTTCCAGAGATGAGGAAGCCGGCCCGATAGTATCAACAATCTTAGCTTTGCGCATGAATGCCTACCTATTTTCTATTAAATGGAACGGGGAAGTCCCGTATTCACAACACACTCATTTTAACCGCAAGCAATGACGCTGTCCAACTACGTTTCTTCCCTGTCAGATTTCCTATCTGTTTGATTCCTTTGCCTGCAGGCTGCGCATCTTTAGGACACTGGCTATAGAAGCCGTGCCCAGGGAGACAATGATGACTATGAGAGAAACCCAGGTAGGGATTTCAGGAACTGAGCTTATCCCCTTGCCTGAATTAATAAAGGGCAAAGTATTGCTATGAAGGGCCTCCATTACCAGTTTGACTCCAATAAAGCCCAGGACCAGGGCAAGGCCATAGGGAAGATAAACCAGCTTGTCGAGCAGGGCACCCAGAAGGAAATAGAGTTGCTGCAGGCCTAAAAGGGCAAAAACGTTTGAGGTAAAAACAATAAAGGGGTCCTTGGTCAGACCAAAAATCGCAGGTATAGAGTCGAAGGCAAACATAACATCAGTAGTGCCGATAGCAACGAAAACAATAAGCATAGGGGTAAAATACTTGACTCCGTCTTTTACAACCCTCAACTTCTCACCGTCGTACTCATCGGAGATTTTCATGACTTTCCTCAGAAGGGTGATGAGTTTATTCTCCTTGTAATCATCGTCCCCATCGTCACCCTTGACCAGGGAAAAAGCCGTATAAATTAGGAAGGCACCAAAAATGAAAAATACCCATGTGAAACGAGTGATAATAGCTGCCCCCAGGAGAATAAAAATTCCTCGCAAAATGAGGGCCAGGGTAATGCCCACGCTGAGAACAAACTTTTGCAACTTTTTGGGAACAGCAAAGTTTGACATAATAATTACAAAGACGAAGAGATTGTCCACGCTCAGTGAGTATTCAGTCAACCATCCTGAATAAAACTCAATTGCCGGTTTGGATCCGGCTACCGCCCACATAATAGCCCCAAAAATCAAAGCAGCAGCCACAAAGAAGCCAATATGCTGCAAACATTCTTTGGTGGTGGGTACATGTGGCTTGCGGCCGACTATAAAGAGATCCACCACAAAGAAGATGGCCAAGACCAGCAGGGTTACGACCATAAAGATTACAGGGGTTTCATGCATAGTGTCCAGCTTAAGAGGAAGTGCTGACCGGGAAAGCAAGCCACTACATCTGGGTCATCTGCCGCAGTTCCTTTTTCAAATCACGGATTTCATCCCGTAAACGGGCGGCCAGCTCGAACTGGAGCTGTTCAGCGGCTGTATGCATTTGATCGCTCAACTGCCGAATCAGATCAGCTAAATCCTGTGCAGGCAGACCGGCATCAATCAGCTGCTTGCGGTTTTTGAAGGCTTTATCCCTGTCCAGTTTAGGCACACCCAGATGAGAATTACCTGCCTTGCCGGAATTGCGATACCCGGTGTCCAGTAATGTCTGGGTATCCACATCTTCTTTAGCCAGCATATCATTCACATCGCTGATCTTCTTGATCAGGGGCTGAGGGTCCACATGATGCTTGGTATTATAAGCGATCTGAACTTCCCGGCGACGATTAGTTTCTGTAATTGCCTGGCTCATAGCCTCGGTTTCTTTATCAGCATACATGATAACCGTACCCGACACGTTACGGGCTGCACGGCCTATGGTCTGGATCAGAGATCGATAGGAGCGCAGGAAGCCTTCCTTGTCCGCGTCCAGGATAGCGACCAGGGAAACTTCCGGCAGATCCAGCCCCTCCCTCAGGAGGTTGATACCCACAATTACATCGATCGTCCCTTCACGCAGCTGCCTAAGAAGCTCAACCCGGCGCAAGGTATCGACATCGGAATGCAAATATTCTACCTTGATTTCCCTATCCAGCAGATAATCAGTTAAATCTTCGGCCATTTTCTTAGTCAGAGTAGTAACCAGGACCCTTTCATTTTTAGCAACCCGATCCTTGATTTCTCCTAAAAGATCATCTATCTGTCCTTCCACCGGCCTTACCTCAACTCGAGGATCCACCAGGCCGGTTGGACGAATAATTTGTTCTACTACCCCATCAGACAAGCCGAGCTCATAATCGCCGGGGGTTGCCGACAGATAAACAGTCTGACCAATGTGCTGCTCAAATTCATCCCACTTCAAAGGCCGGTTATCCATAGCACTGGGCAGGCGGAAACCATACTCAACCAAAGTTCTCTTACGGGAGGCGTCTCCCTCATACATAGCCCCAATCTGGGGAACGGTTTGATGGGACTCATCAATCACCAGAAGAAAATCATCGGGGAAGAAATCCAATAGAGTATGGGGAGGGCTGCCAGGCTGGCGCCCGTCAAAATGACGGGAATAATTTTCCACCCCCGGGCAGGTGCCAATTTGAGAAAGCATCTCCAGATCATAGGTAGTGCGCATTTCCAGCCGCTGCGCCTCCAAAAGCTTATTTTGTTTCTTAAACTCAGCAACCCGCTGATCCATCTCTTCCTTGATAGTTTTCAAAGCCCTGTTCAAGCGGTCGGGACCTGCAACATAGTGGGTTGCAGGAAAAATATGGATACTGGTCACATGATCTATCAGATCCCCGGTCAGGGGATGAAGGGTAGAAATCGAATCAATTTCATCGCCAAAAAATTCAATCCGGATAGCAAGTTCCTCATACACAGGGATTATCTCCACCGTGTCCCCCCTGACCCTAAAGGTTCCCCGGGTAAAAGCAATATCATTGCGTTTATACTGCATCTTAACGAAGGTTCTCAACAGATCATCCCGATTGATTTCATCACCTTCGTGTAAAAAGAGCATCTGCGACGCATACTCTTCAGGAGTTCCCAGACCATAAATACAGGAAACGGTAGATACTACCACCGTATCCCGGCGGGTCAAAAGATTGGCCGTTGCCGCATGGCGCAGACGTTCCACATCATCGTTGATGGATGAATCTTTCTCAATAAAGGTATCAGTTTGGGGAACATAGGCTTCAGGCTGATAGTAATCATAATACGATACAAAGTAAGAAACTGCATTGTCCGGCATAAGTTCACGAAACTCGGCACATAACTGTGCAGCCAGGGTTTTGTTGGGTTCCAAAATCAGAGTGGGTCTCTGCAACTTCTCGATCAGCCAGGCAGTTGTCGCGGTTTTGCCGGTACCGGTAGCCCCCATGAGAACCACGTCACTTTCGCCGCTGTTCAGGCGTTCCGCCAGCTCTTCAATAGCCTGGGGCTGATCTCCTGAAGGCTTGTAGGGGGACTTGACCACAAAAGGCTTGTTCTCCCGGTGTATGAGCTGGTCTAAGGTCTGTTTTTCATCTGCTAGGTGTGACATCTGTTCCATTCCTATAGAATCCTGCTATAGTGTCGTTGTATCAGTCGGTATCGAAAAAATCAAAAAATTATTCCCGGACTGAACATTTCCCCTGCCGACCGCGGATCGAATCAAGAATTCGGTCACAATCTGCTACCATGCGGTCCAGAGGCTGGTCAGAGGAGATACAGTAATCAGCACACTCTCGGCGCACTTTTTGAGGCAGCTGGGCCTGAATCCGTTCCTCAGCCTGACGGCGGCTCATACCACGGGTCTGCACCATACGGTTAATTCGGGTCTGATCATCGGCTTCAACAGTTATGACATAGTCAGGAGCAATATTATATTTCTTCAATTCAGGAAGTGACTCGACCAGCAAGGGAATATCATGAATAATTATGCTTTGCTGAGGAGAAGAGGAGCTCCACTGCCTGTCGAGCATGCGAGCCCGCTGAAAAATAAGGGGATGAATAACCGACTCCAGCTTATGGCGGTTTTCCTGAGCATGGTCACCTGCGAAGACATGCTCCGCCATCCATTTCCTATTCAAAGAACCATCAGGTAAGAGTATATCATTACCGAATAAACCAATAAGAGCAGAAAGGCCTGCACTCCCCGGCTCTGTGACATCTCTAGCCAGCTGATCATAATCAATCACCCGGATTCCCCTTTGTCGGCAATGGGCACTGATGGTTGATTTACCAGCTGCGATGCCACCGGTCAGACCTACACGAACCATAATCCATCTTATCCTTCTTTGGTCTGACCTGATTCTTGAGGTTTGTCCTTGTCTGTTCCCTCAGCAGAGGAATTACCAGAGGAGTCATTCCCTTGGAATACCTCACTGCGGAATCCACACTTCATAGATCTTTCCTTCTTCATGCGCCTGTACTGATTAAGGTTATAAAACCAGTAAGGAATACTGTAATATATACCAGCCATAACCATAATAAGAGGAACGAGAAAGAAAACAATAATAATAATTTTGGATCGGTAGCTTAAGGTCGAAACCCATCTAGTGGTAATAATAAGACCTGTAAGAATACTAAACAGCAGGTAGCCCCCACTAAAGAAGACGCCGATTATAACACCTGCCGGATTATGATTTTCGGCAGTGCAAGCCGACCATATCCCCAGAGGTAGGTAGGTAAAAGCTCCAACAATAAACATAACCACAGTGAAAACAATAAAATCATGACGCTGGCGGTAGGTCACTGCTGTCCGCAGTCTCTCTCCATTTTGTGTTTCCATAAGATTATCTTACGAAATGAGGCGGACCCGGATGTACCGGATCCGCCTCATACTTATGCTCTGTCGCTTTCTGGCAAGGAGCATGCTCTTTGCTGTTGAAGTTGCTGTTCACGCCTCTTATTGTTCGTTGAGCAGCTGCTCGCGCAGGGCGGCAAGCTGATCGTCAGCAGCAAGAGTACCTTCAGCTTTCTCAGTGGAGGAATAGGTAGTAGTAGCTTCTTCTTCCCTATGGGGTTCGGCAGCAGGAGCCTGTCCGTCCTCTGCCGCAGAAGCTGCTGCGTTTTCGAGTTCCTTGGTAGCAAAAGCCTTATGCTCTTCCCATAGATCATGAGCTGCAGCATACTGAGATTCCCACTCTTCGCGCTGCTTCTCATAGCCTTCAATCCACTCATTAGTTTCAGGATCGAATCCTTCAGGATACTTATAGTTGCCGTTCTCATCATATTCAGCCGGCATACCATATAGAGCTGGATCGAAGTCCTCAGAGGTAGGATCAACGGAATCATTGGCCTGCTTGAGGGAGAGGGAAATACGGCGGCGGTCGAGATCCACATCAATAACCTTGACGAAGACTTCTTCACCTGGCTTAACCACAGTCTCAGGATTATCCACATGCCGGTTAGCCAATTCAGAAATATGGATCAGGCCTTCAATGCCATCGTCCACGGATACAAAGACACCAAACTGGACAATCTTGGTAACCTTGCCCTTGACAATCTGTCCGGGAACATGAGTGCGGGCAAACCGCTGCCAGGGGTCTTCCTGGGTGGATTTCAGAGAGAGGGAAATGCGCTCCCGGTCGAGATCCACATCAAGAACCTCAACGGTGACCTTATCTCCAACCTTAACAACTTCTGACGGGTGATCAATATGCTTCCATGACAGCTCAGAAACATGAATCAGACCGTCTACGCCGCCAAGATCGACGAATGCACCAAAGTTGACGATAGAGCTGATAGTACCTTCCCGAATCTGACCCTTCTTAAGCTGGGACAGGAAGGTCTCACGAACTTCGGACTGGGTTTCTTCCAGATACTGGCGACGGGACAGAACCACGTTGTTGCGGTTCTTGTCGAGTTCAAGAATCTTAGCCTGGATTCTCTGACCAATATAAGGAGCTAGATCACGAACACGGCGCATCTCAACCAGAGATGCAGGCAGGAAGCCACGAAGACCAATATCAACAATGAGACCGCCCTTGACGGTTTCAATAACGGTGCCTTCAACCACACCATCTGCTTCCTTAATTTTCTCCACATCACCCCAGGCACGTTCATATTGTGCGCGCTTCTTGGAGAGGATGAGGCGGCCATCCTTATCTTCCTTGGTCACTACCAGGGCCTCGATGGTATCACCAACCTGGACGACATCTTCAGGATCTACATCCTTCTTAATGGAGAGTTCTTTTGAAGGAATAACACCTTCAGTTTTGTAGCCGATGTCGAGGAGAACTTCGTCACGATCGATCTTGACTACCGTCCCCTCAACCAGGTCACCATCATCAAAATTCTTGATGGTGGAGTCGACTGCCTTGATGAAGTCGTCAACGGTACCAATATCATTGATTGCTACCTTCTCGACTTCTTTATTCTTATCTGTCATTGATTGTTTTTCTTGTCGTAATGGATAAAATCGATATTTAGTTATATGTATCTGATCATTCGCAAGGAATGACGCAGTTACAAAGAACCATCATAGGGGAAAGCATAGCCAAAGGGCAGAAAGAAAGGCACATCAGCAGGTTGGCCAAGCTCTGGAAGCCACCAACCGTTCAGCCATATCAACCACGTTGCTCAGCAGCATGGCTCTTGTCATAGGCCCGACCCCTCCCGGATTAGGGGTATAGGCTGAGCTGAGAGGATAGCAAGCGGGATCAAAATCGCCCTGGATTCGCCATTTTTTAGCTTTCGCATCCCACACTCGGGAAACGCCCACATCTACCAAAACAGAATCGGGTTTAATCATATCGGGCTGAATAAAGTGAGCCTGTCCTATAGCTGAAATAACCACGTCTGCTGCCCTGATTTTACTGGCCAAATCCCGAGTTTTGGAGTGGCAGAGGGTCACGGTTGCATCCACTCCCCTGGTAGTTAGCAGCATTCCCATGGTTCGGCCAATGGTAATCCCCCGGCCAACAACGCAAACGTCCTTGCCTTGAAGGTCCCTATGGTATTCGTTCAAGAGCCTAAGAATTCCCCGAGGCGTGCAAGGCATGGGAATGTCAGAGATTCCGTTCGTATGCAGAACCAGCTTTCCCAGATTGTATGGATGCATCCCGTCTGCGTCTTTAGCCGGATCCAGGTGTTCAATAATTCGGTCAGCGTCCATGGAGTCCGGCAGAGGCAACTGAACAATAAACCCGGTACAGTCTTCATTATGGTTCAAGTAGTCAATGGCATCAATAACTTCCTGAGCACTAGCCGTTTCTGGCAAATCGATACGAAGGGACTCAATCCCTACCTCCTGACAATCTCTGTGTTTGCCAGCTACATACTTAACTGATCCAGGATCTTCCCCCACCAGAAGGGTGCCCAGACCAGGTTTATAACCATGCTTTTTTACCTCCTGAACCCTGTGCAACAAATCAGCCTTTATCCGAGCCGCTGCGGCTTTTCCGTCAAGTATTTGTGCCATAATACGTCCTTTGCACACGGTTTTCTTAAGCCAGATTGTTCAGAAAGTATTTTATCTAAGTCTGTCTTCAGCATAGCTTACCCCAAGCACAGCTGACGTCATCGCCTCCTGTTTAATCCTTTTAATCCTCCCGTCTATTCCTCTTCCCACCGTTTCCAGCAACGATAAGGACAGAGCTACCCAACCGCCAGATTTCTACTTTCCTTATCGGTACCCTGTTAGATAATTAAATAATTAAGAGTTTGGGATAATAGGTTATTAGAAAGGTAGTTAAACACTATGACAGGCATCATGATGGCGACTGGACGCAAAGCTGCGCGGACACCTCTGCTTCGTTTTTTTACAGTTCTCTTTACCCTTTTCGCTATCCTCCTGCCCGGAGCATGCTCTGCTGGCCAGTCAGGAGGATCTGCTCCAGGCAAGAAGGAATCATCTTCCGCAACAGGCCTGGCCAAAGGGCCAATTACCGTAGTTGCCTCGGTTAACCAGTGGGGATCTTTGGCTAGTGAACTGGGAGGAAATCAAGTATCAGTCACTTCCCTGTTAAAAAATACTTCCGTTGACGCTCATGAGTTCTCCCCTACAACATCAGATATAGCAAAACTAACCAACGCTCAAGTCGTAATTGTTAATGGTGCTGGCTATGACTCCTGGGCAACCAAGACATCTAACCACGCCCTGGCAACCATCAATGCTGCGTCAACAATCGGAGCCGAAGAAGGAGACAACCCCCACCTGTGGTTCTCAGCCGATGTTCGCGACAAAATGGCTCAATCTATTCGGGACACTTATAGCCGTATCCTTCCTTCCCACAAAAAGTATTTTGCTTCCCTCTACTCTTCTTGGGAGAAAAAGCAGAAAAAACTTTCGGCACAAATCGCGGATTTTGCCTCAAAGCACAAGGATAAATCCTACGGAGCTACAGAATCCGTCGCCTACTACCTCATGGCAGATCTGGGAATGAAAGATGCCACTCCTGCGACATATACTCGAGCCATGCAGAACTCAGGGGAACCTTCAGCTGCTGATTTGCATGCCTTTCAAAAAATTATTGAAAATCATGATATTTCTGTGCTGATTAACAATCCTCAGGAGACTTCAGATATGAGCAATATGCTGACGTCAACCGCAGGGAAATCCTCCGTGCCAGTTGTTGACGTCACTGAACAAATTCCTGCACGTTACACCAGTCTTGATCAGTGGATCAGCAATTTAGTATCTGCCTTTTCCAAGGCTCTGGACCAGGCAGACAAGGGTTCGGAGTCCTGACTCATGACAGCAGATCAGGAGGAATCGTGCATTGTATTCAAGAATGCGGCTATTTCCCGGTCTAACAAAGTTATTTGGTCCCAGGGAAATTTCAGCATACCTGCAGGATCCGTTACTGCTATTGTAGGTACCAACGGAGCGGGTAAAACAACCATGATCTCGGTTGAGCTGGGTCTGCTTCCGCTCGACAGTGGCTCCGTGACTGTATTAGGCAAACCGGCCGGACAGATGAACAGCCGTATAGGCTATGTCCCTCAAAGTTATGAATCGTCCGGCGACAGCAATATTACGGTCATGGAGTCTGTACTCTTAGGCTTAAGTGGAACCCGTTTCGGCTGGCACATCACCAGGGCAAAGGAAAAGAAAAAAGCGCAGGAAGCCATTGATTTTGTTGGTCTACGCCCCTATGCTTCTAGCCGGCTATCCCAGTTGTCTGGAGGGCAAAGGCAGAGGGCTGCCATAGCACAGGCTTTGGTGGGAGATCCCAAACTTCTTCTGCTGGATGAACCCCTGGCCAATCTGGATATGGCCAGCCAGAGTGCTTTGGTTGATCTTTTATCTCTGCTCAATCGCCAGGAAGGCATTGCTATTCAGGTTGTTTCCCACGACCTGAATGTTCTTTTGCCTATTCTCACCGGAGCTGTTTATCTTCTAGATGGGCATCCGCATTATTCCCCCATTGATGGAGTACTCAACTCAGATCTTCTTACTCATTTGTACGGAACCAAGGTTGAGGTTATTACCACTCCTCAGGGTGATATGTTTGTCACTCACGACAGCAGCATTGAACCGCCCAGCCGGTCTCACCATGATTTGCATGACCCGGCCGAAGCTGCTCGGTTCCACACCTCTGCAGATTGCCTAGCAGACAGTGAGCATAGTCAGGAGCAGGAATGAATAATCTCACTTTTTTCCAGTACTCCCCTGTCTGGAGACAGACTCTGACCACACCTTTTATGGCCAACGCTTTTGCAGCGGGTCTTTTAATCGCCCTGGCTTCAGGCATCATGGGCTACTTTACCATTTCCCGACAGTCAACCTTTGCTGCCCACGCCTTGGCTCATATTGGACTGCCTGGAGCAACTCTGGCAGCCATACTCGGTTTGCCCGTGTCCCTGGGCATGGGGGTTTTTGCTCTGGCAGGCGGGCTGATAATTGGAGGCTTGGGTAAAAAAGCTTCTCAGAGAGAAATTGCGACTGGTACAGTTCTTGCCTTTGCTACCGGTTTAGGTTTTTACTTTGCCCGGATGACTTCTCAGGCTACTCAGCAAATGCAAAATATACTTTTTGGCTCCATTCTGACTATAACCAAGGGCCAATTAGCAGGATTCGCAATTTTTGATGCTCTCCTTTTGCTTATTGTCAGCCTGGTTTTCCGCCCCCTTCTGTTCAGCTCCATTGATGAACAGGTTGCCCGGGCAAAAGGAGTACCAATAGCCTTCATGAATGTACTCTTTATGGCTCTGATGGCGGGGGTTATAACAGTTGCCGTTCCTGCTGTGGGCACCCTGCTGGTATTTGCCCTGGTGATAACACCGGCTGCCACTGCAACCATGATTACTAAATCCCCCTTTACCGCGGTGGTAACCGCCACTATTCTTTGCCTGGCATCTATTTGGCTTGGGCTGCTTATCTCTACAATTCTGAATCTGCCGCCCAGCTTTGTGATTGTGACTCTCAGCACCATAGTCTGGCTTATTGTCCGCTTGATTTTCAGTAAGAAACGATAAAAAATTACTAGTGAGGAACAGTGACATATCCGAGAAGGTGCCATGACAGTTTATTGGATAAGGAAAGGCAGACGCTTTCCTGTGTGGCTAACAATACTAGTATCTTCGCTGATTATCTGCGGATTATTAGTAGGTCTTGTATTGGGGGTTCGTGTGTATAGGGAGCGTGAGGCTGCTGATTTTCGGCAGCAGATGGTTGCTATTGTTCATTCACGGGAGTGTCGGAAGGTTATGGAGGAGGATTTTCGTGAGTTGGATCCTCATGCTTTGACTGATAAAGGTGTTATTCAAACCTATGAGATTGTGGACTCGTCTATTGAGCATAATCCTATGGGTGGTATTGATTATTATGTGATTATTAATCATGATAAAAAGCAGACGGTAAGTTTTAATATGGATCGTTATGACTATGGTGGTGGGTACGGTCCTTTAGAAAGCGGCGGTAGTGCTATCTCCGGTGACCTATCAGCCAGATTATATGCTCGCTATGGCAAGCAGATAGACGATTATGACTGGGCCAGTAAGTATAAGAAGGCTCACCCTGACGAATTCCCACCAGAAAACAACACACACAAAAGCAAATGATTCTTTTACTTTTATGCATTTGCTTCCTGGTAACCGTACGATCAAAGAAAAGGGAGGTGGTTATGGTTCCAAACTCAAACGACCCGTCAAATTGGCAAAGCCAAGCAGCCCAATCGAATCATCCTGACCACTCAGCTCAGCCCGTTCAGTCACGGTCTTCTCATTTTGTGCTCAGTGAGCAGGAGACACAACGGCTCATTACTAAAAATGATAATCAAACTCAACTCCTGGAGAAAATCCAAGAGAAAAAACACAAGCAAGCTCTCTCCCAACAAGCAGCCGCTATCAGTGTCATCATCGGCATCATCATAATTACCACAGCCATTGTCTTTGGAGTAATCGTGACCAAGAAAAATCATGAAAAGCAAGAATTCTACAACGAAATGCATGCTATCGTCCACTCACAAGAATGTCAGAAGGTTATGGAGGAGGATTTTCGTGAGTTGGATCCTCATGCTTTGACTGATAAAGGTGTTATTCAAACCTATGAGATTGTGGACTCGTCTATTGAGCATAATCCTATGGGTGGTATTGATTTTGATACGGTTATTAACCATGATAAAAAGCAGACAGTAGGATTTACTCTTAATCGTCGTTATATGGGTGGTGGGTATGGTCCTTTAGAAAGCGGCGGTAATGTGATTTCTGGAAAGTTGTCTGCACGGCGGTTAGCTCGCTATGGCAAGCAGATTTATGATTATGACTGGGCCAGCAAGTATAAGAAGGCTCATCCTGACGAATTCCCACCAGAAAACAACACACAGAAAAATGATGAGTAGGAGTTGCGATGACGGAACCGCAGTTTACTGACTATGATCGTATGCTTATTACGCAAAAAGGATATAAAGATAATACTTGGCACGTTGGTACCCGATCACAGCCAAATGATATTACGATTAAAGGCACCCATAAAGATCAGTACATTGGCACAGTAGTCAAGGTTGTTCACGATAGTTTATCCGGTTTGGACGCCGTGGTACTTAAAGATCCAAAAACAAAGACTATTCGGGTAATATATCAGGGGTCAAGGGGCATCGGGAATGATTGGATTCGCAATAATATACCGGAAGCTTTATCTGCGATGGGAGTAAGCCCGCTGAAGGCTAAGGAGCAGGGTCTGCCCATAAGTAACCAGTTCCGGGCTTCATCCCGCTTGCTGAAACAAGTACTGTCAGACTATCCTGACTGCCACTGTGAGGTATACGGGCATTCCTTGGGATCTATGGTTGGCCAGTATGCCTTATCGGATTTAACCGATAAAGAAGCCGCACGAATAAAAGGTGCCTGGCTGTATCAGGGACCGAATATTTATAATACTTTGGATGTTAACCAGCAGAAAAGAGCTTCCTCATATTCCGGGCGACTTCATAATTACGTAGACACCAAAGACCTGGTCGCTTTTGGGTACACTGTCGCTTTTCACTCAATTTTACGGCCCTCTTATGGAATGAATCCTCTTCATCCGGACCCTGTAGGAACTCTGTCATCGCCTGAAAAAACACCTCATGTGGGAGATTTATATCGGGTAGATTCTCTTCAAACAGACAATATCAAAGATCAGCATATGTGGGGCGGATACCAGTTCAGCAAAAAAGGAATGTTGGCCCTTTACCGCAATAATATTATCAATCGGCAAGCATCTTTATTAAAAGATTTGTCACACGCTGCCGGGCCAGCAGCCGGATCTGCTTCGGGAGAGATCTTTGCCGATGTTGAGCAGGCTCGCATTATCACTCATTCAGCAACTCAGATTGCGGAAGGCCTGATAGCTGTATTGCCAAAGCATGGTGAAAAAATTGTACAATCTCTAGAAGAAGAATGGGATAAAGCAGTAGATTATGTCATGAACTCCTCCATTGGCAATGGCCTATCCCGAGATAAAGTCGAACAGGTATTGGCAGATGCCGGCTTAAGCAAAAAAGAGCTCTCTGACAATCTTCAAACAACGATTGCAGAGGATGTCGCAAGAGTCCGCAGAATAACGGATTCGATTGGACAAACAGGAGACTCTGCAATGAAAGGTATGGCCACACTCCTTGAGCAAGACAAACACCTCGCCCATAAAATTACTGCTTTTGAAAATAAACATCTCTTTCAATAAAATCAACTATTAATACTCGCGAAAGGGCACTTCACCATTATGAATCCAAACTTGCTTATTTACGCACCAGAAGATATAGCAGACTGGAGAAGCTGCGGCTGCGGCGATCCTCAGGAACATATTAGGCACACCCTCGAAGAAATAAGACAGCAGCGGGACTATTATGATCATCTGGCTGGTTCTGTATCCCACCAACTGGAAGAGATGCAAGGTGCTGTTCAATCCATCGCATCCCGCTACCCCGAAGCTGCGGAAGAATTTAAATCTACTACTCTGAGCCATTTGGAAGAACAACAAGCAATAGTCACTGATGACTATCACAAAGTGCAGGAACGATTTAACCAAATCCTCTCAGCATTACGAAACTCACTATACTGTTAGCTTAGATGCATCACAGATTCAGCCGAAAGGAAGGCATCCAGCATGACTACGCACATGTCTGCTTTAGACGAGAGCGGGCTCAATGACATACGACTAAGTACTGCGAACGATGTACTTGTCCCAATTATTAGACAAAAATTCAAAGAAGCAAAAAAGAATTGGTCTGTCTACGTTAAGGAAGAGACTTCAGAAAGCGCTCACACTCTTTCCAGAGCTACATCTTCTATGCGTTCAGCTTTAACAGGCCGTTTCAGCAAGACCGTTCAAGCAGCGTATAAGCAGAAATGCGAAGCATTGCTCAAGTCTGGAGAATAAAGACTAATCAGAAAATTACAGCCAGTAAAACAGTCAGCCAGCCTATTTTACTAACTACTTATTCTAGTTACCAGATTCCCCGGCAGTCTCCTTGCCGGATTCCCTGGCATTCTTTGCAGCCTGCTTAGCCGCAGCTTTAGCAGCACGCTCCTCTTCTTCTACCCGATAGAGAGTCTGATAAGCCGGTTCCTGGGGCGCTTTGGCATGATGCTTGTCGTCTCCCGGCTCCGGATCCTGATAGCCCAGGTTAACATCCAAAAGTCGCTGAGCTTCATCATCGTCAATTCCCTCACTGAGGGCAATCTCTGAAGTTAGGATTCCCCGAGCCTTAGACAGCATTCGCTTTTCTCCAGCAGACAAGCCGTGGTCGTCATCATCCCGCTGAGATAAATCGCGAACCACTTCAGCAATTTTATTAACATCACCTGTGGCGATTTTTTCAACATTCAGTTTATAGCGACGAGACCAGTTTGTTTTTTCTTCAACAATTGGGGTTCTTAAAATTTCAAAAACTTTTGCCACGGCTACCCCATTGACGATCTCCCTAACGCCAACTTTTTCAACCGAGTCTGCGGGGACGCTGATTTCCAAACCATCAGAAGACAAAACGGTCAAACGAAGATAGGTCCGGGTCACCCCACGCAAGGTTCGTTCACTGATTTCTTCAATGCGAGCTGCTCCATGGCGAGGATAAACAACCGTATCACCGACTTTATACTCCATTTGCATGCCCCTTCACGACAAACTTAACTGAATTATTATGCTCTTGCCCATGGACGTCTGTCATCTCCCGAAAGATAAAAGAAAATAACGGAACACACGGGAAATTCTTCTCATATATAGTCTATAATAAGAAGAGGTAACAAAGAGCATAGGTTAGGAGCAAAGATGCCAGTACCCGTACCGCACACCGTACTCGATGAAGTCAGCAATGGCATATATTACAGCCCCCACGAGGTTCTGGGAGCACACCTGGATTTGCAGGAAGGTAAGAGCGCTTCAGAATCTACTAATGGCAAAGCCACAGTCAGAGTGCTTCGGCCCCTGGCCAAAGAGGTAACCATCATAACCCAGACCGGAGAATACTCTGCTAAACATGAGTGGAATGGTATTTTCGTTGCTGATGTCCCAGCTGCACGAGATGAATCCGGCTGGGCTGTTCCTGATTATCGAATCAGAACAGTCTATGAGAATGGAGAAAGCAACGTCCAGGATGATCCCTACCGTTACCTCCCCACCCTGGGGGATGTGGATATCTATCTTTTTAATGAAGGCAGGCATGAGCGGTTGTGGGAAATTCTTGGCGCTCATGTACGTACCTATCTGGATCCTATGGGAGATCCCGATGGATCATCAGATAATTCAGTTACTGGAACTTCTTTTGCCGTATGGGCTCCCAACGCACGAGTCGTTCGAGTCGTAGGAGATTTCAACGGCTGGGGCGGTCGTCAGTATGCCATGAGAGAAGTGGGATCCAGCGGCGTCTGGGAGATTTTCATTCCCGACGTTAAAGCAGGCGAGCGCTATAAGTATGAGATCCTCAATGCCAATAATGAATGGAAGCAGAAGGCAGATCCCATGGAGAAATATCATCAGATTCCTCCCGAGACCGCTTCCATTGTGACTGATTCTCATTATGAATGGAATGATTCCGATTGGATGCATACCAGGGCCGTTAAGAATCCTCATCTGGGGCCTGTAAGCGTTTATGAGGTTCATGCAGGCAGCTGGAAGAAAGGCGAAGGCTTCAAGCAGCTGGCTGATGATCTGGTGCCCTATGTTAAAGATCTGGGCTTTACCCATGTAGAATTCATGCCCTTGGCAGAACATCCCTTTGAAGGATCATGGGGGTACCAGGTAACCGGATACTATGCCCCTGATTCCCGGCTGGGTCAGCCTGATGAACTCAAGTACCTGATAGACCGCTTCCATCAGGCTGGAATTGGAGTCATCATGGACTGGGTTCCCGCCCACTTCCCTAAGGATGACTTTGCCCTGGCCCGATTTGATGGCACTCCCCTTTACGAAGACCCTGATCCCCTGCGAGGGGAACATCCTGATTGGGGAACCTATATCTTCAATTTTGGCCGTAATGAAGTTCGTAACTTCCTCGTTGCCAATGCCTGCTATTGGCTGAGTGAGTTCCATGTGGACGGCCTACGGGTTGATGCTGTTTCTTCCATGCTATACCTAGATTACAGCCGTGAAAATGGTCAGTGGCGACCTAACAAGTACGGCGGCCATGAGAACCTGGAAGCCATTGATTTTCTTAAGGAAGCTACAGCAACCGCCTACCGCAATAACCCTGGAATCATGATGATTGCTGAAGAATCCACTGCCTGGCAGGGAGTCACCAGCCCCACCAGCAATGGGGGTCTGGGCTTTGGTCTGAAGTGGAATATGGGGTGGATGCATGACACTCTTGACTACCTGAGCAAACATCCTTTAGATAGGAAATGGAATCATAACGAAATCACCTTCTCTCTGGTATATGCATATTCAGAACACTATATTCTTCCTATTTCCCACGATGAAGTCGTACACGGCAAAGGCTCTCTCATAGGCCGTATGCCAGGAGATGACTGGCAGCGGTTCGCTGGAGTTCGTGCCCTCTTTGCCTATCAGTGGACTCATCCGGGCAAAAAACTCACCTTTATGGGCAACGAATTAGCCCAATTTGGTGAGTGGAGCGAAAAGTGGAGTATTGATTGGGACAGCCTCAACTGGGAAGACCATCGTGGAGTACAGAAACTGGTTCGGGATCTGAACACGCTTTATAAGGAAAATCCGCAGCTCTGGGAACTTGATTTTGAGCAGCAAGGGTTCCAATGGCTGACCAGTGATGATGCCGACCACAATACTCTTTCTTACATGCGGCTGGACAGCAAGGGAGACCCACTGGTTGTCGTAGTCAATTTCTCCGGAGCAGCGTGGGATAACTATCGGGTTCCCCTCCCCCAGTCGGGTCAGTGGGATGAAATTCTTACCACTGATGATGCCAAATACGGCGGCTCGGACATTCATAATAACGATATTGAAGTTATGGAGGGTGATTTCCACAGCCGCCCTTATTCTGCTTATCTGACGGTTCCGGCCTTGGGAGCTATAATTCTTAAACCTCGCAAGTAAAACCTTACAAGTAAAACCTCGCCTGTGAGGAAGCCGCCAGAAGGTTAAATAGGAAAGTTCGACAGCACTATGAAACAACAATTGGAACTGGGCTAAAAAACCCAGTTCCAATTGTTTGCCAGCTCTTTCATGTGCACTTTGTGAAGGGCTGCCTGTATTATGACAGTATTGCCGTTAGTCAGCACTATTACTGTTAGTCATAGGATGCGAAAGATATTATGATAAGCACTACATCAGGTAAAACAGGACAGTATTCCGTCCTCGTCGTGGAAGATGAGCCTACCCTTGCTACGGCCATAGGCCAGAGACTGGCATCCGAAGGATGGAACACCAGAATTACTGGCGATGGAGCCAGCGCTGTGCACATTGCAGCCAGCTATAAGCCCGATCTGATTCTCATGGATATTATGCTGCCTGTCATGGATGGTCTGGAGGCCACTAAACGTATCACAGCTGCCCGGCCTGTTCCTGTCCTGATGCTTACTGCCCGTGATGATGAAACCGACAAGGTTATTGGTCTGGGAGCCGGAGCTGATGACTATATGACCAAGCCATTCTCTATGCGCGAGCTGGTCGCCCGATGCAAGGCTCTCCTGCGACGGGTGGAAAGGGCTAAAGTCATTGCCAAAAATTCAGAAAATGAGAAAGTTCTTGAATTCAATGGGCTGACTATCGATCCGGCTCAACGCCTGGTTCTGCTTAACGGCCAGGAGGTACATCTGACTCCCACCGAGTTTGATCTGCTTGCTACTCTTGCCCGCAAACCCAAGCAGGTTTTGACTCGAGAGAAATTGCTGGAAGAGGTATGGGATTGGGTTGATGCCTCTGGCACGAGAACAGTAGATTCTCATGTGAAAGCTTTAAGGCATAAATTAGGATCTGAGATGATCCGTACCGTTCACGGTGTAGGTTACGCTTTTGAGCCCCCAGCTGATAAAGCCTGATACTTGTTATCCTTCTTTCTCTTGGTTTTTTAGTTACTGATAGCTTTCTATAGTTTTGTACGTTTTATTTAGCCATGGCCACTTCATCTCTTAAGGATTATGACAGCATCATCAATGGTGATGCATCACCTTCTACTCATGATTCTCTGCCTTCTCAGCACAAGGTTTCTTCCCGTACTCCCAGAACCTCTGCCTCAGCCCCCCACCACACTTCTCCTCACGGGCTTTACAGCAAAGCTGCCTACGATATTTACAGTTCAGCCAAAGAGAAAGAAAAAGAAAAAACCACATCTGCGGTTAGAAAGTCCAAAGATTCAGCCGGCATAAAAGAACCAAGAAAACGGCCTATTGGCATCTTTTCTTCTTTAAAAGCAGAGTTAAGCATTCTAATCGTTCTTGCCACTCTTATTGCTTTCTTCCTGGCTTGGATCCTGCTGAAAGCCAAAGTTAGTCTGTGGATTTCTTTGCCGTTGACCCTGCTTGTGTCTTTGGGAATTACCTACCTTTTTTCCCGCGGACTGACTTCTCCTCTGGGAGAAATCAGGGATGCTGCTGAGCAAATGCAGGAAGGTAATTATGAAGTCCGGGTCAGTTCAGCTTTAACCAGTAAGGATGAAATCGGACAGTTGGCCCGGTCCTTTAATACCATGGCTGAGGAACTGGAACATGCCGATCAGATGAGACGGGATCTGATTGCCAATGTCAGTCATGAACTGAGAACTCCCGTATCCGCTCTCCAGGCTCAGGTGGAGAATATGGCCGATGGGGTCATTGAACCTACCAGCGCCAATTTGGAGGGAATTCTCAATCAGACTCATCGCTTGTCTGATCTCATAGCTTTTCTCCTCGATATGTCCCGGGTGGAAGCCGGAGCAGCCAGTCTGGAAATTACTACTTTCAACGTTAAAGATTTTATTGATGATGTAGTAAGCCCCCTGGAAATTGCTGACGGTGGCCATGGGCACATTATCAGCGTGGATGTTCCAGATAATATCACCATGGAAGGTGACCAGGACAGACTTCGGCAGCTCTATACCAACATTATTTCCAATGCTCTGAAACATTCAGCAGATGGAACAGCCGTTTTAGTAGAAGTCCATGAAGATATCCCACACGGAACAGTGGTGTCGAACATAATAAATTTTGGTTCTCAGATTTCAGCAGAAGAACGCTCTGATATTTTCCGCCGCTACGTTAAGGGGCAAGGAAACCGGCCGGGGACAGGGTCGGGCGGAACAGGTTTAGGCCTATCCATAGCCAGATGGGCAGCCCACCTGCATTCAGGAACGGTTCGGGTAGTTGATGACGTTCGCGGAGCCAATTTTGAGATTACCCTGCCTAAATATCACCTGACTGACGAAGAGCAGAAGTAAGCTGCTCTTTCCTTTTAATTTCCAAGGCGTGTCGAACCTCGCCTTTCTGTCTCATTTGTTTGACATAATAATCGAACAAATGTTCGAAAGAGGTGATGGTGTATGCGTATACCTATGGCATTGGAAGCCGTTCCAGCAGGCTTCCCGTCCGTCGCACAGGACTATTTTGACGGAGATTTCTCCTTTGATGAGAATGTAATTACTCATCCTGACACCACTTTTGTGGTCAGGGTAAGCGGAGACTCCATGGAAGGAGCCGGCATATTCAATGGAGATATTCTTATTGTTGACAAATCTTTGGCAGCCGAAGAAAGCGATATTGTCATTGCGGCCATTAACGGTGAGCTGACAGTTAAACGACTTTTGCTGAATACCGATAATCTTCCCTTTCTTCATCCTGAGAACAGGGCTTATCCTGATATTCCTCTCTATCTGGAGGAAGAAGTTGCTATCTGGGGAGTTGTCATAGGCAACTTTCACTGGCAGTGTCATCGGGCTCGGATTCCTGAAACCGCAGCTGTTCGTAGGGAGAACCATGCTTGACACGTCGATTGATGCTTCCAATCAAACCAACTATCGCAGCGTAGTTTTGGCTGATGCCAACAGCTTCTTTGCCTCCTGCGAACGGGTCTTTCATCCGTCTCTTCAGGGAAAACCTCTGGTTGTTTTGTCTAATAATGACGGATGCGTAGTGGCTCGATCCAGAGAAGCCAAAGCCTTAGGTGTCCGTATGGGAGCTCCCTGGTACAGCATTAAAGAAAAAGCCAGCAAGCAGGGAGTCATAGCCCACAGCTCCAATTATGAGCTCTACGCCAGCCTGTCGGCCCGGATGATGTCTCTGATGAGCACTTTTCTGCCTGACCAGGAGGTATATTCTATTGACGAAAGTTTTCTTCTCAGCCCTTATGACAACGCAACGACCAGGAGCATCTGCCGCCAGATGAGGAAGGTTATTCTTCAAGGCATAGGAATACCGGTATCGGTAGGCATTGCCCCTACTAAAACCCTGGCCAAGATTGTCAACCACTGGGCTAAGGAACATCCCCAGACCGGAGGAATTCTTTCCTGGGATCAAGTCAACCCTAAAATCCTGGAAGAAATCCCTGTAGGCGATGTATGGGGAGTTGGTCGCCGTCTATCCGCTAGGTTTATGAGTCATAACATCCTGACAGCAGCTGACCTGAGCCGGATAGATCCACAGACTATTCGCCACCAGTATTCTATGCCGGTTGAAAGAACGGTACTGGAACTCCAGGGCATTGCCTGCATTGCTGAAGATGACCACGATAATGCAGCCGACGGTGAACGGCATACAGAAATACTGTGTTCCCGTATGTTCAGCCACCCTATCAGTGGATATAACAACCTCTGCCAAGCAGCAAGCGTATATGCTCAAAAAGCAGCACATCGTCTAAAACGCCAAAACAGCCTATGCTCCCTGGTAAGCGTCTTCTGTTCTACCAGTCGCTTTGCCGAAAGTTACTCCCATTCCTGGAAAACCTGCTGCCTCGACTCCCCTACCGACAGTCCCATCCTCATCAGTCAGGCAGCATGCAGGGCCGTTCGATCATCGATTGATCCTACTGCCCGCTATAATCGGGCTGGAGTTGTGCTTCAGGGTCTGCATGACGCCGCTACTTATGTAACCCTTGAAGGAATGGAAGCTCACCGCGATAAGGCTGATTTAGGAACCATTCTTGACCAAGCAGTCAAACGTTTTAGTCCTATGACCGTTGGTATAGGATATGGAGGAATTCGGGGACGGGATAGGCAAGATCACGATACCGGCGGATCCTGGTCCATGAAAAGATCCATGCTATCTGACCGCTGTACTACCCGTTGGAATGAAATGGCCGTCGTCAAAGCTCATTGACCGAAGAAAGTCATTATTAACAGCAAGTCATTATTAACAGCAAGAAAGTCATTGACGAGGACGCGACGAAAGAACTACGGCTGCCACAACGCATCCGCCCGCTTCCTCAATAACCGCCTGGCAGGAGCGCAGAGTGGAACCGGTGGTAACAATATCATCAAGAAGAATTACCGGATGCCCTTGAATACTGGCTGGGCTGCTGATCCGAATACGGCCAGCCAGGCGGGCAAGACGAGATCGTCGATCATTATGAGCAACAGCCTTGCCGGAAGAGCCGTCTATAGAAAGGACAGGAGCAGACCGTAAGTCAAAACCATCAGATTGAAGATTCCGCTCAGCAGCCCTGCACAGGGGTATAAGCTGAGCACGACCGCGTCGGTAAAACGATGCTCGAGTGGAAGGGGCCGGAACAAGAAGAACAGACTTGCCGGCCTTGCTGAACTTACTAGATTTACTGAAAGAAAGGATCTCCAGAACCGATGCCAATAAATCGCAAAGAGCCTGGGAAAAAGGCTTGTCCAACTCTTCATCTCCATGATCTTTCCAGGCTAAAATAGCCTGTCGAACGCAGTCATCATAGGTTGAACAGGCGTAAACCAAGCATGCAGGACAGTCAGGAGAAGAATGATCATAATAATCATGCAAAGGAGAGGTCGACCATTGATAGAATAGATCCGTACAAGACGGGCACAAGATCTGATCTGGCCTGCCGCATCCCGCACAGCACCGGGGAAAAAGAAGATAGCGAAGAAGGGACAACGAATTACTCATACAATGAGCATAACGCTCTTGTCAGGGGAAACGGTCCTTTACCGACTTATGTGGTCAAGTGTGTCTTTACAAGGGTGTTTTCCACATACGAGCAGCCTTAATCAAAGACCGTATAAATTTTTCTGTATCCTCAGGACCTGATACCTGAATGGCTATCGTTCCAGCTAAAGCTGCGGGATAATCGTTGCCTTCCGGACTCATTCTGTCTCCAATAAAGACAATATCTTTCACAGAACACTTCAGCAAATCAGCCAACTTGTTAACAGCATATGCCTTATCCACACCCTTAACAGAAATATCCACACTGGTAGACCCACCGGCCTTAACAGTGAGCTCAGGGAGGTCAGCAGCTACAGCCTCAGCCAGGGCTCTGCGCTTAGATCCATCAGGATCCCAAGCTTCCTTCTCCTCAACCGGAGCCTTTTGCCCAAGGGCGGAGAAAGTAATCTGCGAGCCTCTGTCCTCAATCCGATCTGACCATACCTGATCCTGGGGGTACCATAAACCTAATTCTTCAGCCCTTAACCGCAGGGATTTCAAAGCCTTCTGCTTATCCTGTTCAGCTATGGTGATTTCATACACCATCTGCCAGCGACCAGAGCGCCAAACATAGTATTGGGTGCCGGTCGTAGGCATCAGATGAAGCTGCGATAACTTTGCTGTCGATGAGATCATGGAAAGAATCTGACTGTCAATAAGCTCCCAGCGTCCCCCGGAAATAATAGCCACCGGATAGAGATGGGTAAGGTCACTCAAAAGCTGTGCCACAGGCGGTTTCATAGGCATTTTTGACCGAGCAAGAGTTCCATCAAGATCAAAGGCTACGAGTTTAGCCCGCTTAGATAAATCGAGATAATCTACATGGTCCCAGGTAGGAAGTTCCATATCTGCGGCTCCCCAGCTCAGTTTAGGTAATAGTGATACCCTTGTATTATGCCATTACAGCCCCACAAACCCAACCAATCCAGCGAATCCGGCGAATCCAAGAAAGACCAGGAGCAGAGCGGAACCTATAAACTCAGAGAATCCTGGAAGCAGGAAGCCGGGCGCAACCCTCGTCCCCTGGTATGGGAGCAGCGCCGTTACCGCAACCGACATGGCAGGGGCACCAGACAGCCTATGTATGGTCTTCATCTCCCCTCTTATGCTACAAAAGCAGGTGTCTTTGACTCTCTGGTAGCTGCACAGCTTAAACGCCTGTCCCGAGGGTGGCCCGATCTGATAGAGTCGACTGAGTGCGCCGTTGAAGATGTTCCTCCATCCGACCCCCTGCCCTGGGAAGAGAAAATAATTCAGTTTTCTGCCTCTTTCCCCGCTTCTCATGGTCAAAAAGCCAGGATAGTCCTTTACCGACTACCTCTTCAGTCTGCAGCAAGCTCTCTTTTCCAGTTGGAATATCTGATTCACGACGAGCTGGTCCGCCAGTTGGCCGAGATAAATGGTTGGGATCCACAGGATATAGATCCCTACCCTCTCATTTAGACATACCCCTTATAGACATATCTAAATCCAGAGTAATAGCCAGTCTGACGCACATCCACGCCGGAATCATCCCAGGATCGAAATACTGCCCATTATGAAAACAGAAAAGTCAGAGAACAGGACCACGCTGGATTCGAATTGACTCTGCCGATGAAGCAAGATTCACAGAATTGACAGCTGCTACCTGAGACAGGGATGGTGACAGTCCGGGGACAGAAAGAGACAGGGCCATAGACAAGGCAGATAGCGAGGGCGAGGTTTGCTTCAGGACAAAAGCCACAGGGGAAGAGGCAGAGTCCGCCAGAGAAAAAGATTGAGAGGAGTAAGCGGACAAACTAATTTTTTGAGTCTTCACCAATCGTCCTTTACGATCATACGATTGAAGGTTGGCTTCACAGTCAGTTGACCGCGCGTTAGAAATAACTACTGTACCTTTTGTATCTGCCGGGACGGTAAGAGCCGCATGAGAGCTCGGCTTTCGACCTGTTATCAGGGCGAAATCGCTGCCCCCCTTCTGGGAAGATTCAGCCAGAACAGATGCCCTGATAGGTTGAGAAGAGGTAATGGCTATACCAGCAGCCCCAGAGGGAATCGCTGCCAACCGAATAAGACCAACCTTTCCTCCGGTGAAAGAAATGGTGTTCTGGGAAGATTCTTCCTCCTGCCCATTGGTTCCTAGCCAGGTAAGATGAGCCGTCCCTGACCGGGCCCCATAGAGGAGAAGCGAAACCTGTTTGCTGTTAGCCAGGGTTCCTATAACAAGCCGTTGTGATGCTGCAGGAGAAGGAGAAACATAATCATTACCCTCAGAATTAAGCCCCTGGGAACGAACAGCCTGAATATAACCCGATAAGGGAGAGTCCGAACTGGTTACGGACACAAGAAGTCCATCTTGATTGGCAGCAGAGGCAGACAAATTAATTTTAGCCTGTGAGTGTGCACCTACGGTTACTGAACTGTTGGCAGATAGGGCCAAAGCCTGGGAATTCCCGCTACCATGAACCTTCAGGGTGGCCACTGTGGCTTTAGAAGAAGGATTCACCAGGATTAGCTGCTGAGTCCAGCCAGTGCGGGTTGAAGGGGCCAAGAAAGTTTGAGACAGGGCAACCGGTATGCATGAGGTTGCAGCGACTCCCCTCAGATCTCCCTGACTGGCCCAGGAAGCTACGGAGGCTGCTGCTCCCGTTCCTGCAGATGCTTTTGTCAGCTGACTGATTTGAATAAAAGGATGTGCCGATGCCTGGCCCGATCCGCGGGATAAGACGGCGATTGGCTGCGCATCTTTTCCAGCCGGTGAAACCAGAGCAAGAGGAGAAGACCCATCCAGGTTGGTAATCTGTGATCGATAAACCTTCCCCACAGCTACAGCCCTCATAGAAGAGGTTATGTCCCCCTCACTGACCTGATACTGAGAATCTCCATACGAACCAGAATCAACGAGAGACATACGCCCTGGGCATACCTGTTCCTGTTCAGTCTGGGAAACTGTATACATCTGAGAGGATGTGGAGACCTGAGCATCAGATAACCAGGGCAGGGGCCGCTCTACTAATAAATAGAGGAAGAGGGCAACTACCAGGAAACCTGAAATGACAGCCGCTATAACCGTACCTATCGTTTTCTTTACAGGAGGCTTGCTGTCTGGAGAAACCTTTGCCTTGTATGGTCTTTCTTCAGGAGTCTTCGCCTGGTCAGGCTCAGACTGCAATGCTGCTGCATAATCAAATTCAGAAGAAGAGGCTGATTCTTCATTTGTTTCTTGATCTTTTGCCATATCAGTAGTGGTCATTATGCCTGCTCCAGACTGTAGCGACTACGGCGAGGGAAAGCTACAACGCAATAAATTATGAGGATCAGGGCCAGCAAAACCAGCCATATATATCGTGAGACAGTGTGAGAATAATATTTTTCGGAAGTCTGATTGATGCCTTGTGCAGCAATATCTTCCACAATAAAACGCAGATAGGTCCCCTTCCCCGTTTCTATTACATTCTGCGTATTGTCGCTTGCCACGATATGCGTGACCAGAGAGGACGCTTCCTGGCCAGAGTCAGATAGAACATAAATTCCACCAAAACCAAGATCCACCAAGTTGGCAATTGCACGAGAACTGGAACTGCCCATAAGAAGAGCCAGAGAATGAGCGATTTTTTTATCGGTCTGCCTAGCAGAAACAATAGCCTTGGATGCCTTGTGACCTGCCAGGGCGGCAATCTCCTGAGATTGTGCGCTGGGGTTGACATCTATAATATCTCCCCTGCTGCTGCGCATAACAGCATAGGTTGCTTTCTGCCCTGACGATACCTGCACAGCCAGTATTCTCCTGCTCGAATTTGCCTGAAGATATTCCTGAGCCACAAGAGGAAGCTGGGAATCTGAGGCAGACAGGCGTCCAGACGCAGACGGAAGCAGATAGCCGAAAACTGACCATACCACAGAAAAGACGACGAGCAAAGCAGCGATAAGACCACGGCCAGCAGAAGCCAGAGGATGCCTGCTGAGAGTATTCTCCATCTGACCACTGCTGCCAACCCTTCGAGTCAAAGGCGTGAAGACCTTAACTCCTCTTCCGGCCACCATAGACATACCCATAAGAAGACCCAGAAAACAAAGGGTCATACCAGGCAGAGGAGATCCGTAGACACAGCCGGTAGGGCTTAGGGAAACAGTAATCCTGGAAGAGATCACAGACAGGGCTGCACCAGAAACAATCAGAACCCAGGCTGCCCGAGACAATCGCAGGGTAATGGGCATCAGCAAGGAAACAACAGCAAAAATTCCCATGAGAATCAGGCAGGCGGCCACCAGATAAGAAAAAAGAAGAGCCAGAGGACCGTCAGAGGAAAAGTCGCGGATGGGGAAAGGAAGCCGGCCTGAAAAATCAAGCCCCAAAAGTCTGACCATTCGGCTTATCACCGATTCAGAGCCCACAGGAGTAACAGAGCCGGAGGCAGACTGAGAAGTAACAACCATACTGTCCATAAATAACTGCCGGAGTGCACCTTTATTGGAGTACCGAATGGAATTGATGATTGTAGGAGCCAAAACTGCAATAGTGGGTACAGGAATTAAGAAAAGATATGATCTATGGGCTTTAACAATAAAGAAGAAGGCAACAAAAGCCAAGCCCAGGGCTAAAATCAGCTGAGGCTGGCATAAAGCAACAATCATAAAGCACAAGGCAGCGCAGGCCGCAGACTGAGCTGAGGGAACCGGAACTTCCGGCTCTTCTGTCCTGTACATTCCTAGAGCTTTGAAAGTGAAAGCCAGGCCTGCAGGAAGGAAAACGGTAAGAATCAGCATGGGAAGATTTCCGTTGGCATAGAAACCGGACAGAATACCCAGCCCTACCCAGGCAAGACTAGAGGTCACTCTGACTGCATTAGATCGGGTAGCTATACCGGCCAAAGCCCAAAAAGCCAAAGCTGCACAGGGAGCAGACAAGAAGATAACAATAGTTGGGACATAGGCCACATGCCCTGCAGTAAGAACAGACAAGAGCACCAGGACTAAGAGGAAGGGAGCCGGAGCTGCATGCAGACCCAGTCCTGCCCCATAAGACCAGTTCGTCGTTGCTGCCTGGAAGAGCTGCGACCAGGAAGCGCCAGAAGGTATTAAAGAAGCAGACTGGAGAACACTGCCCGTCAACGCTGGCCGCAAGAGATTGATATTAACAGCCAGGCCCAAGGCAAAAGCCAGCAAAACCATCACCAGAGCCCAGCCATAGCGTACCGCCATCCGAGAGCGCAAATGCGCCTTGGCCAAAGTACTGACTAAGGCTTTATTTTCCTGATTATCTGCAGCCTTAACCCTTTCTTTCCAAGCCGAAACCTGCTGTCTGGTCACAGTCAGCAAAGGCAATTTTCTCATGGAAATTGTGCTCTGAGACGTAACCCTCATACGAGCTGAAATCATGGTGAACAGATGTCCCAGATTCCGCCAGGGAGCTGACAGCTCCACTCCCGCCGGGTAGACTTGTTTACGGCCAAGGAGCCTGGCAAAGAGAAAGAGAGAAAGGAGAAAACGAAGAATCCAGGAGGGAAGCCAGCGAACCACAGGAATATCAGAATAATAGTAAGTATCTCTGGCCCTGACCTGCGCTCCATAGCTGGGAATCGGATTCTTTACACCATCCTGAACCGCCTGCCCCTTAGCTGTTCTCACACCCTCCAAGCGAGCGCGGCGATGACCGGTCCGAGCCTGGGGAACAACAATCACCCGTCCCCCAGACAGGCAGACCCGGCGGCAGAAATCTCTGGATTGCCCAAAAGTGCTGAAGGAATATGTACCGTCAGAAATAGAAAGCCATTCCTGAGTATCAATCAGAGCCCCGGACAGAGAGACGGCAAAAACATCGCCACGGGAATCATACTGTTCCTGATCTTCCTCCCCATCAACGACTAGACTGGCGATTCTGTGCCCAGGAGCAGCGTAATAGCCTACATTATGCAGGCTGGATGCTTCCCAGTCCATCTGTTTGGTACCAATGACAGTAGCATGAGGATTATTGCGCCGGGCTTCCAGCAGAAGTTCCAGATATCGCTCATCCAATGGTCTGGAATCGTCATGAAAAACAGCTAAGCTGCTGACCCGGTTGGAAATAATTCCGTCTTCCCGGGCCGAATTGAGAGCCCCATTAACGGCTGCGGTAAAGGACCTGGCTTTTACTGGGATGACCCACACCGTCACAGATTTTTCTTCCTTCTCGCCCGGCTTTTTTTCTTCCGTCTGCACCTGATCTCCAGCTTTTTCCACCCTAATTTGCTGAGAATTCGATCTGGAGGAATGGTCGTGACTGCAGTCAGCAATAAGAATATTGGCAGGAAGAACTGTCTGCCCCAGAATTGCTTCTAGAGTTTGAGGCAGGAATCTGTGATCATCCTCCACAGTGATGACAGCAGCAACCGTGCCATTGATTGATGATTCCGGGTTTGTGCTGATCGTGGCAATTGTCTGTGAAACAAGGGAAGTTATTGTTTCTTTATGGTCAGAAGAATCTTTATATTCAGAAGAAGGTTGGGAAGACTGAAGTAAGGGAGAATCAGAAGCTGCTTTTTGCTGCCGAGAGCCGGGTTCACGAGGAGGCTCCGGGGGCGGAGGGAGGGGAAGGGAAAGAGAAGAGGGATGGGCCTTATTTGTCTCCCCTGGTATAGGCAGATTCTGACCTGTTCGGGCAGAATTTCCTCTCCCGGTCGGCTCCGGAATCTGTGCTTTCAGGTCATCATCTTCCGCAGAATCTGTCATAACCTCCGCCTTATTCGTCCTGATGCTTTATTGGTCCTGTATATCTTTTCCTACTATAGGAAAAAATTCCCCACTTCCAGCGGAAAATTGCCAAATGGGGACGTTTTCTTTACTTTCTCCTCCCTCTGTGACCATGAAGACCTACTAATTTTCATCCTGAATTGCTTTTTTGCTTCAAGTGTGGGGCTTAAGTGTCTCTTTTTACTATTTTTCATAAGAAAATAAGCCTCTAGCTGTAAAATTAGGTTTGTACTGTTTTCATACATATTGCTGACGCCAACAAGAAGGAAAAATATGGCCGTAAATAAAGACCACCAGCGCAGCCACGCTCTGCTGAGAATCAATTCATATGACTCCCCTCTTCACGCCATTAACTTCGTTACCGGAAAGCGCTTTGCCCGGGCGATCAGCATGATCCTTATCGCAGTTCTCGTCTTCCTGACTGTTGGAGTCTCCGCTCTGTATCTTGATTTGAACTCAGCGATTACCAATGCAACCGTCCCTACCCTGAATTCCCACGGCAAAGTTGTTAAAGCTACTGTAGATCCCAACAAGGGTAAGGCCCTCGATATTTTGGTCATTGGACAGGATGCCCGCGCAGGAAAGAACGGGAGTCTTATTGGAGATACTAATGCTGCCGACGCAACTAATCATCAGGCAGATACCACCATGGTGGTCCATATAGCAGCCAACCGTAAGTTTATTGATATTGTATCCATTCCCCGTGATTCTCTGGTCAGTATTCCTTCCTGCACAACAACTAAGGGGACTATCCCAGCTCAAAACACTATTATGTTCAACTCTATTTTCGCCGGGGCCTATGCTAAGGCTGGGGATATATCGTCAGCAGCCAGCTGCACGATGGCAGCTGTCAATTACCTGACCGGACTGAATATTCAGCAATTTGTGGTGGTGGATTTCTCCGGTTTGAGCACAATGATTACTGCTCTGGGCGGAGTTGATGTGTGTGTAACTCAGGATTTCAGCGACTCTTACACTAACCTCAAACTCAAGAAGGGGCTCCACCATCTCGGGGGACTCCAGGCCACTCAGTATGCTCGTGTCCGTCACGGATTGGGAGATGGCACTGACGTCATGAGAACAGTCCGCCAGCAGTATTTGATCAAAATGCTGCTGAGAGAGGCACGGAACAAGAACTTATTCACCCAGACCAATGAACTCTACCAGATGGCTAAAGCAGCTATCTCTTCTCTAAGTTTGAGCGCCGGTCTGGCCAGTACAAATGTTTTGGTTGGTTTGGCTTCCAGCTTAGCTTCGCTCAATGGATCGTCCATTTACTCCCAAACAGTCCCCGTGCAAACCTCTACTTATAATTCTAACCGAGTTCAATGGGCACCTGCAGCGGGGGCGGTCTGGAAGAAGGTTGCCGCCGATCAGCCTCTGACCAATTCATCTGCGACATCCAAGAAAGCAGCGTCATCCTCGCCATCCACATCCTCCTCGCCCGGGTCCACCTCTTCTGCTTCTTCCCCTGCCAGGAAAGTTGATCCCAACACTGGCCTCATTACCAATGCAGACGGCAGCCTGACCGATCCTGAAACCGGCGGGCGGGTAGACAAGAAATCCGGTGCTATCATTGATCCCTCCACCGGTTGGTATATAGGTCTGGCAGAAAAGTATGTCAACTATACCTTCTGTCGCATCAAGGACTAAGCAGGTAGTATGACTACTAATGATGATTCAATGAATGACGGTTCAAGCTCCGACAACTCAGCTCTTCCTCCGCAGTTTAAGCCCTCATCGACCCCATCCTCATCGACGCGCCGTTCCGGGGCCGACCCAGTTCGCAGAACTAGCGCAGTACACAGAAAGTCTCCCGCCTCACAGGCATTTTCTGCTCCTGAGACGGGAACAGACCATAAAGATTCCCCTCTTCCCCCCTCCTTTAGCCCAGCGAGCGAGCAGAAAAGCTCGAACAGATCAGCTGCCGGACGCAGTACCAGGTCTTCTCACACCAGGATTGTTTCTGCACCCAATTTCTCTTCACCTGCCAATCCTTCTCCGACTCGTTCCTTCGCGAGAAAATCTCTTCCCTCTCTACCTGCAGCTCCTTCACCCTCTTCCCCCTATGAGCAGTCAAAAAAGAGAAAGCCAAGAAAAATCATTCTGAAAGTCATTGCTGCCCTCCTGGCTCTCATTCTGATTTATCTTGCCTGGGTCTGGATCTTTGTTAGCTCCAATTTGGTCCATAAGAATTATTTAAGCTCAGCAGCAGATACTAGCGGCAATACGTGGCTGATTCTGGGATCTGATGCCAGAGATGGCACTACTGGTGGCACTGCGGATCAGGTTCCTGGATTTAGGACAGATACCATTATGGTTTTAACCAAGCCCAGTTCAGGTCCGGCATCGCTGATTTCAATTCCACGTGATTCATATGTTCAGGTAGCTGGTAAGGATTCCAAAATTAATGCAGTGGCAGAACTTTATGGATATACAGCTTTAGTACAGACAGTAGAGGGAATAACTGGACAGAAAATAGACCATGTTGTTTCTGTTGGTTTTGGTGGCTTGCAAACCATTGTCGATGCTTTGGGAGGCGTAAACCTCTGTTATGACCGGACTGTGGATGATTCCAAGTCGGGTTTGAAATGGACCGCAGGCTGCAGGGCAGCTGATGGCCAGACGGCTTTGGCTATGTCACGGATGCGTTATTCCGATCCGGAAGGGGATTTTGGCCGCACTAAGAGGCAGAGAATGACTATTTCCGCCATCATGAAGAAGACAGCTTCTCCAGCTGTTCTCCTTAATCCTTTCCGTTTGCACAAGGTCATGAAAGCAGGGCTATCTGCTCTGACTGTAGACCAAAAAACCTCAACCGGGGACTTGATTTCTCTGGCCCTAGCCTTCAAGAGCGCGACTGGAGACAAAGGGGTCACTGGAACGGTATACTACTCCAGCCAGGATTATCGGCCTACTTCCGGAATCGGCTCCTGTGTTCTCTTGAACACCAATGCCAATCATTCCCTTTTCTCGAAGCTGGCCCAAGGCAGCCAGCCGGCAGGGACTGTCGGCGGATATCTAGCTTCCTGATTGCTTTTTCTCCTGAGATAGATTTATTCACAGTCGCTTTTCTCTTATTTCCCAGGCGTGTCCCACGTTTGTGCACATTCCAAAAATAAGATGACTTTCTCCTTCATTTTTTCCATACTACAGATATGAAAAAAGCCCTATCCTCAAAAAAGCTGCTAGCCTCCTCCACCATGGATTTATTCATGTCCCTGGCTCCAACTGCCGCTGCTATGGCCGGTCAGGCAATCATGATGGCTGCTATGATTGCCGCCCGGCAGTACCTATACCTGGCCTTTCTTCTGCCTGGATTGATTTCTTCTATTGTTTTGACCATCGTGTTCATTATCCGATGGCGTCTGCAAACGCACGGCCAGACCCAGAATTATCAGGAGAATACTGATAATCTACCTTCTACTTCTTTTTCCGGGAAAACGGCCACAGCCCTTCCTGCTCCGGATGCTTGTCTCAACCCCATGGACTACATCAGGCCGCAGGAACTGGGACACTATTTGGCAGCGGAAAAATTCTCTTCCCTTTACCCTCATGGAACCGGATGGAAAAGCATTGTGTCCCAATGGCTTAAACCCAAAAAAGGAGAAACCCTTCAGATTCCTATCGGCTATACCCTGCATGCAGAGGTCACCCAACACTCGCCACATCCCACAGAATCTGCGCAACCGTCTTTACAGGAAAGAAGCCCGACTTTTATACCCAGAATTTATACACTTGATCTCTTGTCTCAAGGCCCTCACGCCTTGATTGGAGGCACAACTGGATCCGGGAAATCTGTCTTCCTGGAAACCTGGTGCCTTTCCATGGCCTGTACCTACCCTCCAGAGCGTCTTTTATTCGTATTTCTCGATTTCAAAGGAGGAGCAACTTTTCGTCAGCTGCAGAAGATCCCGCATTGTGTGGGCAGTGTCAGCGATCTCAACCTAGCTCATGCTTTACGAGCTCTCCTGTCTCTAGAAAGAGAAATCAAGCGGAGAGAAAGTTTGGTTCACTCATATGGGGTAGACAACATTAATCGCCTCCCCCACCCGCCTGCCCATCTGTTGGTGGTCATTGATGAGTTTCATGCCATCAAGGAACTGCTGCCCGATTATATTCCCCGTCTGGTTTCTGTAGCAGCTTTAGGCCGTTCCTTGGGGATACATCTCATAGCCTGTACGCAAAATCCTCTGGGTCAGGTCAATGGAGATATGAAAGCTAATTTATCCCTTCACATTTGCTTTAGGGTCAGAGATTCTCTGCAATCGCTGGAACTCTTGGATGCACCCTTTGCAGCCCTCCTCCATCCTGAGGATCAGGGAATCGGTTTTCTCCATGATGGTGCTCAATGTCTTCCTTTCAGGGCTGCTCAGTGCACCCATCCCGATCAGTTCATCACCAGTGTCCAGACTGCTTATGCTTTCATATGTGCTGCTGGCAAAAATACCGGCAAAAATGCCGGCAAAGGTGGATCTGAACCAGACCAGCCAGTTCTCTTTTCGCCTCCCCTGCCTGAAATTCTTGCAGCTCCCACAAAAAAATCTGGGAAGACACTGCCCATCGGAACCAAAAGAAATCGGATCTATATGGGTCTACGAGATGATGGTATTACTACGTCCGATTGGTTTCTTGACCTGGAGGGACAGAATATTGCCATCGTTGTCCCTCACGGATATGGGAAAACCGAAACTCTGAAGATAATATGCCAAGCATATGAACGATTAAGAGACCCATGCCCTACTACCCTGTCGTCAGATGAACCAGTTCAATCACATGAATCACTGCCAGTAGAAAATACACGCTCTATTGCTGCCCGACTGGCAATATGTGACAACTGCGATCCCTATCTCGATCCTCTGGCTGCCTATTCTGCCGGTTTTCCTGCAGATGCCCCATCTGACAATTCATTCGCGGAACAAAATGCTCAGGATAAGGAGAATGTCCTGGTCCTCTCTTCCCGGCACCAGTTCCAAACCGCCTTAACAGATAGAAAGATAACCGTATTCTATACAGTCAGCGATCCCCGCAACGTTCGATATCCAGAAAATTGTGATGCCAAAATTATTTTTCCTACATTAGATAGGACCACTGATCTCCTGTGGGGCCTGCCCACCGATTTGCTCAATGATGCCAGCTTTTCCGGAAGGCGCATCCCGGGAAGAGGAATATACTGTGGACCGGAATCATATATCTTTCAAACCTACGCTCCCAGTTTTGACACCTAAACCTTTGGACAGGACGAAGAAAGGTTCAATCAGAAAAAATTCATCTTTTTTTCCTAAAACACTTGCAAAAAAGTAAAATTCGTGCTTATCTCTATATAGATAATCTTTTGATCTGCAGTCAGTAAAGACCGACAGCAGGCTGAGTCTGTAAAAATCAGCCGGACAGCCAGATAGCCAGAGAAAACTGAGGCAGCCAGAAGATTCAGCAGTATAATTACACAGGATCGAGGAAATAACAATGAGTAGTTCACAGGATTGGCGAGCCAAGGCTGCATGCCGGGATAAGGATCCTGAGCTTTTCTTCCCGGTTGGCAATACAGGCCCTGCCCTTCAGCAGATTGAAGAGGCAAAAGCCGTGTGCAGAACATGTGAAGTCGTTGATGAATGTCTCAAGACTGCTCTAGATACCAACCAAGATTATGGGGTCTGGGGCGGATACAGCGAAGACGAACGCCGTGCATTGAAGCGCAGGTATATGCGAGCCCGCCGCAGCATGCGTATGCGCTGAAATGATAAGTTCATAGCATATTATTCGGCTTATCTGTCTGCTTGTGGCTTGCCTACATTCTCACCTACCCAGTCTTCTCTAGTTTTCTAGTTTCTAGTTTTCGGCAGCTCTTAGTTTGATGGATATCTCAACCCTTGTTCCATGCGGGTGATTTACCCCCCATTTGATGGTACCGCCAAAGTCATTGGTCACAAAGGTATTAACAATCTGTGTTCCTAATCCAGAGCCGGAAGCCTTGACTGATTTGCCCTTTTCGTCGACTTCTGTTTCCAGACCATTACCATCATCTTCAACAACAACATTCAGATTTTTACCGCTGCGTCCAACAGATATCAAAATGTTGCCTTCTTTACGATTTTCAAAACCGTGTTCCACACAGTTGGTTACCAGCTCAGTCAAAACCAAGGAAAGAGGAGTAGCATCCTGAGCTGGCATCATGCCGAACTGTCCCAGATAAGAAATCTTAATCTCCTGTTCATCGGTACTTGCCACCTCAACCGCCATCCTCAACAGTTTGGCAATCACGGCATCAAAATCCACTACTTCATCAGCCGTCTGACTCAGGCCTTCATGAACAACGGCTATAGTTTCCACCCGCCTCTGGGCTTCCTGGAGTTCCTTGCGAACTTCCTCATTTTTTGTTCGCCTGGCCTGAAGACGGAGCAGGGATGATACAGCCTGCAAATTGTTCTTAATCCTGTGATGGACTTCGGCAATAGTGGCATCCTTAGTTTCCAATTCTCGCTCCCTGCGGCGAACTTCAGTTACATCCCGACAGAGGATAACAGCCCCAGTTCTGCTGCCGCCGGAGAAAAGAGGAAAACAGCGCAGGGCTATAGATGCATTGGATGTGGTAATTTCAGAATCGGCAAAGAATTTTCCTGTGAGAACACCAGGAAGAGATTCCGGCACCTTATCATTCTCCTGAATCCTGTCGGTGATGAACTCACTCAAATAGCGGCCAATCAGATCGGTAACCAAGCCCAGCCGGCGGAAACAGCTAACTGCGTTCGGAGCTGCATACTCCACTATCCCATCTTCTGATAGGATCAGGAAACCGTCCGATACCCTAGGATCATGCCTTTGCTTAGAGAGCAAATCATCCACATAGGGAAAAGTACCATCTCCAATCATCGCAAAGATCTCATGCCCCACCTTAATACTCTCAGATTCGTAATGCCCGTTGACCAGACGGGTCATCATATTAGTCTCCCGCACCAAAACGCCTAAAATCTTGTCATTATGACGGACAGGAACGAAATCATCACAGACAGTGGCCGATCCCACCATCCGATAGTGGTCAATTCCACCATCAACCCGACCATTAAGATTGTCATAAACCGGAGCTACTAAAGACTCAGGCAGATTCTTTCCTACCATATCATCAATCTGGCGGGATACCACTGTGGAAGACCGGCACTGAGCAGCAACTACTAGGCGCTGCACTCCGTTTTCCTGGATGGGTATGACCAGCATCAGATCAGCAAAACTCAAATCTGCAATAACCTGCCAATCGTCCAGAATACGTCGCAGCCAACTTTTATCATCCTTGCTAAGAGTGGCACTGCGGGCAAAAACGTCAGTAAAATCTGTCATAAACGTCATTGTACTCACTCATCGAACTCATCCTTGATTATGCCTGTCGGTAAACTGTAAAGATGTATGAAGGGACAGGTGATACCTATGACTGCTTCTGACGATTCCACGGATATCATTGAAACTACTCAACCATCAACAGATGATCCTGAAGTGAGCAACCAGGCAGTGCAACAAGTGGTACGGGCACGCATCGCCAACGAGCAGGCCAAGGCTGATGCCATCAGGATGAAGGCGAGAGCCAAGGCCGACAGGATCCTGGCAAAAGGTGAATACAAGGCCAGCATCATTGAGCAAAAGGCACGGGGAAGTTATAAGAAAAAAGTCCGTCTCGATGTTCATGGGCGACCGAAACCCCTGCTCAGAGGTTGGATTCACCTGGTCACCGCTCCCCTGGCCCTGGCAGCCGGAATTGTTCTTATCTGTCTGGCTCCCTCTGCCGGCCTCAAGTGGGCTTGCGCTGTTTTCATGACTAGTTCCCTCATTCTTTTTACCAACTCTGCTATTTACCATGTGGGCGACTGGTCCACCAAAGTAACCGGGGTCTTGAGGCGGATTGATCACATGAACATTTTCCTCCTCATTGCCGGCACTTACACTCCCATATCTTTTGCCTTGAGCAGTGGCATGCGAAACATAATTATTGCCACCATGTGGATTTTCACTACCATAGCTTTGATAATTCATGTCATTTGGATTAATGCTCCCCGCTGGCTTTATACCAGCACATACATCGTATTTGGCGTGTCCGGAGTAGCCTTTCTCCGATTCTTCTGGCTGTCCCCCTATGCTGGACCTGCCGTAGTATGGCTGATTGTTGCCGGTGGAATCTGCTATATAGGTGGAGCTATAGTCTACATGCTTCGCAAGCCCGATCCCTGGCCAATGGTCTTTGGTTTTCATGAGATCTTCCACACCGGGACTGTTTTGGGCTACGCCTGCCATGTTGTTGCTATTTACTTTGTCGTTGTTGCCCTGATGCATGCTTAAACTCCATGCCTAGACTGCGCACTGAAACATGGCGCTAAAACAGGGCGCTAAAACTGCATACTAAAACTGGACGCTAGAAAAATCTGCCCCGATCTTTCCGAGTCTGCCAAACATGCCGAGTCTGCCAAACATGCCAGTCCTGTCAAAAAGGTCGCCATACATACAAAAATATACAAAAAATATACAAAAATCCCTGGCACCTGCAGCATCATCGCCAGCTGCTAAGTTGCCAGGGAATTATTTTTCAGAATTTTTATGCCTTCAAAGGCTTTGCTTCTTTAATAGTCACGGTAATATTGCGGCCGTTAGGAGCCGTATAGGAAACAGTATCACCAGTCTTTTTACCATTGATAGCAGCTCCGATTGGAGATTCAGGACTGACAATATCGTAATCAGTAGCAACCGCCAGATCATGAGAACCCAGAACATAGGTCATTTCCCGACCGGCTATCTCGAGCACTACCAAAGAGCCTGGTCCAACTTTTCCTGGGTTGGGAGCCTTCAGAATCTGTGAATCCCGAAGCTTAACAGTCAGCTCCTGGATACGGCCCTCATTCTTTCCCTGCTCTTCGCGTGCAGCCTGGTAGCCTCCATTTTCACTCAGATCGCCCTCTGCGCGGGCAGCGGCAATCTTTTCCTTTATTTCTTCCCGCAGCTCACCTTCACGATAAGTCAGTTCTTCTCTCAGCTTGTCATAGGCTTCCTGTGTAAGCATATAAACCTTATCCTGTGGCATAAGTACCTCCTCGCAATGCGTCCAGGAAAAGACCTGAAAAATTGGATTTTGTTGTCGGCTTATTCTTGGCTAATCTTACCGACGAGTAGAGATGATGTCAATAACGAAAACCAAAGTATCATCGCCACCAATACCAGCAGCTGGCATGCCATTGCGGCCATACCCATACTCTGGAGGAATGGATACCACCAGACGGGAACCAACATTGTGGCCGGGAACCAGCTGATCCCAACCGCGAATTACTTGTCCCACCCCAATTCCGAAAGTTGCAGGCTGATGGCGGTCAAAACTGGAGTCAAATGGGTGGTCGCTCCCCCATACAACCCCGTGATAATTGACTGTTACCATGTCTCCCTTACGAACCAAGGGTCCGTCTCCCTCCACGATCTCCTGGCCTTTCAAACCGGCCGGAGCTTCCTGGATGGGAAAAGTAATCTGAGGCTGGGCACCGAAATCAGCATTCACTTCTGGCATAATTGAGGCAGTCATTATAATCTCCTTTTCCTGATTTTCTGCTGTTGTTATTTCCACTTATCTGATTTCACTTATCCTGCAGTCAGCCCTGACACTAACGAACACTGTAGCACTGCCGCACTTCATAAAACAGTGCCCCGGGCGGGACTCGAACCCGCAAGACCGTTAATAGTCGGCGGATTTTAAGTCCGCTGCGTCTACCGATTCCGCCACCGGGGCAAGCCTCATCAGGTGGATGAGACATCCTCACTATTATGACACGAGGTTAGGAGCTTCATTCCCAGATCGCGTACTATTCCATCCAGCAACCCATGCTCACTGACAGTCAAAGAAGTAAGCTGCTCCCCTCTGGCGGCAAGGCATCTGCGGGTTCGAGCAAGGACCTGTGTCAGAATCAGGGCCCCTCCCCCTATCACATCCAGTCTGCCCGGATGAATAACTCCCAGCTGCCCCCGCTCCTGCCTGGTCATAAACAGAACCTTTTGATCTACCCGGAAAATATCATCCAGACTGAAAGTTACTCCATCAATAGCCTGGCGATTATACTCTTTCAGACCCAAAGCGACCCCGGCCATTGTAGTGACGGTTCCCGAAACGCCAATGAAAGTGCCAGTCTGAGATAAATCGACTGCGGCACAAGCCAGATCAAGACTGCGGTCTATATCCGCACTAGCTTCCTGAATTTGATTGTCTGTGGGAGGATCGGACAACAAATGGCGCTCGCTGACCCTGACCGAGCCCATATCCATGGAATAGGATTGAGCAACCTGATGAGAGGAAAGGCTTCTGCCATCTCCCCCCAGAACCAGTTCGGTAGATCCGCCGCCCAAATCCATGACCAGGTAAGGAGGCCGATGAAGAGAAGCATCGACAACAGAAGTTGCCCCCAAAAAGCTGAACCGGGCCTCTTCCTGCCCGGGGATGACATCAGGATGCACACCCAGACGGTTAAAGACATAGCGATCAAAATCATCCCGGTTTTCTGCATCCCTGGTTGCCGAAGTAGCAACGAACCGCAGAGCATCCGGCTTATGGGCAGACAAAACCTGAGCAAATTCATCAATAGCAGCGAAGGTTCGCTTCAAAGCCTCAGGGCTGAACCTATGAATTTTATCAACATCCTGGCCAAGCCTGACTACCCTCATAATCCGGGGAACTACTACTTCCATGCTGCCATCACTGCTGATCCGGGCAACCATAAGACGAATAGAGTTTGTTCCGCAGTCGATTCCTGCAACAGTTACTGTCATATTTCGCACCTGCATACTTGTGGATCAAAATCATCTTTGATCATAGTCAACACCCTGTCTCCTATAGGATTCACTCCCCGACCCATGACTAAAGACTGGGCAACAAGAGCGTGCAGGCACTTGACCCGGTGAGGCATCCCGCCAGCACTAATCCCTCGGATATGCTCCTGGGAATCACCCAGAATCTGAGCCAGACACTGACGAAAATCAAGATATGCCCCATGCGCCTGCAGATAGCAGGAGGCTAAAGTGTCATCCTCGCCCAGCTCCTGATTAAAGCGAGTCATCATACCCTGAGCCTCAAGCCTGGAAATAGCTTTGGTTGCGGCAGGATGAGATAGGTAAAAAGTGGTGGGGAAAGGAATTTTCCCCTCCAACAAGGGCCTGGTTACTGTTACCAGAGGATGGCCGCGGTTGCAGCGAGCGCCTACAGCCACCATTCCCCGAGGATAGCGACCCAACTGCTTGGTTACCAGGGCAATATCGTTCTGACTGGGCGGCTGAGCCAGGAGTGTACGACACAGGCGGACATGTGCAGAATGACCTGGAGCAGATTGTTCGGGTTTCTGCTGTTTCAGTTCCCGTTTTGTAGGCTCTTCTGCCACTTTTCCTGTTCCTTTTGGGTGGGTATGCGTTTGGATTTGGATGAGTTCGATGATGATGACGGTCCGGTGGAATCAGCCTTCTGCATAGAGTACAGAATCTCCTTGTACCAGGGAAGATTACTACCAGCTTGACCAGCTGATTGTGAATCATTCGAAGACCGGGAGGAAGCGGTCTTGTGTTTGGAATTTTTCAGGGTTATTGACTGCTCACCCGGATAAACAAAGCCCAGTCGTTCCCGTGCTTGAGCGGTAATGTAGGCGGTATCGTTCCATCGGGAAATCTCATTTTTCAAATGTGCCTTTTTTGCGATAAGACTGGCTTCCTGCGATTTCAGGGCACTCAGCTCGGTAGTGTTCTTAATGTACAGCTGCAGAGTTGCAGCAAAATAAATCAGGGCAAAAACTACTAGGCACAGGGAAATGAAGAAAGCAATAGGGTTGCTCTCTTTAAGGGCGGAAGCAAGTTTTGCCGAGGCTCCCCCCTGCTTTCCTGTTCCAGTATGTGACTTTCCTGGCCCGGATTTAGCCACCTTACCTGACCCAGCTGTCATCGCTTCCTTTTTAGCTGGTGCAGTCGGCGAAGAGGCGGATCTGGTCTTCGCCCGTCGACGGTGCTTACCTGGCCCCATAGGGGCAGCGGAATGAGGATGGTCAGCCGGCATTCGAAGAGTCATATATACAAAAATACCTGTCCAACTCGACTCAGGAGCGGACAGGTATCTTTTCTTTTCAGAACTTATGCGTTCAACCTACTTGTCGTACTGTTCACCTTACTTGACGTACTTTTTGCAGGCCTTGAATGCGCTGTACCCGGCATACTGGGCAGTAGAACCAAGCTCTTCCTCGATCTCGAGCAGACGGTTGAACTTAGCAATACGTTCGCCGCGGGCAGGAGCACCAGTCTTGATTTGGCCAGTGTTCTTAGCCACAGCAAGATCAGAAATGGTGGTGTCAGGAGTCTCGCCAGAACGATGAGAAACCATAGAAGTAAACCCATTGCGGGTTGCCAGCTCAATGGCATCAAGAGTTTCGGTCACAGTGCCGATCTGGTTGAGCTTTACCAGCAGAGAATTGGCAGCACCCAGATCAATACCCTTCTGCAGCCGCTTGGGGTTAGTTACCAGGAGGTCATCTCCTACAAACTGGAGACGATCACCCAAGCGCTTGGTAATAGAAGCCCAGTCGTCCCATCCTTCTTCCTGGAAAGGATCCTCAATGGAAACAATCGGATACTCATCTACCAGCTTCTCGTAATAATCAAGCATATATTCGGCGTCGCGGTCCTCTCCGTCGAAATGATACTTGCCGCTTTCCTTGTTATAGAACTCGGAAGAAGCAACATCCAGGCAAATGCCGATCTGCTTGCCAGGCTCATAGCCTGCAGCTTCAATGGCATTGATGATGTACTTAAGAGAATCCTCATTGGACTTCATCTTCGGGGCAAAGCCACCTTCATCGCCCAATCCGGTAGCCAGGCCATCCTTCTTCAAGACACCCTTGAGAGTGTGATAAACTTCAACACCAGCCCGGAGTGCCTCACGGTATGTATCAAAACCATAAGGGGAGATCATGTATTCCTGAATATCGGTAGCGAAATCAGCATGAGCTCCGCCGTTCATAATGTTCATGTTGGGGACAGGAAGAATGTGCCCATTTGTTCCGCCGATGTACCTGTAGAGAGGAAGATCAGCAGACTCAGCAGAGGCGTACAAGGCTGCCAGGGATACGCCCAAAATGGCGTTAGCTCCCAGACGGCCCTTGTTAGGGGTACCATCAAGCTCAATCATGACGTCATCCAGAGCCCGCTGGTCAGTGGCATCCATACCAATGACCTTGGGGGCAATTTCCTCATTAACAGCCTTGACTGCGTCGAGGACGCCCTTGCCCTGATAACGGGACTTGTCACCATCACGGCGCTCCCAGGCCTCGGCTTCACCCGTTGAGGCTCCGGAAGGAACAAGGCCGTGGCCTACTGCACCATCATCGGTTTCCAGAAGCACTTCGACTGTAGGATTGCCACGGGAATCAAGAATCTCGCGAGCATAAATGCTTTCAATAATTGCCACAACTACTCCTTTTGTCTGGTTGTGTGAACTATTCCAGATTACTCGATTTTCTGGACGTGGACAGGCCCTGGCCGCCGGCGTGCCACTGAAGATCAACCAAAACCTGATTAGTCCAGGAAATAATAGCAGCTGATCCCATGGGGGCGGAATCAAACGACCCCTGAAAAGGTGTGGGAATAGTCAGGGTATGTGTCTGCCTGCGGTAAAGGGCACTGCCATAAATCCGTTTTAATCTGAGCATGACAGACTCCCGCGGCTCAGGACCCACAATTCGCATGGTCTTTCCCTGGGCAATGACATCGGTAATGCCCATGTTCTTCGCCTTCATCCTCAGCCTGGCAATAGCAAAAAGAATATCCAGAGATTGCGGCGGCTTGCCATACCTGTCCTGCAACTCATCCCGAATATCGTCAAAGTCTGACTCATTCCGGGCAGCAGCGATCTTCCTGTAGATTTCCAACCGCAATTTGTCGGAATTAATATATGACTCAGGGATCGACGCTTCCACGGGTAAATCCACGCTGGTAGACACAGCCTGAATCCGTTCAGGTTCTTTATACTCCTGGACAGCATCGGATACCATGCGAACATAAAGGTCAAAACCAACACCTTCAATATGACCAGACTGTTCATCCCCCAGTAAATTACCAGTTCCGCGGATTTCCAGATCCTTCATAGCCACGTCGTAGCCCGATCCTAAGGCAGTATTCTGGGCAATGGTTTCTAACCTATCGTGAGCTGTCTGAGTCATAGTCTTGCTGGGATCGTAGAGGAAGTAGGCATAGGCCCGCTCTCGGCCGCGACCTACCCGTCCCCTCAGCTGGTGAAGTTGGGAAAGCCCGAAACGGTCAGCTCTGTCTACAACCAGGGTATTAGCATTGGAAATATCAAGACCGGTTTCCACGATGGTGGTGCAAACCAGAACATCAATATCGCGATGCCAGAAATCACGGATAACAGCATCCAGCTGTTTCTCCCCCATTTTCCCATGCGCTGTACCAATTCTTGCCTCTGGCACCAAGTCATGTATATGGGCTGCAACCTTGCTTATATCCTGAACCCGATTATGCACATAAAATACTTGGCCTCCCCGCAAAAGCTCGCGTCTGATGGCCGCAGTCACCTGGGCATCTTCGTATGCTCCCACATACGTCAAAACCGGCAGTCGATCTTCAGGTGGAGTAGCCAGGGTCGACATTTCCCTGATCCCGGTAACAGCCATTTCCAGAGTGCGAGGAATAGGGGTTGCAGACAGGCTGAGCACGTCCACATTAGTTCTGAGGGCTTTCAAAGTTTCCTTATGCTCTACTCCGAAGCGCTGCTCCTCATCAATGATGACCAGGCCCAAATCTTTAAAGGTAATTTTAGGATTGAGCAGCTTGTGAGTTCCAATGACCAGATCGACTGTTCCTTCACTCAGCTCCTTAACAGTCTGAGCATTTTCGGCAACCGTTTGGAAGCGGCTCATCATCTTAATGGTTACAGGAAAGCCTTCAAACCGTTCAGAAAAAGTCTCATAATGTTGCTGAGCCAGCAAAGTGGTAGGAACTAATACTGCCACCTGCTTGGAATCCTGGATAGCTTTAAAGGCAGCCCTGACTGCAATTTCAGTCTTGCCGAAACCGACGTCACCGCAGATAAGGCGATCCATGGGGATAGGTTTCTCCATGTCTGCCTTCACTTCATCTATGGTAGTCAGCTGATCCGGAGTCTCCTGGTAGGGAAAAGCTTCTTCCAATTCATGCTGCCACGGGGTATCAGGACTGAAAGCAAAGCCCGCTGTCCGCTGGCGCGCGGCATACAACTTTACTAAATCCTGAGCAATTTCTTTAACTCGTTTTTTGGCCCTGGCTTTTGTTGCTGCCCAATCAGACCCGCCCAATTTATTCAGCTTGGGCTCTTCTGCCCCTATATATTTGCTGATCAAATCCAGTTGATCAGTGGGAATATACAGCCGGTCAGGCGGGGCGCCCCTCTTGCTGGGGGCATACTCAATGACCAGGTATTCCCGCATGGACTGAGTATGCTGACCGGCCCCTGCAGATGCCGAGGCTACCAGGGTCCGTCCATGAGAACGCCCTGGAGAAACCGGCCGCTGGACCATTTCCACAAAACGGCCAATCCCGTGCTGCTCATGAACCACATAGTCACCCTTTTTCAGCTCAACCAGATCAATGGCTTTACGGCGGCGGGGCGGGGTTCGGGTTTGAGCGGCAACGGAAGAATGACCGGTAATGTCCCTCTCTGTCAGGACTGCTACTCGAGCAGCAGTATCAACAAAGCCATCGGAAGTCAAAGATAAAAGATAGGAAACTCTTGTTATACCGGTGGTGGTGATGGCCCTTTTCAAACGGCTGAGGGTTCCACGGGCAGCAGCGGTCACCACAACATTCATACCCTGGTCAAGCAGCGCACCTATTCCACTGGCAGCCTTGTTCTCATTTCCCCGGAAGGCAGCAGGAGGCACTGCCTCCAGTCTGGCATGTCCTTCAGCCGACTCATCTACGCCCAAACCCGATAAATCCCAGCAAGCCGAATGGGTCAACTGAAGAGCACGGTGGATCTCTTCAAAATCCATGAAATTCGATTTATCGAAACTAATAGGGGCACCGGCACCGTGACCGCCAGCCGCGACGTGCCAGCTTGCTGCCAAAAATTCATTGGCTGTTTTCAACAAATCCTCTGCTGCCCGTCTCAGCCTTTCCGGATCGCTGAACATTATCACCGACTGAGAATCAAACAGGGAGTAGGCGGGCATCAGATCATCAACTAGGGCTGGAATCAGGGACTCCATGCCTTCAACCGGAATACCCTGAGAAATAGATTCCAGCATATCATCTGCATTGGGAATAGCCCCAATCAATGCCTTAGCCCTAGCTCTGACAGCATCTGTCAGCTGTAGTTCGCGACAGGCCGGAGCCCACATCTGATCAATTTCCTGGCCAAAAGTCCTCTGATCGGCTGCATGGAAAGCCTTTATACTGTCAATCTCATCACCGAAGAAATCAATCCTGACCGGGTGGGCAGCGGTTGGCGGAAAGATATCAAGTATTCCCCCTCGTACAGCAAATTCCCCCCTGTCCATGACCAAATCAGAACGAACATAGGCGTTTTCAATCAGACGCTTTTCGGCCCATTCCAGATCCATCTGCCCACCAGAAGCAAAAACCAGAGGCTGAACATCCTGAATCCCCCGAACCACAGGCTGGATTAAAGACCGGACAGGAACAACCAGGATTTTCAGAACAGAAAACAAACGAGAACCGGCAACAGGATGAGCCAGGCGACGGAAAACAGACATTCTGCGGGCAATTGTGTCGGCCCGGGGCGACAGACGCTCATGAGGCAGAGTTTCCCAGGCAGCCAGCTCATCAATGTCCGACGGATTCCCCCGATACCATGACCGGATGGAAGCAACCGCATCTTCAGCGTCCCGGCTGGAAGGAACAACCAGGACAACTGGCCGCCCAGGCTGTCGGCCTGCTTGCTTGCCTTGTTTGGCCTTACCTGCCTGATCGCTCTGATCAGCCGCAGCAACAGCAGCAGCCAAAGCCGGACGGATGCCTTCAGGGGCACCAATGAGGGTATAGTCGGACCCATCTGCCACCAGCTCAGAAAAGGTTGGGTCCTTCATAAGACTGACCACAAACGGGGCCAAAGTCCCCGTCACCACAGGTGATGATTGTTCGCTGCTATCCTTACCAGAATTCATGTATTCCCCGTTTTACCTTGGTCTGGTAAATTTTCTTTCAGTATTTCTTTCCGTACTTATTATTTATTTCCTGGAATTAAACTGAGTCTGAGCCTTTTGAATTCCCTGAAAAACAATCATTTCAGCAGCATCAGCCCCATCGGAAAGAAAATCATCCATCTGAGATTTTTGTGCAGAGGCAAATCCGCCCAAAACCCATTTAATAGCATTATCATGGGCATGCTGCCCGCGCTGAGAATGACCGGTGCCCAAACGCACCCGATTATACCCACCTGTTCCCAGCGATCGGTCAATGGATTTCAGCCCATTGTGTCCTCCGGGAGATCCGCCGTTTTTCACCTTAATCCGCCCAAAATCCAGATCCATATCATCATGAATAACAATAATATGCTCCGGAATAATGTCGTAATACGAGCTGACAGAAGCCACAGCATCGCCTGAATCATTCATAAAAGTCAGGGGCTTGGCAAGGAAGAATTTTTGCCTCCGTCCCCCCAGATCCATAATACCTTTGCCCAGCTGGGCCAAGCCCTTGTGCTCGCTCAGAGAGACAGACCACCGCTGCGCAAGCAGGTCAGCACACATAAATCCAATGTTATGCCTGGTTCCCTCATACTTTTTTCCAGGGTTGCCCAGGCCCACAATGAGCCAAAAATCTGATGCCATGGCCTTAATTATCCTCACCTATAAATTTGCCTGTATCCTGTATCTGTATTTTATGCATCCGGATCTTTTGTAATGAATATCCCGCGTCTTGCCCGTCTATCCTATACACACCTCTACACAGCCGCAAAAGGAGACTAATTTTTTTCTCTTCGGATCTTCCATTCGTCCAACAGCAGCGACCACACGTTGTGATCCAGATAAGAGCCTCCCACCTTTTCTTCCTGAGGCAGTACCCCATCCAAATGAAAGCCGACACCACGAATCACCGCATTGCTGGGAGCATTCCCTGTGGCGGCTCTGGTCACAATTTTGTTCAGATCATACTCCTCAAAGCCCAGGCGAATAAAGGCTTCAACCGCACGATGCATAATCCCCCGATGGGTAAAATCCGTCCGCAGCCAATACCCGATGTCTGCTGATCCATTCCCGGCAAACTTATTAAAACTGATCATTCCAGCAATTTGGTTCCTATACCAAATCAGGCAATTCAGCGACTTTCCCCTACCAAAATCAGCAAGAAAAGCTTCCAGCGATTCCCTCTCCTTGTCTGCACTGGTTATGAGAGGGACCCAGGGGAGCCATCGCTCCAGTTCCGGACGGCTGTCTTCAATCAGCTGAAAAAGAGCCGGCGCATCAAAGCGGGGCCGGGGAAGGGAGAGGGATATATCGCTGTCAACAACCAGAGAAAACATGTTCTTACCTTCCTTGAAGGTCATAATTTTATATGTACTGCTTATTTTTAAGAATAATTGTAAAAATACTTCTGGAAATCACCATTCTGAGCTGCAGCCCTCTACCCGTGAGTTTATATCTGTCGGAACGCTGGGGACGACAAAGTGTCATCTCTATTAGACTCCGCAGCACCGGGATTTTCCATAAGGGAAACCGTTTTACCACTCATACCGGTATTTTCTCCGCTATGAAGCACGGGAACAGGTATATGGGCATTTCTCTCTGCCGGCATAATAGCAATGTACCAGAGCTGAATGAAGAGATTGATAATCAGCAGAACAAGTGCTATGCGTTCTCCTCGAAGATCAATGTCCATCCAGCTGCGGCATCCTTCACCAAAGCATACACGCTTATCTTGCTGGATTGCCAACAGAATTATCCATATAAGTGTCATTAATGATGACATGGTATAAAGTCTGTCGGTCCAAACAGAATGATCCTTGCACCGAGAGACAAAAGGAAGAGACAAAGAAACAAGAGGCATACCAAGTATTATTACCAAAAGGAAAATTATCACAGCTGCCAGGGGGGAAACTCTCAGCGATAAAAGCAACGAAAGCGCTCCATAATAAAAATTGTTGATTATTACCTCCCAGAATCCAAAGCCCAGCGAACAAGCCAGAAAGAGAAACACGATAATACTACAGGCAAACGCAGAGTAGCTTTCTTCAATTTTATAATATGCGATACAGCTGTAGTTTTCTTCTCACCGATTGCGGATACACCATCTCTGAGTTTCCTTATCAGCCACTGTAGGACTGGAAAAAGTCCGATTGGTACCAAAACATATGGAAGTAAATAAAGAAGCCACATGAACATAACTGTCTCCCTTCTTCTATAGTAGCTTATAGAAGCGCGGACGCATAATAATTCAGTCGTTTAATTCGGACGTTCGGTATCTTTGCCTGTATATACATCGACCAGCTGATCGACAACATGGCGGACATCGTACCGAGGAATGAGAGCCTGTTCCTGCTTGTGCACGCAGGCAGCCAGGCGTGAATCAGTCATCATGAGGGCAATCCGCTCAGCCAGCAAAGCCGCTGAGCGAGTAGTCCCCTGGTCTGGCGAAACATCAAACAAGGCTTGCTCGTTGTCGCCCACAGTAGATCGATAGCCAGGATTATCTCCGGCAAGGACAACGCCAGCGCCAGCTGCAATGGCTTCGACCAGGACGATGCCAAAAGATTCGCCAGAAATACTGGGAAAAACAGCAATATCAGCCGAAGCAAGCAGGGCGGGTTTATCCTTTTCATCCACGAATCCGGGGAAGTCAATAGGAAGATCTATTTGTTCAGCCTGCCGCTGGCAGGTTTCCAGGTCCGGCCCTTTTCCGGCGCAGGTTACATGCATTCCGGAAGGAAAGATTCCATGTGTTGCACCGTATTCCAGTGCATTCATGAGCAGCCGGACCCCCTTGCGCTCAACGAACCGCCCCAGAAAAACAAGATGCTTACCATCGTGGCGGTCAGAGAACCGGTCAGAGGAGAAGCCACCAGCTTCCATCGCCCTGCAATCCACTGGGTTGGGAATCACCAATGGCGTGCAGCCAGCGGTCTTCTGTGCATAGGCAGCTGCAACCGGAGATACAGCAATAACCTGATCAATTTTCCTGCCGCTGAAGGCGTTGACAGCTGCCAGTACCCGGCCTCCAACTTCTGCCGCCTTCGAGTAAGGAGCAATATGATAGGTAGCCACAATTCGGGCATGGGGAGTCACTTCTTTAGCCAGACTAATCACCCGGCCAGCCAGGAAAGGACTGTAAGGGGCCTGAACATGAAGAACATCACAGTGATAATGCTCCAGAGCGGCCCGAATGCGCCTGCGAGAAGCCGGCAGGGGGATTCGCATGACATTGCCGTTAAAGGGCACGGCCACATTTCTTGACAGGGGAACGATTCCTCCAACAGGATGGGTTTTGGTCTCCCCCACAAAGTAGACCACCTGATGACCCCGGCGAACCAGCTCCCTGCCTAAAGTCATAATATGCTGTTGAACCCCGTCAGGAGCATCGAGAGTATCGTCAAAAACAAAACCTATGCGCATAATATTCCGCCTTATACACCGGTATATGTCACCGTCACCAATGCTTTTACTAAAACTTTTACCAATACTTTTCCAGAGGAGCCTCGTCACGACCTTGACGACACTGGCGTACATGCTCCTGGGCCAGGTTCACCAGCACTTCAGCCAGCTGATCAATCTGCTCCACTGTCACATATTCATATCGACCGTGATAATTGCCTCCGCCGTTGAAAAGATTGGGAGTAGGTATGCCTTTGTCAGTAATAAAATTCCCATCGGTGCCGCCTCGGAAAGTTTGGATATGAGCTTTTATACCTAGTTTTCTGTATGTATCCAAAACAAGGTTAACCGTATACGGTTTATCTTTTATGACTTGATAAATATTCTTATACTGTTCTCTGATTGTCAGACTGAAACGTCCGGAACCATACTTTTGATTCATCCTATTAACCAAATCACGAATTATCTGCTCTTTTGCTGCAAATTTCTCCTGATCAAAATCACGAATAATTATGTTGATTGTGGCCCGATCTACACAGCTCTGAGTCTCAGTCACCATAATAAAGCCGTCATGGTTTCTGGATTTCTCAGGAACCTGGTCAGCTGGCAAACAGCTCAAAAAATCAGCCATCAAAGTAGTGGCATTAACCATTAAACCGTACGCTTCACCGGGATGTACCACCGTTCCCTTGATGGCAACGTGAGCAACTGAAGCACTGAAAGTTTCATATTCCAAGTCTCCCGGACGACCATTTTCCATGGTGTAAGCCAGTTCAACACCAGGAAAGTCAGCAGGATCAAAGCGCTGACCTCCAATCCCGATCTCTTCATCTGGCCCAAAGCCCACATAAATATCGCCATGTTCCAGTTGGGGGTTCTGCTGAAAATATCGCAGAGCAGCAAGAATTCCTACAATTCCGGCCTTATCATCCACTCCCAGCAAAGTAGTCCCATCGCTGGTAATCAGTGTTTGCCCCTGGCAACTTTTCAGGGCAGGGAATTGTTCAGGATCCAGGTATATTCCTTCCTGCTCATTCAGAGTCAGTTTGTTTCCCTCATAGTTGCGCCATATGCGAGGCTTGATATTTTCTGCATTGAAATCAGCTGTATCTATATGGGAGAAAAATCCCACACCAGTCACCGGGTTCTGAAAGTCCTGAGAGTCCTGAATATTTGCGGAAAGATGACCTATTGCGAATCCTGTTCTCCTGTTATAGTATGCTTCCAACCCCATCGATTGAAGCTCCTGAACCAGTTCCCTGGCCATAGCTTCCTGACCAGGCGTGGACGGGATCCGATCCCTGCTGGCATAATCAGACCGGGTGTTCTGCTGAGCATAGTGAACAAATCGATCTTCAATAAAATCTAAGTCATAAAAAGCCATAGAATTAATCTCCTCTAATAATAGTATCTACGCATATCTAACGGAATATGAGATAAAATATCATTAGTCGTAAGACGCAATACCTGCTTTGGAATATCAATCTCATAAAGGGGACCGGAAGCATTACCCCACGCACGTTTACACAACTCAACTAGAGCATTACCATTTATCAGTTTCACTCCAACTTTCTGAGCAAAGGCTATTGCTTCTGCAGAAAATTGACTAGTAGTAATTACTATCATTTTCTGCGCGTGTTCGATACTATTAGCCCCATAGAGTTTTTGAATAACTGGACGACCCACATGATTATTTTTTTCATAGCATTTACATTCAACAATAAAAGTCATGCCATCTGATCTTCTCATTCTAAGATCAATTCCACCATCATTTGAAGGGGGTGTGACCTGAACTTGGTAACCTAGTTTCCTGAAAATATCCGCGCAGAATTTTTCAAAATCCGTCGGTCTTTCGCGAAACCGATTCCTGATTCCTTCTATTGTTACTGCTGACTGTCGATTCCTTAATTCTCGAACCAGGTGATTTCGTTTTCGTTTTTCCTCTGCACAATATGCAATAATAACTCCTGCACGACGAAAAGTAGAAACCATGCTATACATAGTAAAGGGATTGTCAGTAGTCAATCGCCAAGAGCCAATCTCTAATATGCTTATACTGTCGATTATCTCTGAATTCTTTACCCGCTGGTCTCGAGTTCCATCTTTTTTGCTTCGTTCCCAATGCGGGTAGCCAAGGATGAACTCTCCAATTTTTCTATCTTTAGTGGTCTTTTTTATAACCACAGTCTTAGGAAGCTCGACACCATATTGCTGACAAATTTGAGCTCTTCTGATTGCACGGGCAGCAGATCGGATAATCTTCTTGAGAAAATAATAAATGAGAATTAATGCAATTATGGCAATAGCAGCAGGAAGAATATAGTGCTCTATCAACGTCAAAAAGTCAGTCCGAGTAAAGAACGCTTCTGACTGTTCCCACCAATTCTCATAATTTTTTCCCATAATAATGTATTGTTTTCTTTCTACCAGCAGCTCATTCCACCAGGTCACACGTTGAACTTGAACTCAACAACATCTCCGTCCTGCATCACATAATCTTTGCCTTCCAGGCGCATTTTGCCTTCTTCCTTAACTTTTGCATAGGAACCGGCAGCAACCAGGTCATCATAAGAGACAACCTCCGCTTTAATAAAGCCGCGCTCAAAATCTGTATGGATTACACCAGCTGCCTTGGGAGCGGTCCACCCTTTATGAATAGTCCAAGCCCTGACTTCTTTCTCGCCGGCAGTCAGGAAGGTTTGCAGACCAAGGGTGTCGAATCCCACCCGAGCCAGTTGGTCCAAACCTGATTCGTTCAAGCCGGCATCAGACAGCATCTCTCGAGCATCTGCCTCATCAAGCTCGGTAAGATCGGATTCAAACTGAGCATTGAGGAAGATGGACTGCGCAGGAGCAACACTGTCAGACAGCTGCTTTTTCAGCTCCTTGTCAGTCAACTGATCATCATCCATATTGAAAACATAGATAAAAGGCTTAGCCGTTAGCAGATGAAGATCATAAATATCATCCTTGTCGATTTTTCCAGCTCCGGCAGCATGATCAATAGTTTCCCCCTCTTCAAGAATAGCCTGGGCCTTCTTGACCACTTCCAGGTATTCAGGGCTTATCTTCTTGCCACGCAGGTCTTTTTCCAGGCGGGGAAGAGCATTCTCCACTGTCTGCAAATCAGCCAAAATCAGCTCAGTATTAATAGTATCGATGTCAGAAGCAGGATTCACGGTGCCATTGACATGAACAATGTCATCATCGGTAAAAACACGGGTAACTTCGCAGATAGCATCCGCCTCGCGAATATTAGCCAAGAATTGATTGCCCAGACCTTCGCCCTCGGAGGCACCTTTAACGATTCCGGCTATATCCACAAAAGTCACGGTTGCGGGGACGATCTTGCTGGTATGCACCAGTTTGGCCAGAACTTGCAAGCGGGAATCGGGCAGGGGAACAATGCCTGTATTAGGCTCAATGGTGGCAAAGGGATAGTTCTCAGCCAGTACGTTGTTGCGGGTCAAGGCGTTAAAAAGTGTGGATTTGCCAACATTAGGCAGTCCAACAATTCCAATGGTGAGAGACATAGAGCCCAGTCTAGGGTCGAGGTTTGACGACAGACCTGTCCAAGTCTCCCCTGTTCAAAGCCTCCTGATACAGATGGGCAAAAACATTCCCGCTTCTTACCCCGTCATGTTCAAACTGATTAGTGACCCAGGGATGAGAATTACCTACTCTGCTGAGGGTATCGAGTTGAAGGCTGGAATCTACATACATATCATCAAAATAGACCGCGCAGTAGAGGGGAACATCGTTGCGGGAAAGCTGATCAGGATCGTAAATAGTTCCCCAATGACTGTCCTGCATCATAAGCTCAACAGCCTGTTTGAAAGGCTTGAGGGAACTATCTTCTTGGAACATCTGAGGCAGGGCAGCCTCTCCAATCAGGGCGAGAGGGCGTGAATCAACAGCAAAACGAGGATCTGAGTTGATAACATCGTATGCAGCCCAATTGGTTGGGCCGCAGTCTCCGTTAGCATATATAAACTCCTGGAGGGTCCAGTAGAGGGGATTGCTGTACGTAGCTGTACAGTTCATAACTTCCTGCAGAAAACCGTCTGTCAGCTCAATTTCCTCGTCTACAGCCGGCTTCTCCCCTTCGCGGTCTTTTTGAATCTGAGTCAGCCTGTCCGACCTCCCAGGGAGACTGCCATCACCGCCCACAAAGGCCTGATCCAGGGTCCAGTGCATCCGTTCGAAACTAGGCTTCATTCCAAAATCTGATCCCATCATCTGCAAACGCCGAACAGACAGAGGATCCCCATTGGGCAGACGTACATCATGATCCTCAACATAGTCAGCAATAGCCGTCAGACGCTCCTTGTCTTCTGGATAGCATTGATAGTACTGCTGAGTTTTAGCAAACATCCTGGGAACCGTATGTTCATAAAGCTCGTGAGCACTCCCAGGAATATGCATAACTCCCCCAGTAATAAAAGATGCCCGCAAAGCTTGAGGGAAAAGAGACAAATAGGTCAAGGTCAGGAAACCGCCATAAGACTGGCCCAGACTTGTCCACTGTGCTCCCCCGAACTGACTGAGACGCAAATATTCACAATCCCGGATAATTGAATCGGCCAGAAAATGATGAAGAAAATCAGCACCAGCACGAGGGTTATCAGCGAAAACACTCATCACATGAGAATCAACCCGGTTGGACCTCCCCGTTCCTCTCTGGTCCGGCAATACAACCCGGTAATGCCTGCAGGCCTCTTCAATCCAGGGTATGGAAGAAAGGCTGTACGGCCTAGGACCGGCTCCTCCTGGACCGCCCTGAAGAAAAATCAGAAGGGGAAGCTCATCATGCGCATGCTCAGCTGAAGCCAGAACACGATAGAAAAACTTAATCGTTGCCCCATCGTCAGACTGAGCCCGGTTAGAATCAGACCTGCCGGCCTGACCAGAGGCGAAACCTGTTACGGTCCCCTGGGGAGGATTAAAAGAAGAAGGATCTTTTCCTTTCCAATCCAGGGGAACATCTATTGAGTAGTCTTGAACAAAAAGTCCTGGCAGATAATAAGAATTCAAAAGCGTCATATTTTTAGTATAGGTTTCCAGCCTGGGAATACACGCTGAATTGTAAGTATTTTCAAATGTTTTGGCCGTGTCGTCCTGCATGATGTTGCACACTTTGCTAAGATATAGATGGTATTTCAAGTGTGTAACTCCGGTTGTGCTTTTGAAGATGCCGCGGCCCCGTAGCTCAGCTGGATAGAGCAGGAAACTTCTAATTTCAAGGTCGTCAGTTCGAATCTGATTGGGGCCACGTTTTATCGTGCACGTTCCACGGAGGATGCGATGCGGCGCTGGGTATTACAGACGCTACGACGGGAAACCATACTGGTTATTGCCAGCATTCTCGCCATAATATCTTGTTTTATAGTCCCACCCGACGCTCAGTATACAAGTTATAGTCATACCCATACCGTGGCACAGCTGGTCTGTTTGATGCTGGTAGTTACTGGCCTACAGCGCATTGGCGTATTCCGCATTATAGGGGCAAAAATGTTGAGTCACGCCCGAACGCCCCGCTTCCTCGTCTTAATTTTTATTTCCCTAACTTTCTTTTCGAGCATGTTCATCACCAACGATGTCGCCTTGGTAACTTTCGTGCCCTTTGCGATAGCCGTACTGATCATGGCAAAAATGGAAGATAGAACAGTTTTTGTGGTTACCCTCATGACTTTGGGTGCCAACCTGGGAAGTATGCTGACTCCCATAGGCAACGCCCATAATTTGTACTTAAAAGCAAAAACTGGGATGCCTATTGCTGATTTTATGCTCATTATGCTTCCCTACTCTTTCCTAGCTGCTCTCCTCCTTATTATTGCCACCTGTATTTTCTTTACTGACAAACCTATTCCCGGTTTTGAAGGGCTGGACGCGGCAACGATTGAACGCAACATCCTGGCTCCTGACGCAAAAACTCCAGCTCCTGACGAAATTCGAATTACCGGCTATGGTGCTGGTTACGGGGGCTGGCGTTTATATGTTTACATTGCCCTTTTTATAATTTGTATTCTGGCTGTAGGCGGGATTATGCCTATGTGGGGAATGATAGCCATTTGCCTGGTAGCTTTTCTTTTTTGCGATCGTAGAGCATTCATCCATGTAGATTGGGGCTTGCCCTTAACCTTTATTGCCTTTTTTATTTTTATTGGCAACATGAAGAGAGTCCCCGAATTTTATACTCTGGCCGCTAATCTGGTTCAGATTGATCCCCTGGATGTGGCTGTGGGGTCCAGCCAGCTAATCAGCAATGTTCCTACTACCCTCCTCCTGGCTAATTTTTCATCAGCCTGGAAACCTCTGATTATTGGGACGAACTTGGGCGGCCTGGGCACCCTGATTGCCTCTATGGCTTCCCTGGTCTCCTTTAAGGCAGTGACCTCTCGTTACCCTCATCTTAAGGGTAAATATCTAGCCGTATACACTGCAACCAATCTTATTTTTCTGGCAATTCTCCTCTGTGAAGCTCATCTGATACTGTGACGGCTTCTGCCAATTTTTAGCCAATGACATGTCCCATGAAGGTAAAAGTCCCTGCTGCCATGGCAGATATCATGGAAATAAGAGGGATAAGAAGACATATCACCAGATAGACCCAATCCCAAGACCGTAATGTGGTCTGTCTCCAATGAGTCCTTTTATGCTTAGACCCAAAACCCCTCGCCTGCATAGCCGTAGCCAGGGCTGTAGATCGGCGGATGGAGAGAACAAGAAGGGCAAAGCTTTGAGAAATAGAATCTCCTATTTTTGACTTTCCTGCAATCCCCCGAGATCGTCTGGATAAGGAAAGAGCTGCCCAGTCATCGGACATAAGAGAGAAAAGCCTCATCCCTGCCAGTCCCCCATAAACAAAACGGTCAGAAAAATGAAACTGCTGGCATAAGGAATCAGCAAGATCGGTAGGATCCATACCCTGCATCAGACAGAGAGCCGGTACTCCCACCGCAATAATCCGTAAAGCTGTAGACCCAGCCAGGGTCAAAGAGCCCTGAGATATGGTAAGAATTCCCCAATGGACGTAGACTGTTCCCCAGGTCTGCCCATACAAACTGACTGACAGAGCAGAAGTCAAAGATCCCAGGAAGATAATCCAGGATGTTGCAAAAATTCTTTTCCCTCCATAACCTATAACCAGAAGGGCGGTCAAAACAAGCAAGACTGCCACCGAAGCCGACACCAGATCAAGACTGAAAATCATCAGCAGACAGATAAGAATCGCCCCCAATAAGCGGAAAGCTGGATTGAGAGAAGCCAGGACGGCAGAAGGGCTGGTTGGTTTTTTCTCCTCCAACCGTTCCTGGACAGGGGTTACCAGTATTGACGGCGAGGAGGCATTCCCTTCTCCTGTCTGATTTCTTTCACTCTTCCGCCCATCGATGTCTTGCTCTTCGATGTCTTGCCTTTTGATACTCTGTCTTTCGATGTTCTGCCCCTCAAGACTCTGCTCTTCGGTACTCTGCTCTTCCATATTTTCGATCTTGCGTTTTTCTATGTCCTGCCTGGTTCCCAAAAAAATACTTCGGCAACCCAGGCAAGAAAGCAGTTCCGAATCATGAGTAACCATGATGATGCAGACTCCCTGCTGGGCTGTCGACCGAATTGTGTCCACGAGCTGAAGCCAGGTCTGTCTGTCCTGTCCAAAAGTAGGTTCGTCCAGGATGAGGATTTCGGGCTGGGCTGCCAGAGCTGCAGCCACAGTCAGACGGCGCTTTTCCCCTCCGGACAGGGTGTAGGGGTTAGCATCCCAAATCTGATCCAGCTGGCAGGAAGAGAGAATCGTGTCGGCCTGATCTGAGGCTGATTCGCCCTTGTCTCCCAAAGAAAGGAGAATTTCTCCCTTCACGGTGGAAGCAGCAAACTGGTGTTCCGGATTTTGAAATACATATTGGATTCGCGGGGCCAGCTGGGCAGAAGTCCACTTAATCGGCTGGGAATCAGACAGATCCCCCTGTACCTGTCGACTTACCTGGACCTGACCGGATAATGGAGGCAATAAACCAGCCATAGTCAAGGCAAGAGTAGACTTTCCTGCTCCGTTGCTGCCTGTCAGGGCAGTGATTTCTCCCTGGTGAAAAGTCAGATTAATGTTCGAAGCAAGAGCAGTTGTGGTATGGCTGATCGACAAATTCGTGGTTTGCAGAACAGTCTCTGTTTTCTTGCCAGGTCTGGGAGCGTGGCTTTGATGACGAAACTGAGAAGGCACCCACAGCCCCAGAGCATCCAGCCGATCAGCCTGGGAGCGAAAGATCTCTGAAGGATCACCATCAGCCACTATTACTGTGTTCCCTGCCTGCTTGCCCAGAACAATCAGACGGTCAGCAAAATCCAGCCATTTATCAGCCTGATGTTCAACCAGGACCAGAGTAGACCCTTCCTCTTCCACTACCTTCCGGACCGCAGCTCGCACTTCATCAGCGCCTGCGGGATCAATCATGGAGGTAGGCTCATCGAGCAGCAGAGCATCTGGCCGCATGGCAAGCACTCCTGCCAAAGCCAGACGCTGAGACTGCCCTCCGCTTAAATGAGCCACGGATCGATGCCACTCTAGCCCGTCAAGCCCTACCATAGCCAAGTTTTGCCTGACCCGGTCGGTAATTTCATCCCGGTCAACTCCCAGGTTTTCAGGCCCAAAGGCCACGTTGTCCGCCAACCGTTGGAAAACCGTCTGTGCATCAGGATCCTGCATGAGGAATCCACAGCGACCCAGGGCCTGACCTGACGGTACTCCATCAATCAGAACCTTCCCCTGGCTGAATCCTCCTTCTTCATCTTGAGAAACCTGCCTAACCTGACCAGGTACAGATTCATCAGACTTGCTAGTGATATTGGTGATATCTGCACTATCTGACTTGCTTTCCTGACCTGCCCGGCCAATCAGACCTACAATTGCCTGAAGGATCGTCGATTTTCCTATTCCTGATGCCCCCATCAGGAGCACTCTTTGTCCTGGAGCGATGGTCAGACTCAGGTTTCTGACGGCCCATTCCCTGCGGAGGGCTGGTTTATATCCCCACTTATCCAGATGGATTGAGCAGGAATGTTTTCCATGGATCATCGAGAATTCTGCCTGATGATACGCCCAGAAGCAAAACGGTCTAATGCTCCTGTACGAGCAATAGCTACATAAAGAAACCACATAACCAGACCGGCAAGAAGAGCCCCAGACACACAGGTGCAGGTTCCCTCAATCATTTTTTTCGTCAGAGAATCACCCTGCAAATAACCCAGGAAAGCGTAGCCAATATAGCAGGCAAGACCTGACAGGAGGCCAGACAGCGTGCAGGTTAGCCAATTCCAGACCCGGTAAAGGCAGAAGAGGAAAATCAGCTCAGCTCCCAGTCCCTGAATGAGGCCGCTGACAATAGTCTCTGCTCCTCCCCAGGCGTTCCCCAACAGGGCCTCCAGGACAGCGCCTACCAGCTCTGCATAAATAGCAGCTCCCGGTTTTCGCACGATGACAGCAGCAAGGGGACCTGCGAGAAGAAAAACCCCATCGACCAGGCCAATAGTTCCGGGAATGAAGGCGAAGAGAGGCTTTAAAGCTTCATAGACCCAGGATCCGCCCCAATAAACAAAAGCAGAAACTACCCCAATCACAGAAGCAACAATAATGTCAACCACTCGCCACGATAAGCGGCCTGTATGCGGGAGATTATTGGTGGAGTTCGGGCTCAACTGGGGATCCTCAGATATCCTCTTATTGTCAGCCATATTATTATCAGTCATAATGTGCCTTTCTATAAACAGTACATGGAAAAGCACGGGTGAAGGGACAATCCGTACGCCGGCATTACCCGGTAAACGTTCTATCGGTCTTTCTCAGCCTTCCGCCTCACGACGGAAAGCACCCGTGTCGTTCTCTATAATGCCACCGAAGGTGGATAAAAGCGGGCTCGGCAAGATGGAATGGTGAGATGAAATAGCGAGATGGAGTGGCAAGTCGGCTTTTCAGGCAGAGTCTGTTTCGCAGAGTCTATTTCAGAGTCTATCGGTAACGGTATGGTAAAAACTCATGGACTGGAACTTTTTCAACAAGAAAAAAAGCAAAAGCGATCAGGCTGATATTTCTGATGAACTCAAGGATGAAACCACACAGAACAAGGGAATCACAGCCAAGAAGGGGCACCCAACCCCCAAGCGGAACCAGGTCCAGCAAAGCAACCTTCATCCCCTGGTTCCCAAAGACCGCAAGGCCAGCCGGAAGGCGGCCAAGGAGCGGAACCGCCGCCGGCAGGACGCTGAGTATGAAGCAATGCGTACTGGCGATATTACTCACATGCCTGCTGCCGAGCGCCTGCCGCTGCGTATTTATATCCGCGACTATGTAGATTCACGCTGGAATATTGCCGAATTCTTTATGCCTTTTATTTTGGTCATGCTGGTCCTGTCTCTGCTTATTCTTAACTGGATGCCGGTTTTGTCAGTGTGGTTCATGGGCATCATGTATCTATATTTTATTGTTGCCATCGTGGATCTTTTTGTTCTCTGGCACGGCTTGAAAAAGCAGCTGATTAAACGTTATGGCCCCTCCAGCGTCGACAAGCGAATGAGGTCTGGAATGTATGCCACTCAACGAGCCATGAATATCCGCCGATGGAGACTGCCTAAGCCTCGTTATCCCAAGCACAGCGACTACAAGCAGTGGCGGGAAAAAAATATCAGCAAAGATTTATAATTTTCTCCCGCATAGTCCTGCCTGTTTGTAGGATTAGGGCTATGTGCAGACTCCTTGGATTCACCCAGCCCGGCTCCCATGCCACCTTAACCAGTCTTTTAGGCCCTGACCAGGTGGCCGAATACCGTAATATTTCCGTTATTCATAACGACGGATGGGGAGCTTCCCTGATCTGTGATTCCCGCCGCCCATCCCATATCAGCGATGGCGGCGCTCCCAGTCCCGAGTTATATACCAATCTGTATAAATCTACTGAACCAGCCTATAGCGATCCAACTTTCCCTGCCTTTGTTAATCAGGATGCCCGCAGCGGTGTCTTTCACTTGCGCCTGGCTTCCTCCCATCTGCCTTTGATTCTGGAAAATCAGCAGCCCTTCAGCTCTGATGGAATCACTTTCTGCCACAACGGAGATATCTCCGGTGATCAGGGAATCAATATAGTACACAATCCTCATTTGGCGGTCAGCGAAGAAGAGTTGAGGGCAACCGGCGGAAAATCAGATTCAGCCATTTATTTTGCTTATATTCTTCATTATGTGTCAGCTGGAAAATCCTTGCCTGATGCCATATCTTGCGCTGTTCATCAGCTGAGAAAAAACTATCCCCTCTCTTCCTACAATTGCCTGGTTCAAACCGATTCCGAGCTGATCTGCTTGAACGCTTATGGTCATCAGGTAACGTCAAAGAGAATTATTGAGGTTTATCAGGCATACGGCGTCGCCCATAAAGCCCAGGATTACCGGATAATTCGCTACAAAAATCTTCCGCAGGGGGGAATTCTGGTAGCTTCCTCGGGATTCAACCAGCCAGGCGATGAGGGATGGAAGGAATTGGAAAACAATCACATGCTGATCGCCTCCAGCCTTACCGGAGACTATGGAATCAGGCACTTATAAAGCCCAATGGGTAAAGCCCAATGCGGATCAGTGGATCAATAGACCAATAGCTCAACCAACAGACCACTATAGGGCCCGGGCATCGATTCCACGACCCTTTTCAGAATCAGGAAAATCTCTCCTGCCCTACCTACCTTCCAGCTGCAATCAGTTCTTCGCTGACCGTGAAGGGAATTTTTCAGAACCGTGCAGACTTGAGGAGGTTATCAGGATATAGGCGAAAAATCAGCAAACAAACGAAACACCAACAAACAAACAGATCAGCAGCAAGCAAACAGTCAGGAGAAACTATGGTCTCGGATGATACCAGTCAAAAAGCAGCGGACTCTCACAATACCGGGGACGGTCTGAAAAAGAACACGAATCAGCAGGGAAGGTATGACTTTGATTTAGCTGTTATTGGGGCCGGTCCCGGCGGTTATGCTACTGCCCTGAGGGCAGCCGAATTAGGCCTGTCCGTTGCCCTGATTGATAAAGATTCATCCCTGGGAGGAACGTGCCTGAACCGCGGATGCATACCAACCAAAGCGTTGCTGACTGCTGCCCATGCTTGGGATGAGATTAAACATGCCAAATATTGGGGGATTTCTGTAAATCAGGATGCAGTCCAGATAGATACTGCTCAACTCCACCGCCAGAAAATGAAAACTGTGGAAACCATGGTGAAAGGATTGACTTCTCTGGTCACAACCAGAGGAATCACTGCTTTTCATCGTTACGCCAGTCTCACCACCAATCATGAAATCAGCTTGGGCGCAAACGACTCGTCATCATCTCCTTCCCCGGATCATACCGATCATATCAGTGCCGATCAGATTGTCCTAGCTCTCGGTGCAGCTCCTATCCCCTTCCCCTCAGTTCCCTTCTCAGAAACTGTCATGGATTCCAACCGAGCCCTGTCACTGCAAGAAATCCCCTCATCCGTTGCTATTATTGGATCCGGAGCTGTCGCCCTGGAATTTGCCAGCTTCTGGAATTCTCTGGGAAGTCAGGTCACCGTTTTTGTCCGCAAGGACCGTCCCCTGTCTCATGGGGACAGCCATATGTCATCAGCAGTTATGAGGGGACTGAAAAGAGTTGGGATTCGTTTTCTTACCCACACCACGGTGAGTACTATCCAGCCCAACCACAGTCAAGACGGGTCTTCCCGGCAAAGCTCGGCAGGAGCTCTAGTTTTTTATAAGAAAGCTGGAAAAGAGGAAGAAGAAACTCTTGAAGCGGAGAAAGTCCTGGTCGCCATTGGCCGCAGACCTGCAACCGAAGCACCCTGGCTCAAGAAAATTGGTCTTGATAGGGACAAGGATGGTTTTATCAGCACCGATTCCTACGGGCAAACAACTGTTTCGAACCTATGGGCAGTGGGCGATATCCGCAGAGGCCACCAATTAGCGCATAGGGCTTTTTCTCAGGGAATTATTGCTGCCGAGGCAATTGCCTGCCGAAAGGGTCTGTATCCTGCACTGCCTCAGGCTCTTGATGAATTCACGGTGCCCCAAGTTGTGTATTCAACAATTGAAGCCGCCAGCGTAGGGTATACAGCAGATCAGGCAGTGAAAGCTGCTAACGAATTGTCTCCTGCCAGTCCCCTTTTCTGCGATATTGAGGAAACTATCCTTCCTCTCCTGTCTAATTCCCGTGTCCTCATGGAACAATCTTCCGGAAGCATCACCCTGGTCACGGCTCGGCGGGTCAGCGATCCAGAGCAGACTACAATTCTCATAGGCGCGCATATCGCCGGCCCCCGTGCCAGTGAACTGATTGCAGAGGCAGAACAAATCATCGGCAACAGAATTCCCCTGTCTCAAGCGGCAAGCCTTATCCATCCTCACCCTACCCTGAGCGAAGCTCTGGGAGAAGCACTCCTGAAGGCGGATGGGCGCCCCCTTCATGTTCGATAGCTCAAATTCCGGATTTATTGGCCTATTCCAGGTCACTACCATGGAGCCAAAATCAGCCGGAAGTAGCCCGATTCAAGTACACTGGTAAAGGTTATATTTTATTGTCCCCAAACAAGTTACGTATCATGCAGAGGTAAGAATGGCAGACTTGAAACCCCGCAACGCACGCAAGAATACATCTCAATCTACTGGAAGATCCACGTCCAGGCAAGCATCCAGGCAGACTGGACAAGGAAAAAAGACAAAAGACAAGAAGCGCAACCTCTTCCAGCAGATAAAGATGATCTACACCTTTACTAAAAAGGAAGACCCTTCTATCACCTGGTGGATGCTGAGCGGATTCCTTATTCCTGCCCTTCTGGTAATTGCCCTGGGCTTCGTGCTCCGTAACGGCTGGCTGGGCTGGATTCTTAACGTTATTACTGCTTTGCTGCTGGGGTTCCTAGTGATGACTATCATTCTGACCAATCGAAGCGAAACAGCAGGATATAGGCGTTTGGAAGGCCAGCCAGGAGCAACGGGAGCAGTGCTTGACAGTCTGTCGAGCGGAAAGCTGACCGGTAAAGTAGTTCAGTTTACCAAGGAGCCCGTCTGGATAGACCCCAGAACCAAGAACGCCATTTGGCGCGGAACTTCTCTGTACGGCGTATTCCTAGTCGCTGAAGGTCCCAAAGATGCTATGGATCGGGCCATGGATAAGGAAGCGCGAAAAGTGCGCAGGGTCACTCAAGGCTCAGATATTCCTATCTACCGAATCTGCGTGGGTAACGGCAAGGGTCAGGTTCCCCTGAGCAAGCTGCGCAAAGAACTGCGCAAACGCCATAAGATTAAGTTCACTATGGATGAGTTGGATCACGTTAATGATCGTCTACGCACTCTCCAGGGCACATCAGGTCTGCCTATTCCCAAAGGGATTGATCCCATGCGGATGAAGAAAGTCAGCCGTAGAGCCATGAGAGGCAGGTAAGCAGGTGCAGGCTTTAGTTACACATTCTCTGGGAGGATATGCATACGCTCATATGCCGAGACAGCCGTTACGCCTGATATAGCTTGCAATCTCACTATTCAATCCGTGTGAGACGATTTTCCTTTTCTTTGTTGTCCCCCGTCAGCTAGACTGGAGAAACGTAGGCACATACAGCATCACTGAGGTGATGCCCTGCGAAAGGAGCGGTCACATGGCCGACATAAACACAAAAGAAGATGTGGAAGCCCTTATCAAGGCAGAAGAAGTTGAGTACGTTTCTGTGCGCTTCACTGACCTCATTGGCGTCCAGCAGCATTTTACAGTTCCCTCCAGCGAGTTTTTAAAGGACGCCTTCACAGACGGCATGCCCTTTGATGGTTCCAGCGTTCAAGGTTTTCAGGCCATCAACCAATCTGATATGAAGCTGATTCCAGATGTGGCAACGTCCTATATTGATCCTTTCCGCAAACATAAAACCTTAAATGTGGCTTTTTCTATTGTCGATCCCATCACCGATGAACCTTATTCCCGGGATCCCCGTCAGGTAGCCCTTAAAGCTGAGGCTTATCTTAATTCCACTGGCATTGCCGATACTGCAGATTTTGCTCCAGAGGCAGAGTTCTTTATTTTCGACAAAGTCCGTTATGAGAATTCAATGCGACGTTCCTTCTACGAAGTTGATTCCGTTGAAGCTCCTTGGAATTCCGGTGAAGAGTACGAGGAAGATGGCAGTCCTAACGTTGGATTCAAGAATAGGGTTAAGAAGGGCTATTTCCCTGTACCTCCTATTGACCACAGTCAGGATTTGCGCGATGACATGGTTGCCAACCTGCAGAAGGTGGGCTTAATTTTGGAGCGCTCCCATCACGAGGTGGGAGCTGCTGGGCAGCAGGAGATTAACTACCGCTACAACACCCTGACTCATGCCGGCGATGATTTGATGAAGTACAAGTATGTTGTTCATGAGACCGCTTTCCAGGCTGGCAAGGCTGCCACTTTCATGCCTAAACCTGTAGCTGGAGACAACGGCACCGGGATGCACTGCCACCAGTCCCTCTGGAAAAATGGCCAGCCCCTTTTCTACAGTGAAAGCGGATACGGTGGCTTGTCAGATATTGCCCGCTGGTATATTGGTGGCCTGATTAAGCATTCTTCTTCCGTACTTGCCTTTACCAACCCGTCATTGAACTCTTATAAGCGGCTGGTTCCTGGATACGAAGCTCCGGTCAACCTGGTTTACTCTGCCCGTAACCGGTCAGCTGCTATCCGTATTCCTCTGGCAGGCACTTCTCCGGCAGCCAAGCGGATTGAATTCCGAGCTCCTGATCCATCCTGCAATCCCTTCCTGGCCTTCTCCGCCCAACTGATGGCAGGCATGGACGGTATTATCAACCATATTGAGCCTCCCGCTCCGATTGATAAGGATCTGTATGAACTGCCTCCTGAGGAACATGCCCTGGTTAAGCAGGTTCCTGCTTCTTTGGATGAAGCTTTGAACGCCTTGGAGGAAGATCATGACTTCCTGAGTGAAGGCGATGTATTCACCGATGATTTAATCCAAACTTGGATTGATCTCAAGCGTGGTGAGATTGATATGCAACGCCTGGCACCTACTCCCTTGGAGTACGAGCTCTACTTCCATATTTAAATCATTCAGTCTACATAAAGTAGACCGTTTCAGCAGGTGGGTGCTCTCTTGAAGAGAGCACCCACCTGCTTTTTCTTCTCTTTTCTTTCCTCTCCTTCTCTCTTCTTCCCTTCACCCCAAAATCGCAATGCAGACCAGAGTAGGCAGGGTCAGTATATAAACTTTTATACACGCTTTACACACTCCAATCTGCCTTTGTACTCACCTACCCTTCACCCAACTGCAGGTTAAATTTTCTAAAACGGCTCATTCCCTATTGTTTCTTTTTTCTCCTGTGCAGTTGGGTGAGGGGTGATTTCAGAATAAACCGTTTGAGCTTCAAAGAGGGGCAGATAGGAGACAAAATATGCAAAAAATTATGAGAAAAGCGTCTATTTTTGAATAAATACTCAAAATAAACCTTTCCTGGTTTCGGCTGCTATCAGCCGGTCATTTCACCCATATATAGCCATGCTGGCCTTTTTCCGCCAGACTCAAAGAGTGGTTGACAATCGGGTATCTGCCCGGAGTCTTGAAAGTCATTTCCACGAACCCTCCCTGAGCAGCCAAAAGTGGCAGGACTTGAGCTCCGGCCCTGGAATTGTCTTTAAATCTGTAGTTTCCCTCGGTCCAGACAGTGGTGAATTGAGTTCCCACAATATGGAAGGAGAGGGGAAGGTTGGGGCCCGCGTTCATGACCCATATGCGAACTTTCTCACCAACCTGAGCAGTAAGAGGGTGGGCATCGTACTGAAAAGCACGACCGTTAAACATGGTGATATCTGGTTGCATGGCGATAATTTTTGCCGGGTCCGCCATACCCCCATTGGGGCCCAAGTATGCCTCTGACGCAATAAGCACATATTCTTTGCTGACACTGGGGAAACCAGCCTTGGGCTCAATGATTACTGCTCCGTACATTCCGTTGGCTATATGGTTGCTCATTGGCATAGTTGAGCAATGATAAAGCCAAATCCCGGCATGAGACGCGTGGAAAACATAGGTCAGCTTGTGACCTGGTTCGATAGACTTCATCGCCTTATTGGGGGCGGCATCATCCCCAGCATGGAAATCAATGGAATGCGTCATGGACCCTTTGTTGATCAGAGTAATGCGGAAAGTATCTCCTTCTTTTCCACGAAGTATGGGTCCTGGGTTTGATGCGTTGTACTGCATCATTTTTTGAGTGACACCGTCTGCAATGGTTACTTTCTGCTCAGTGACCGTCATAGTCAGTGCTCGCACAGTTCCTGTGGAGGATGTAGACGACGTGGAAGATGGGGAAATTCCTGGGGTGTAGCCCGGCATTTTAGGATTGTATACTGCACTCTTTTTTGCCTGTTTCTGAAGGTCTGCATAAGAAGGTGTGGATACATCCTGATGAGATATCGCGGCGTGGGAAGATGAGGATGAAGAAGATGAGGATGAAGATGGCGTCGAGTCTGAGGACCCAGAAATTTCCTGACCAGATGGAGCAATAGCTTTAATCGTCAACGTCATTCCCATCTGCCTGTGTCCAGTTAGGGAACACCAGCCAGTCAGATTATGAGTGACTACTCCGACCAAAATTCGTGCCCGTGACCCCGGAGAAACTTTTCCACTAGTAGCACCAGTTTCCAGCACCAGATCGTGACTTTGCTCAGCAGTATTGGAGAAGACAATGATTAACTTATTTCCTGCAGGAACTGTAATGATCGAAGGACTGAATGACATTCCATCCGCTCCTACGGAAAGAGCAACCTTTGTAGTTTTCCCTGTCGGCCTGACCGTTGAGGAAGAGGAATTAGAGGAGGAAAAGGAAGAGGAAGCGGGGGAAGAAGAGGAAGAAGTACCCAGGCCTGAGGTATTGCTTATCAGGGCGGTCTGCTGAGCAACAACAGCGGGTTTGATCGCTACGAAAGCAGTGCACACAAACAGAACCACAATCACTGCCCAGACCAACTTGCTGGTGACAGAGAAGAAAGTCTTATGAGAATCAGCATAAGCAAGGATATCTGACCGAGTCATAGTTATCCGCTGTCTGGCCCTATCGCGGGTCAAAGGCTTATTTTGAGCCTTTCTAGCAGCGGCACGTTCAATTTTTTCCCGAAGAAGCAAAGCCTCCTCCTGAGTCTGGCTGCTGTCTTCCTGCTCCTGCTTACTGTCTTTTTTCTGCCAATGTTGATCAACATCTCTCTCTTGACGAGCACGCTTTTGGCGAGCGCGGATTTTCCGCCTGTGAGTAACTGCCAGATTCATTCCTAGAACGCAAGCTAGTAGCAAGAAAAGGGCACCAATGGTGAATCCGTCACCAACCTGCCACAGGAGAGTCAGAGCCTGAATCGTTCCCAGCAAACGCAGAAGAAGTCCCAGATGCATAAGGATTAAAGGCAGCCACAATACAGGGCTATATGGCATCTGACGGCGCAGAATGGAAGGAACGATAACACAGACATGGGCAATCACCATGGATACAGCAAAGCCCAGAGCAAAGGCGTGAATGCTGAAATCAGACCAATAGCCACCCAAACGGTATATACCGACAATCCACACGAGGCTTGCAAGCAAAGCCCAGACATAGCCCAAAAGCATGCAAATTCCCATGAAACCAGTTACACCCTTATATTTCCAGGTTTTGATTGCTGTATCATTCATCAGCATGGTTATCAGCAGGACGGCCATACCAATTCCCAGGAGAGGAAAACCAACAGCCGGAACCATAAGCTGAACCGGCAAAGCCAGAATTGTCATGACACTGGAACCAATCAAGGTTGGCTCCACATAAAGACCCACAAATGATACATGAGCCAATTCCAGTCGTTCTCCCACAATCGTCAGGACCAAGAAAACCATCCACCAGGGAGCCAGGGCAGCTGCATCCAATCCACGAGCCCACAAACTCATGCCACACATGCCGGCAACAGAACCTAGAAGTTGAATAAGAACGGAAACCGAGTGTTGGCGCCGCCAAATCATTACATAAACTGAGCCGAGCATAAGCATGCTTAAAGCCCACAGACTTCCTGGTATGGCCTGCCAGACAGAAGTTACCGGAATAATCCTGGCCATGAGGAGGATCATGGCCACCGTGCCTAAGGCTCCAAGGACAGGAGCGAGAAAACCCCATCGCGGTTTGCGGGGCGACCCTGCTCTGAAAGCAACTCCCCTTTCCAGGCACACAGCAGTCCCCAGAAAACCAAAAGTCATCAAGGCCCCGTGAGCATCAGCCAAAGGGAAACGGGTAGCTATGAAGGGAATGTTTGACCGCGCGAAGGCTCCGGCCAAACCAGCTAGGGCTGCAAAGCCTACGAATAAGAGCAAAATCAGCCGCTGCCAGGGGAAGGCCACCTGACGTCCGGATTTATTGAAAGTATTCATTTTTATGCTCCCCGGTGAGATGCGGTTGTCTTCTCGACTTGTGACGGAAAAGAGCGTGCTTTAGCTTTAGCATTAGCTTTAGCTTTAGCATTATCATTAGTTTGGCCATCAACCTGAGAAATGCCCTTGCCTGATCGTTGCTGCCTGTCCCCCTGCTCAACCTCCTCAGATTGAGCCCTCTTCATCAGCTGATTCACAATGCTCGTAAAAGATTCGGCCAGAGGAGAGTTGTCAAGGCTCCCCTTCTCAGTGAGAACAGCAGGACGTCCGCTCTCCCCCTTTTCCCTTATTTGCGGGTCAAGCGGCAGTTGAGCCAGCAAAGGCACGCGATAGCCCAGATCATGGGTCAGCTGGCGGCTAACTCTCTGGCCACCTCCCTGCCCAAAGATCTCCAGTCTCTGACCCTGGTAGTCATACCAGGACATATTCTCAATCACTCCAGCCAGGCGGAGGGGGAGCTGGAGACTGACAAGCCCGGCCCGAACGGCAATATCTGAGGCTGAAGGCTGAGGCGTAGTAACTACAATCATCTCAGCATTGGGCAAGGCTTGAACCACAGTAATAGTCATGTCCCCTGTTCCAGGCGGCAGATCGATTACCAGTACGTCCGGCTGACCCCACCAGACATCAGACAGGAACTGCTCCAGGGATCGCTGCAAACGGGGGCCCCGCCAGAGTATTGCCCGTTCAGACCCGGCGAACATGCCTATTGATATCAGTTTGACCCCCCAGGCTTCCATTGGCATCAGCATCCCATTGAGATTGGTGGGACTGCCGGATATACCGAAAAGTCTGGGCAAAGAAAAACCATAAATGTCCGCGTCAATAACAGCGGTGCTGTAACCCATAGCTGCAAAAGTGGCGGCAAGATTAGCTGAGACAGCTGATTTCCCTACTCCCCCTTTGCCTGAAGCTACTGCAAAAATTCGGGTCTTCACGCCCTTTTTATGGAAAGGATTCTCCTGCCGGGCTTCCTTTAGTTCCGTCACCAGATCGTTGAGCTTTTCTTTGCTCATGGTATCGACCTGGGTGCTTACAGTCAGATGGGCGGCGGTATAGGTATGAACAGCATTTTTTATACCGGCTATAATGGTATCGCTCAAAGGGCAGCCGGGAACGGTCAGCTCAATGTGGACAGTAACCAAGTAGTACGGTCGTTGAGTCTGATATTGAGATTCTGGATCCGAGCGCGGCTGGGGATCTTTATTAAGCTGGCTATTAAGCTGACTAAAGGTTGGTTTGCCTTCACATGGATTTACCTCAATGCCTACAACCATATTCAGATCGGTTATGCTTCGGCCCAGTTCAGGGTCTATAACAGTAGACAGGCGCCGGAAAATATCGTCCTTAATGGTCTGGCGGAATTCCATTTCCTTATCAGACATGTATATACCTCAATCTCATTCGAAAAGTTTCCCCTTGTTCCGAAAAGCAGCCAGGCAGAGCTTACACCTGTCGCCTTCTTTTATAGTTAATAGCTATCCATTTATGCATTATTTACATTTATGGATTTTTATGCTTCCTCATACTGGCCCGTTTCCAGCAGGGCCTTAAACTGATCTTCATCCAGCATTGGTATTCCCAGCTCTTGAGCCTTGACAGCCTTAGAGCCAGCTGATGCCCCCACGACCACATAGGACGTTTTTTTGCTGACCGATCCCGAGGCCTTGCCTCCTCGTTCCTCAATGGCTTCCTTTGCTGATTCCCTGGAAAAGTCTTCCAGGGTTCCGGTAACAACCACTGTTTTTCCTGTCAACGTCTGCTCAGCTGTATTTTCTTCAGCCGCCTGCTGACCTATGCCGGCAGCAGTCCAGGAGCGCAGAATCTTCCCCCTCCAATCCTGAGGGTCCCGAGCATGAGAAAACCAGCGTTCAATCGACTGAGCTATCTCTTCTCCCACTCCATCTACCTGCAAAAGATCCTCAACAGATGCCTGAGACAAGGCCTGAAGAGTCTTAAATTTCCTGGATAGAAGTCTGGCGGTGGGGGCACCTACATGTCGGATGGACAGGGCCACCAGAACCCGCCACAAATCAGCACGCTTAGCCTTGTCAAATTCTTCGAACATGGCCAGAGTGGTGCGTGAAGGCTGAGCGTCGCTGATTTTCTGTCCTTTTTTAGGCAGATTAAAAAAGGCAGGCTGCTGAGTCCACAAACCAGATCCTCCCACATTTCTGTGGATCTTATGGGTCGTCCCCGTCTGGGGATCTTCTACATAGGAAACTTCCACCAGGGGAATTTCGTGCCAAGTACGCACCTGACGGAGATCTTCCGGTTTCAGCGAGAACAGATCAGCTTCGCTGGTCAGAACCGGCTGCTGGGGATCAGGCAGCTGCAAACCCTCCGGAGGCTGATAATCCGGAGTTTCCTGGCCAGGCTTCAACAGAATCTCCTTCTTATCCGGATAGTATTCAGCAACCGAATCAGGCCTGTTATTCTCCGGGTTAGTCAAAGCCAGGGCAGACTGTTCACCTAAGTGCTCAATATCAAAGGCCTGACGTGAAGCTAAATGAAGAACACGGTTAGCGAGCTGAGCCGGGCAGGATTCCACATTGGGACAGCGGATATCCTTGTCTCCCTCCTTCTCTGGAGCCAGGAGGGCTCCGCACGAAGGACAAGTTTTTGGCATAAGAAAGGGCCGCAATTGGCTCTTCCTGTCCGGCCGCGCTGCCACAACCGGTCCCACCAATTCAGGAATTACATCTCCAGCCTTGCGAACCACCACCAGGTCCCCTATCAAAATTCCTTTTCTCTCCACCTCATAAGCATTATGGAGAGTTGTACGGGAAACAGTCGATCCGGCCACTTTCACCGGCTTCAGATGAGCAACAGGGGTAACGCGGCCAGTTCTGCCCACCTGTACCGTAATGTCAATCAGATCGGTGTTAACTTCTTCGGGAGGATATTTATAAGCGGTTGCCCATCGGGGTGCACGGGCGGTAGAACCAAGTCGGCGTTGGAGGGCCAGGTCATCGATCTTGACCACAATCCCATCCAGGGCGTGCTCAATGGAATACCGATGTTCCCCGTAATAGGAGATCATATCAGTAATATCTGTAAAGGACCTTGCTTGCCGTGTATGGGTGGACACAGGAATCCCCCAGGCAGCATACAAATCATAGGCTTGAGACTGGCGCTCAATGCTGGGATGGTTACTTCCCTGAGGCCAAACCAGGGATCCTATCCCGTGGGCATAAAAGCTGAGATGCCTGCTGGCAGTGATGCGCGGATCCTTTTGCCGCAGAGATCCGGCAGCTGCATTGCGGGGGTTGGCAAAAGGAGCTTTGCCTTCCCTTTCTGCCTGGTCATTCAGACGGGTGAAATCATCAAAACGCATAAAGACTTCTCCCCTGATTTCCACCAGATCAGGAATGTCTTCCGCCTTCCCTGTCAGCTGAGTGGGAATGGAAGATATAGTACGAACATTCATGGTGATATCTTCACCAACAATCCCATCCCCCCGGGTCAGGCCCTGTTCCAGGATTCCCTTGCGATATATCAGATTTAGGGCCAAACCATCAATCTTCACTTCACAGGTCATGGGCAGGGGTTGGGAAGAAGGCCATTCCAGATCATCCCTGACCCCCTGGTACCAGGATTTCAATTCTTGCAAGGAAAAAACATCATCCAGACTCATCATGGGGGAAGGATGACGGACAGAAGCAAAATCGTTGGAGAAGGTCCCTCCCACCCTGTGAGTGAGAGACTGGGGATTATCCAGCTGGGGAAAGTGTGCCTCCAGCCTTTGCAGAGTCTTCATGCGCTCGTCATAAGCCGCATCGGAGGAGATAGGAGAATCATTGACATAGTAAGCAAGCTGATCATCCTCAACCCAGGAAGCCACCTTTGCCCACAGATGCGCTGCCTGGCTGGTATCCAGGTCAGCCACATTCAGATCCTTGAGTTTTTGTGCGTCAGCATCGGTACGTTCCAATGAATCGATAAGATCTGTCAGGCTCATGTTTTTATCCTATTCCAAAGGGGACTGAAAATTCAATACCTACCTTGCGTGATTTCTTCACCCGTAGTTTAAAAGTTACGCATTGAGAGAGCGCAATACCTGGATTCTCCTAGCTTTCATGGAATATTCCTCTGCGGAGGCCATGCGGGCGGAAGAGATCAGCAGGGTTTTGGCAGGTACGAAAAGCCGATTATTAACACAAATACGGGCTGCCTGATTGACAATCTGTTGAACCTGAGGATTGGGCCAAATAGGGATATCATGTTCCTCCAGGACTTTTCTAGCCTCTTGCTCATTGTGGGGAAGAATCAGATCCTGAGAACGGGCTCGATCCATCAGCTCATCCAGCTCAACCTGCAAATTGAAACTGCGGCTGCGACTGATATCGGAACTCATAATATAGGCAGCGGCTGCCACATCGAATTCATCTCTCATCCAGGCAGCGTAAGCCATGCGATAGTAGCCAAAAGCAGCATCGCTGCTGTCCTGGGCAATATTGACAGCATTCAGAGTGGCGGCAAAGGCAGAGTCCCAGTCCTCGATCAGAGCCAGTCCCACCGCCTGACGCAGATGAACCATGGTATAGGAAGGAGCATAAGAAACGGCCTTGTTCAGGTGCTTAACCGCCTCTTTGGGCTTGCCCATGGTAAAAAGAACATCTGCAATTCGGTAATGAGCCATAAAGAGTTCATCAGGAATGAGCACTGTTTTTTCATCAGGAAGGGCGAACATATGGTTGTAGATTACCCGATCAGCATATGAATTGAAATACCGGGGAACAATGCCTTCATAAGCAAAATGCTGATCCAGCTTGTCAATTGCTTCCTGCTGATTTTTTAAGGCCTGGCTGAAATCCCCTGCTTGTACAAGATCATTAGATTTTTCTCTGGTTGCTTCAAAATCCCTGACCCACCTTAAGTCAAGCTGAGGAATCTCAGCACCGTCTATCAAGGCCGTAGTCACCTTGCCGGCCTGGCCCTTCAATTCAGGATCGGCAATCCCATCCACATAAGCCATAACAGCCTGTGCCTTGTCCACACTGGACACATGCCTGTTGGCTGTAATTTTGCTGATTTGCTCCTGAGCCCACTGAAGAATATCTTCCCTTTGAATAGCCATGCCCAGGCTGTCAGGAGTAGCTAAAGCCTCTGCCGTCGGAGAGTCAAACTGACGCTCCACCATCTCCGGCTCATCATGAGCACCATGAGGAGAAAACTGATCATCGTGAATATTAACAGTCGGAGGAATCTCCTGAAGTTTGCCCTGATCATCAGGTTCCATAGCAGCGTCAAAATGCTGGTAAAAGCGCCGGGGATCCTGTAAACCCAATTCTTTGAGCAGGGGAAGAAAATCATCCCTGGTGAAAGTAACAGTTGTCAAAGGGATAAGAGGAAGACCACTGTCTTCGCTGGAATCCGCCGAAATAGCCGTTCTCGTTTCAGGACGGAAAGAGATGGTGAACCCTTCCTGATCATCACTGTCGTCAGACTTTCCCCCGCTTGAATCTTCTTGACTACCGGTCATGGGGCTGTCTGAGTTCTGTTCTGATGAACGAGTATCTGATGAAGAATCTGGTTCCCTGTTTATGGCTTCTGCTGCCTGTTTAGCAGACTGATCCTTCCTGTTTTCAGCTAGAGCCTGTTTCTCCATGGCATCAAGATCCACATCCTTCATCATTTGAGCGAAAGTGGAGTTGATTTCTTCTTGGGACTGGCCCAAAGGTTCGTTCATATCTCCCTGCTGACCCTGCCCTGGAATAGCCATCCCAGCCTGAGATCCATGCAGATCGCCATCCTTGGGATCTGACTTCTTCTCTGATTCATCGCTGTCAGTAGTATCCAAAAGAGACAGAGGGAAGGAGTCCTGACCGTGCATGCTGCGCAGCCTTTTCCTCATATTTTCAAAGGAAGCCAGGAGCTTCTCCACCACTCCCTGAGCCATTTGAGCCCGCTGACGGGCTTGTTCTTCCAACCCCAGGGTATCGAGACGGATAGAAACTTCCTTAATATCGTCGCCAGCACCAAAAGCCAGGGTGGCCAGGATGATTCCCAGGCGCAGATTGTAATCAGTGCTCATGGCGTCTCGTTCTGCCTCACTATATTTTTTCCAGGGGCTGCCATCCTTTTCTTGATTGTGAGGATCTGCATAGGTCAGAGGCATGGTCCAGGACGAAGCCACAGTAAAGGCGATGGCTGCCTTGCCTTCTTGACGGTTAGCCCGGAAGGTGGCGTCATAGCGGAAGGGCATCCTCAGATAACTAATAAGGCGGGCCAAAGTCTGCCGGTAGGACCATTCAGTCCCGTCTTCGCTCTGACATTTCCTGGCAGCACCCTGAGCAAGACGGAAAAGGTCTTCCACAGAGTTGACTTCTTCCACAGTCTGGGCCAAATCGTCGGGGTCAGACATCAGATAGAGATGAGAATATGGTTCCTTATCGTCTGAATCATCAGTTCCATGAGAATCGTCCTGATCTGCTGCATTCACAGAGGCGAATCCCTGCACATCTGCATCAGCTTGAGGGTCTTCTGCATAGTCTGAATCCTCAGGGTCGGTATACTCATCAACAGGAAAAGTAGAGAGGGCATTAAAAGCAGGGTTTTTCAGCAAGGCCGCGTCTAAAGCAGCAACCTGGGGGGCAGTCAGGTACTCTTCTGTTGCCCGGTTACCATGATTATCGCTGATTTCAATCACATCGCTAACCAGACGAATCCTGTTGACAGCACTTTCCAAACGAATAGCATCCATGGCCGGGATTAAATCCAACCCATCCCAAACCATGATGAAAAGCTGAGTATCTTTATTGCTGACCAGCTCTTCAGGTTCTTTGCCATGCTCGGCTTCCAGTCCCGGAATCTGCTCAAAAGCTCCTGCATCGGCAAAGAGGGTCAGGGCGTATTCCTGCACTCCGGATACTGTCAGATGAGCTTGATCCAGCTTCTCTACATCCGCTTTTATGCTGCGCATGGCACTAAGGGGAGCCTGCCTGCTCAAGCGGTAAGAGACATCACCCAGTCCGTAAAGAGGATTGATCCCCTGGCTGAGGGGATAGAGAGCAAGCTCGAAATAGGCGATAGTCATAATATCTTTGTAAGGCAGCTGAAATTTCAGATGGTCAGGAAGATCAGCCACAGTCTGTTCCAGAGTAAAATAACCATCGAATTCCAGCCAGTTGGAAGCCCACTGTCCCTCTTGACTGCGGGGATCGGTTATGATGACCACTCCCCTCTGGCACATGAGGGTATCGTCGTCTCCGCCGCTACTGGGAGGCTGGGGACCTTCCAAACGAACACGCTGTATTGGCTGGCGGGACTGACGGACAAAACTCAGCAGGGGTTTCCCGGTAATCAATCCATTGCCAGAGCCATCACTGTCCCCATCGGCAAACTGTTTTTCCGCTCCCTGATCATAAAGAAAACTCTGGCCTAGGGCTGAGTCCCAGTCATGGGCTGTAAAAATATTGCCCTCAGAATCGCAGAAAGCCATGGGAACAATATGGTCTGAGTCCGGGAAAAATCCGAGTATGGCAGGAGCAAAACCGGAAGTGATTCCTAGATCATCAGCGGGATCCTCTCCCCCCTGGGCGGAAGAAGAAGCGAACAAATCCATATCGCACCAACCGGCCTGGTCAAAGGGGAACGAATCCCTGTGCGGAAGATCTGGCATAATATGCCTGTCAACGTCTTGAGGGATGGTAAATGCAGTCCATCGGCTTCCTGGAATGCGGCCAGGAATCTCCACGGCATCAGGAGCGGAAGAAGTATCGGGAGACGGTGAGTCTGAAGGCGGGACGGTGCTGTGGCTGGCCGGTTCCTGGACACGCTCACGCTCAGACCCGTCGTCCGCCTTACGGTCTGGATGATGTCCAAAAAAACTGTGTGAAAATAGAGACATATTCTCCTCTTGGAATACGGGTGGCGCTCGAACCGGCTTTCATTCATTTTCCCAAATTTCCTAGACATCTCAGGTTACAATGTTCCTGTGGCGAAAAACAGACAGAACATGACAGAAAAAAGTAGTAGAGGGATAAAAAGACTCCATCCCTTTCTCCGCTACTGCCTTATTGCTCTTGTCTGTATCCTCCTCTTGGAAGTAAGCCTTTTCCACCTTGATTACTGGTCCAGCCTCATTCAAAGACGGCAGGCATCTGATTCCCCTCAATCTACCTACTCTTTTCTGTCGGCCAATCCTACCTCCACCAGCCACGGTAGTAAATCACCGAGCGAGCATGAGGATTCCAGCACCGGGAAAAACACCAAGTCTGAAGACACCCAGTCAACGAGCAAACATCCGGCAGGTACCTATCTGGCAAAAGGAGCATACCTTGCGGGCGGCGCTCAGTATTCTCGGTCTGCACAGGCCATCACCGTAGATTCCAGCGACCAGGCTTACGTCGATATCCCGGTTAGAGGACAAGTGTCACGGATTTACTGGAACAGCCAGGGGGTATCGCTGAACTTCACCAATGCAGATTCCGGAGATTTGGGGAGCATTAGCATCCGCATTGATGCCCTCCATGGCAGTCATCATGCCATGGGAAAGGTGATCACTTTCAGCCCCCAGGTTTCAGCGACTGCCTATATGTCAACCTCGCAGCAGGTCAGGGATCTTACCCGTACCTACCCCAACGGAACTACCCTGCGCATTTGGTTTCACAGCCCTGCCGGCTCCCGTCTGGCCGTGAAATCCTTGACCATCAACCCGGATCTTCCTTTTAATCTCAATCTCATAAGGATGGGGATACTCTTTATCCTGGCTCTTTTCCTCATCGCCCTGCGGCCCCGGTCCTCCCTCTATCAGATGAGACTGGACCCCTCTTCCGGCAAGCAAAGAGCGGCTTATGCTCTTCTGGTTATCCTTCCCTGTCTGGCACTAGTTCTTGCCAGTGGCTTGATTTTTGGCTGGGTTCAGCCTCCCGCGGTCTACCGAGAGTTTTCCGGCAGCTATACTTATAATTTCAGCCAATACCAGCTGTCTGCCCAGGCTATTCTTCACGGACAGGCCTGGCTCGATCTGCCTGTTGATCCTCTTCTAGCCCAGGCAGCTCACCCCCATTCAGTAGCTGTCCGCAACTCCCTCCTCTCACAGGGAGCTACTATTTATTGGGATTACGCTTTTTACCAGGGCCACTGGTACTCCTATTTTGGCATTGTTCCTGCCCTTCTGGTTTTTCTTCCTTTCCAGTTCTTTACCTCAGGAATTCATGCTGGCGGCCTGTGGCTTAACTCCATTGTTGCCAGCTTTCTTTTCATTGCTGTGGCCATTATTTTCGGATTTCTGGCCATCATACGCTTCCTGAAACGGTATTTCCCACAAGTTTCCCTGGGCATCACTGTCCTGGTCCTCCTCATAGTTCTGGTTGGCAGCACTATTATTTCCCTGATCACCAACCTCAGCTTCTACTGCATTCCCACTGCCAGCGCCACCTTCCTGACAGCAGCGGGCTTTTGGCTTTGGCTGGGAGCAAAACGGGTCTACGATCCGGGCACAAACCGATACAAGGCCTGGACCCGGGCAGACTGCGATCAGGACAAGAAGCAAATTGTCTACTTTTCCTACCCTAGAATTGCCCTGGGCTCTTTCTGCATAGGATTGACTCTGGGCTGCCGTCCTCCTTTTATTCTCTCAGCACTCCTGCTGATTCCCCTCTATGCAGAACTGATTAAATTCAACCATCAGAAAAATAGGACTCGATCTTCAGCCGCCCTGCATGATCTGTGGGGAACCCTGGCAGCCCTTCTTCCAGCCCTGGCCGGAATGGCACCTGCTCTGATTTCCAATAAGATAAAATTCGGCTCTTTCCTGAATTTTGGCAGCATTTATCAGATGACAGTGGAAGACCTTACCACTTATAAACCTGCCCTGTCCTCGGTGGTTCAGGGTGTATTAGTTAATTTTTGGGCCCCCCTGCAAATAACACGAAATCATGTCTTCCCCTTCATCAATTCTTACCGCCCGCATTTTGTCCCCTGGATGTATTCTGACAGCATTATTGCCGGTATTTTTGTTTTTGCCCCCCTGTCTTACCTGGCTTTGGGCTTCCTGCTTCCTCCTGTCAGGCGGAAGCTGAAACAAAGCGGAACTCTGGGTATCTCTTTGATCAGTCTGATTCTCTGCCCTGCTATATGTGCCCTGGAAACCTATATGGGGGGAGTCGACTGGCGCTATATGAATGATTTCTCCTGGATTCTTACCTTGTCGGCAATTCCTGTTTTTGTCATTATCTTCCAGTGGGGACTGGAAAAAGCTAGGTCCACAAGAAAAAACTGGGCAGCTCTGACTCTCTTATGGATTCTTATCCTGCTGGTTCTGGTGGAAATACTCATCTTTGGCTTATCAATTTTCGACCCAGCCAGATCTCACGCGGTGATCACCGTAACTCCTCAAGTTTATTATCTTTTTGCTAGCATCTTTCAGCTCTAGCACCTTTCAACTAAGCTAAAAAGAATTTACCATGCCAGTCTGTTGACTGCCCTATTGAGTGCCTGCAGCTTCTGCAGGAAATCCGGCCTTTCAGGCAGAAGGGACAAAGCCGTATATCCGTTGGAAGGCATATCAAAAAAATAACCAGGCTGAGAAACCAGGGAAAAATCATCGAGCAGGGTCCGGGAAAGCTCATTTTCGTCAATAGTTGAGGGGAAGCGAATGAGAACATTCCATCCGCCTTCAGCATGAAGAACAGTCAGCAGACTGCGATTATCTTCTTTCAAGAAAGAACGCAAAGCAGCATAATTCCCCCGGATCCGCCTACATACCGCTTCTGTCTGGCTAGGGACTTCAGCCAGCAAAGAAGGCAGAGCATCGGAATGGAATTGAGAAAAAGGAAGAAAATCATCGGCGATTACATCCAGCCGCCGCTGGGCTTCTGCCACCTCGTCCCGGGGCCCGCTAACCTGAATCCAGCCCACCTTGGCATGAGGAGCAGCCAGCGATTTGGACAGCCCACCCAAGGCAAAGGTCAGAACCTGATCCTCGCCGGCCAGGCGCCGCCTGTCCTGGGGCGGATCAAGGGCATAATCGTAAAAAACTTCATCGGCAATAAGAGCAATGCCGTGCTCCTGACAGAGGTCAATAATTTCCCGCCTCTCTTCAGCCTTAAGATAAGAACCGGTGGGATTATTAGGGTTAATCAATACCAGGGCTTTAACTTTCCTGCCGGCCTTCTCCTTATCCTCGATCATGCTGCGTAAATACTCCCGGTCAATATTCCACGAACCATCATAAAAAAGCGGATATGGAATCGCCTCAACCCCGGTCAACCGTGCTATGGATTCAATCAGAGGGTAGCCAGGTTTGGGGCCCATTACCAGATCTGTAGGGTTGCATAAAAGCATAAAAAGCCAGGCATAGGCTTCAGATGTAGAGCTGAGCAGGTAAAGCCTGTCCGGATCAGCTCCAATTAAAAAATTTGCCAGAGCCCGGCGGGCAGGGAGATCTCCCCGGGGGTCAGCCAGGTATGTCTGGGGCACAAGCCGGGGGGCCAGGCCAAAATGCGTGGGATTGGAGTCATTCAGACTAGATAGAGAAAAACCCTGAGCCTTCAGCCGGGCAGTTTCCCGGGCAATAGGGTTCAGGGGTGATTCATCAATACGATGAGAGAAGGTAAAGGTCATCCCATCAGTTTACACCGCTAGTCCTTACTGACGGGCATTCTTTCAGACTCCAGACGCATCACATCGCGCGACTGGTCAGAGACTCCTGCCTTCGGCGGCTGAAGCAAAATAGGCTGCTCCAACAATTCCTGCATCATTGAGCAGCTGAGCCGGAACAATGGGGGTATCAATATCAATGTAGGGGAAGAACTTATCGCTCTTCTTGCTCACTCCCCCGCCAACAACAAATATATCGGGACTAAAATAATGTTCCAAAAGACGGTAATACTTAGTTAGTCGCTTGCCCCACTTCTTCCAGGTAAGACCTTTGCGGTCCCGGGCAGCATCAGAAGCATATATCTCTGCATCCTTGCCATCCAAAATCAGGTGTCCAAGTTCCGTGTTGGGGACCAAAACCCCGTCCATAATCAGGGCAGTTCCGATTCCTGTGCCCAAGGTGGTGGCAATGACCAAGCCTTTGGCCCCTTTGGCAGCTCCAAACTGTGCCTCTGCCAGACCGGCAGCATCAGCGTCGTTAACCACATGACAGGTCCGTCCGGTGCGTTCGGTCATCAGTTTATTAATATCGACCCCAATCCACGACTGATCAAGATTAGCCATGAAATCCAAGGGCTTGCCAGGCTTAATAGGAGCCGGGAAGGCGATGCCTACCGGGGTTCCATCCTGAACATCATAGTGGTCCAAAATCTGCTTGACAACACTGGCAACGGCTTCCGGAGTAGATACTTCCGGAGTAGGGATGCGTAAACGTTCTTCAGCAAATTTGCCCTCGTACAGATTGACCGGGGCTCCCTTAATTCCGGAGCCGCCAATATCAATTCCACATGCCTGAGCGGTCTCGATCATAATCCCTCCTTGGATCGGATATTGGTGCCGCCAAGCTTACTCTGTATCTGTGCGGCATATTTTGATTTTACGTCATAGTGGGCATAATACCTGCCGTCAGTCGCACATTTTTGTGATCCACGTTTATGCAACCAAGCTGGAAAGAGATTTGTCTACCCTCTTGATATAGTTTAGGCAAGGTTCACCTGTGCTATCAGCACGGGAACCTCGATAATAAATAATAAAATACATAAGTTTCAGGGTGGGGTGAAATTCCCTACTGGCGGTAAAGCCCGCGACCCGCATAAGCGGTGGATTCGGTGAAATCCCGAAGCCAACGGTATAGTCCGGATGAAAGAAACGAGATAGTATGAGTATTCCTCAGAATAATCATTCAACCAATCGTACCTCAGCTCATGGCTGGAGCACACAGAGAATTGCCATCTATGCCCTTTTTGTTGCCCTGGGCATTGCTTTGAGCTTTATCTCCTTCCCTATTTTCCCAGCAGCACCTTTTTTGGAATATGATTTCAGCGGTGTCATCTGCCTGATTGCAGCTTTTGCATACGGTCCCGCAGCTGGTGTGACTGTCAGTCTACTGATCTATGTGCCTCACCTCTTTAAAAATCCGATTGGGGCTCTCATGAATATGGCCATTATGGTCTCTTTTGCCCTGCTTGCTTCCTTGATTTACCATCACAAGCGCAGCAGGAAACAAGCTCTTCTTGGTTTGATTGCCGGTGCCGTCCTGGCCATCATCGTGGCCTTGACGCTGAATGTGGCTGCAACCCCTCTCTATTATCACATAGCTGTCAGCAAGTATCTGGCAATGATCATTCCTGTTTATCTTCCCTTTAATCTCCTGAAAATGGGCCTGCACAGCATCATTACCTTCCTGTGCTACAAGCCTGTTTCCCGAATGGTCAAGAAAGATCTGTAATGTCCTCTGCCCCTGGGAAACCGGCCATTGAACTGACCTCCATTACTTACCGATATCCCCAATCATCACACTATGCCCTGGATGGGTTGTCTTTGACGATAAGTCAGGGCGAGTGGGTCAGTATTGTTGGGGACAACGGTTCAGGTAAATCCACTGTGGCGCGAATTATGGCCGGACTATCCCACCCAGATCAGGGACAGGTGTCCCTTTTAGGATCGATGGTCTTTGATTCTGAAAAGCAATCCGGACAGTCGTCTGTGAATTATGACGCCTACGATGCTGCCCGAGAAAAAATCAGCATTGTCTTCCAAAACCCCCTGGACCAAATAGTGTCAAGCCTGGTGGATGATGATGTGGCTTTTGGACCGGAGAATCTGGGGCTTAATCCCCGCCAGATCAGTCAACGGGTAACTTCCTCTCTGAATCAAACCGGTATGGCTGCTCACGCCAAGGACGATCCGCTTCATCTTTCTGGTGGGCAGCAACAAAGAGTGACTATCTCCTCTGCCTTGGCCATGAATCCTCAGATTCTCATCCTCGATGAGCCCACAGCCATGATTGATGCTTCAGGCCGGCAAAGCCTGATGAAGACTCTGGCCGAACTGCATAAGCAGGGCTTAACCATTATTATGATTACACATAATAGGGGCGAAGCCTTGCTGTCAGACCGTATTATTGAGCTGGATCATGGGCATCTGAGGCGGGATGAAAACCCTCAATCCTACCGCCAGTATTTGCTGACGACCCAGTATAACCAAGCTGAACTAAGCACCAACTCTGCGTCTGCTCTATCTTATGCTCAGGTTTTTTCTCATACCGATGAGGAAATTACTGATCAGGCGGTAGCTTCCTTAGGAATTCAAGCTGAGCATATATCAACCTGGACAAATTCTTCTGTAGACTTGGGTTTTCAGGATAGAGGAAAGAATCCGGTTCTGTCGTTGTCTGAGGTCAGCTACCGCTACCCCAGCAATAGGTCTGATACTTTGCATAACCTGTCTTTGACCGTGAATCAGGGCGATTACCTGGCTGTGGTTGGCCCCAATGGAGCTGGAAAATCTACCCTGGCTCTCATGATGTGTGCCCTGGGCAAACCCAGCAAGGGGAAGGTTTTTATTAATGGCCTGGATGCTTTCGCCCGCAAAAATAGGAAAATCATCCGCTCTCATATCGGTTATGTGATGCAACACCCGGAAAATCAACTTTTTGCCGAAACGGTTGCCGACGATATTGCTTACGGGCCAAAAAACCTGGGTGTGACTGCCCAAGAAACAGCAGACAGAACTGATCAGGTTCTCCAGCTTCTGGGAATTTCTCACCTGAAAGAGAGAACCCCCTGGGATTTGTCCGGAGGAGAAAGGCGATTGGCTGCTATAGCTGGTGTCCTGGTTAACAATCCTGACATTATTGTTCTGGATGAGCCGACTGTGGGCCTTGATGCCAGGGCCAGCCAGAGGATCCTTTCTCTTTTGAAAACCCTCAGAAGCCAAGGGAAAACCATTATTGTCATTACTCATTCTCTTCCCCTTATTGCCCATAACGCCTCCCGAGTGGTTTTTTTGGACACAAAGGAGAAGAAACCGACAGCACCGGCAGACCGGCGAATTGTCTCAGCAGAAGCTCACGATTCAAAAGAAGCTCACGGCAGCAGAAACAGCGTGTTTTCCTCCTGCGATCCCAGGTCTCTGATCCTGTCAACCATAGCCGTCATGCTCTCTTCCCTGGCTATCTCCAACCTGCCCATGCTCCTGTGGGGCTACCTGCTGATAGCTCTGGCCATTGGTCTCAGTCGGGTTTCCCTGAAAGATTTGTGGCTGCAGCTGCATGGTTTTATGTGGATTTTCCTGTTTATGGGTCTGGTTAATGCCTTCTTTGTTCAAAATGGCAGAAACGTGCTCCAGTGGGGATTTATCAGGATTACCGACCAGGGTCTGTGGACAGCTTTCATTTATCCTATGCGTTTTATTCTCATGATTGCTTTGGGTTTCCTGCTTATTATCGTTATTCCTCCCATGCGTATGTCTGATGCCTTTGAATCCCTGATCAGACCTCTTAGGCTCCTGTCTGTACCCACCCATGATGTGGCTTTCGTCCTGACTCTAGGCCTCCGCTTTGTCCCTATTATCACCGGAGAATTCCTTAATCTCGGACGTGCTCAGATAGCTAGGGGCGGATCAATTGGGACAGGGAGTCTCCTGGCCCGGGTCAGGTCTACTACATCCTTACTGGTTCCTGTTCTCGGAGCCGCTATTCGTCATGCCCATAACCTGTCACTGGCCCTGGACGCCCGCTGTTACAAGGGCCCTCACAAGCGAACCTCCTGGCATCCCCTGGCCTTCAGTTACCGGGACGGTATTGTTGCTGCCCTGGTTGCAGCCTGGATGATTATTCTGGTTTTCTTTAAGCTGCACTTCCCAGGCATATAAGTCCAGATATATAACCAAACGTATAGCCAGGCAGACAAAGCCCACAAAGAGACGTGCGCCTTATTCCCACCCTGTGACGCAAACTGTGACTCACCCTGTGACGCAAAACTTCTGGATGTGAAGCCTACACTTTTTTAGCCTTACGAACCTGAGCCCGCATGAAAATTCCCTGGTCAAAAGCCTGGGGACAGGGAATTGAATATATATACATTGGCCGGTTGGAAGCTTCTACCCGGTTACCATCCTCATCGCGAATATCATTATCAATGATCAGACGGTAAGGCTGACGACCAGTCTGGATAAATTCTACTGTATCTCCGGGCTGAATCAGGTTCCGGGCCCGGAAGGTCAGCCGGCCATCCCGCCAGGAAAGAACATTGCCCACAATCCGCCATTCATTCAGGTAGCCTCCCCTATCCGTAGACTGAGTGACCTGATGATCAGGGTAGTAGAAACCGGTGCTGTAGGGGCGGTGAGTAACCTTGAAAGGTTCCTCTTTCAGCCACTGAGGAAGATCAATGGGTCCCTTATCGCCAGCCTGCCGGCGTTCTACATAGACAGAAGCGGCCATTTTGTATGCATTGGTGACTGTGGATGCATAAAGGGCAGACTTGCCCCGGCCTTCAATTTTCAGGCTGGTGGCCCCGGCATCCAGCAGATCATCAATATGCTCCAGCATATTCATGTCCTGAGAGTTAAACAGATACGTACCCTCATCGCTTTCTTCCACCGGGAAGTATTCCCCCGGACGCTTTTCTTCCACTACCGAGTACTTCCAGCGGCAGGGCTGGGCGCAGTCGCCGTGATTGGCATCCCGGCCAGTCAGATAATTGCTGATCAGGCAGCGGCCGGAAAAAGCCATGCACATAGAACCGTGAACGAAACACTCAATATCCAGGTCAGGAGGGGTATCTTCCCTGATTTCCCGAACTGCATCCAGACTCAGCTCCCAGGCCAGAACAACCCGCCGGGCTCCCAGCTCATACATGGCATTGGCAGTCAGATAATTCACCACCCCAGCCTGGGTAGAGACGTGCAGTTCCAGCTGAGGTGCTGCCTTGTGGGCAGCCATCAAGAGACCAATATCGCTGACAATAACAGCATCGACTCCCATATCATTGAGAGCTCCAACATAGTTCTGAATACCTTCGACTTCAGGATTGGTAGGTAAAACATTACAGGTGATAAAAATCCTTGTATTGCGGGCATGGGCATAGTCCACTGCCTGTGACAGCTCTTCCATAGTAAGATTTTTGGGTGCTGACCGCATGCCAAACATTTTGCCAGCGCAGTAGACAGCATCAGCTCCGGCATCAATCACCGCCTTTACCGTATTCAGATTCCCAGCTGGGGCCAGAACCTCAGGCCGGCGGCGGCGAATCATAGGGCTGCTGGCAGAGAAGGGAGGCAAACTGTCTGTCAAAGGATCGGTAATCTGTATGTGCTGCACATGCGCTACCCTACCATTCAGTCGGTCCAAGAAAGACATGCCAAAATTCTAGGGAATAACTCTCAGAGAAAATCTATAAAATCTGAAAGAAAACACCAAATTATTGTATTGTTTACGATAAAACAATCAATAAGTATTATTTATTCGAATGGATTTAGGAGTCCATAATAAAAACGTACAATAACTGCAGGGTACCATGATCCTTCTCAGTAACAAAAAGTAAGATTCACCTCTACACGGCTTCACCGGGACGACGACTGGCTTTTAGACAAACAGAGGAGGGGTATTGGTGAAATCGATTGTCTGAATATGATGCCTTTTCAGTCGAAATGGACCCGTAAAAGTGATAGCAAAAGAAGCTTTTTGCGGTTTTACACGGTGCATTCTTTCTTCCAAAAAATCAAAGAAAACAAAAGAGGAATTTGCCGGGATAACGGGCATCTGAACAGCATGGAATCTACTGTGCTCCGGGCCATCAATTATCAGAGCCGGAGATTCACTCCCATCAGCGATAAAGGTAATGTCAACATTCCTGGCAGTGCTTTTGCCTACATTTACAGCAACAAGTTCAACCAGAGTAAAAGCATGTGTATACGTCTCGTGCCCTGTAGATATGGTGGATGAACCTCTGCGCCTACGGATACTAATGATTATCTCAGGACGAGAATCATACTGCTGAAAGATAAAAGTCCCCACAGTTATCAGCATGGAGATTACTGCGCATGTTGCTGAAATAATCGCTACCACCGGCAGACCTCACTTTCTGCCCTGACCGGAAAGATTGAATGACAAGAGCACTAGGGAGTTTATATCTTTTGTTCCACAGTAGTCTGAGATTCCAGAAATGACAAATGACAGAATCCTTGGTGAAAAAATCAGCACATTTAATACTGCTGTCTCTATTTTGATGGATTGTTAGACCTAAATCCCACAAGTTGGGATTTAGCTTATAGCTTCAGACTGGCTATAAGCTCTTCTCCGTCCTTTTCACCCGTTTCAGCAAAGCCAAACGACCTGTATAACTGGCGGGCACCATCATTTTCGGGTTCATACGATAGCCAACAATATTCTGCCTCTCCGCAAGGAAGGGTGTTTATAAAATCTAAAGCAAGCCTAACTGCTTTCCTGCCGAGTCCCTTACCCTGATAAGCTCTGTCTATCATGAGCCGCCACAGATTATAATTTCCCTTGGCTATTTTAGGCGCGTCATCCCAGTAATCATCGGTGTCAAATCCTATCATTAAAAATCCTACCGGAACATCATCTTCGTATATGCCAAATGGAAAAGCATAGCCATTTCCGGTAATCGATAGGTAAGCTTCAATAATACTAACATCATTAGCTGCAACAAAGTTTTTCTGGTCCTCAGACACGTGAAGCTTTACAATATCGCAAACATTTTTCCTATTAATTTTTTCCAATCTCAGCATACTTCTGTCCTTTTACGAATTCCAATTTGTTTAGCTCTTTATTACCGTGAAACAACCAATGAAAACTGCGTTATAACCTTTATTCTATTCACCACAGAGACTATAGTCTGCCACTATTCCGCCGGCAGGATCACACGGTGCGGATTGCATGTGCTTGTTGAGGTATGATGAAAGCAGCAGTCGTAAAGGCAGGTTTTTATGCTTATTGCAGTAGATATTGGAAACACCAACATTGTGATTGGATTCATGGATCCCCTTCCCTCTGATCAGGTAGATTCAGCTCACCCCCTGTCTCGGCGGCAGGTGGCAGATACCTACAGGATGACCACTACCCAGACCAGCACCAGCGATGAATATGGGATTGCCCTCCTGCAGTTCCTGGCCTTAAGTTCCTACAAGCCCTCAGACGTGGAAGGGGTTATCATTGCCAGCGTTGTTCCCCAGGTTATGCACTCCTTCAAATCTGCCATTATTAAGGTGGTGGGCACAACCCCCATGATTGTGTCTCCTGGGGTAAAAACGGGAATCAATGTGAAGCTCGATGATCCCAAAAGCCTGGGCTCAGACTGCCTCTGCGACTGCGTTGCAGCCTACTACCTCTATAATTCCCCCAGCCTGGTTGTTGATATGGGAACAGCGACTACTTACAACATTGTGGATTCCGGCGGTACCATTGTCACCGGTTTAATCAGCGCCGGCTTGCAGACCTCTGCCCGAGCCCTGGCTGGAGGAACAGCTCAGCTGCCCCAGGTGGAAATCCGCCGGCCTGGTACTATTACAGCCACCAATACCATCGATGCCATTCAGTCCGGCCTCTATTACAGTTTTTTGGGAGGCCTGCAGATGATAATTAACCAAAGCAGGAAGGAATTCTCCCCTGATCTGACTGTGATTGCCACCGGGGGCCTAGGCCGGGTAGTGGAAGTTGATGCCAAGGATTTGGGCCTGATTGATGTCTATGATCCAGATTTAATTTTTAAAGGTATGGATATTATTTACAATCGAACCACTAGCTCCAAAAATCGCGGCCACAAGAAGGCGTCTCATGCCTCTCGCTGACCTCCCCATTGACGGAAATACCCGGATAGCCGGGCTTATTGCCCACCCGGCCCGGCATTCCCTCTCCCCTCTGATGCATAATTTATCATTTATTTCCCGGGGAATTAATGCCCGCTACTGTGCTTTTGATGTGGAAGCTGACCAGCTGGAAGCAGCCATTGAATCCATTCGAGCCCTAAAAATGCTGGGTGCCAACGTTTCTATGCCTTATAAAGAAGCAGTGATTCCCTTCCTAGATCAGCTTGATCAAACCAGCAGCCTGGTTGGATCAGTCAACACTATTGTTAACCGTCAGGGCATCCTGACCGGTTACACTACAGACGGATTGGGCCTGGTTAATTCCCTGAAAGCCCGGGGATATTCCATAGAAGGCAAAAAAATTACCCTGGCTGGAGCAGGTGGAGCAGGAAGCCCCATAGCCATTCAGGCAGCCTTAAGCGGAGCAGGGCAAATTTCCATTTTTAACCGGGCTTACACAAGTCAGGGGCAGACAAACCCGACTGCCCATAAAGCCAAAGACCTAGTAGAAAAAATCACGTCTATCAGCCAGACACGAGCTAAATTCTTTCCCTTGGAAGATAAAGCTGCCTTCCGCCGGGAACTGCTCTCCTCTGACCTGTATATTGATGCCACATCAGTAGGAATGGGAAGCCAGGAAGGCCAGGAAGGCCAGTCGTTGGTGGACCATCCTTCCTGGCTAAGCAATCTGACAGCCCTGGTAGATACGGTCTATTCGCCGGCCCAGACCAGACTCCTAACTCAAGCTCAGGAAGCTCGGGTTCCTGTGAGAATGAACGGGCTGGGTATGCTGATCCATCAGGGAGCTGCTTCCTTTAAGCTCTGGACCGGTCAAGACATGCCCATCGATCAGGTTGAGAGGGCACTTCCCCTGTAAACGAAGGTTCAAGAGGTTCAAGCTGCCCTATGAGTCTGGATTATATGATGCTTTTCCAGCTCCTGATGGGCTTTTGCCACTGCCCGCCTGGCCACATCATGGGAAGACCCTGCTCCCCGGCCCCTCACTCCAAAGAGAACCATAAGCACCATCATCAAAGCTATAAGAGACGAAATCCTCAACACCCATTTGATAGCGAACACGCTGGAGGGAATTACCTGAGATTGAGCTCCACCCAGAGCAGATAGACGCATTTTTTCAAAAATCTCCATGAGGATAACCAGGATTGGGGCCCCCACTGCACCGGCAATCTGCCGGGATGTATTGGTAACTGCAGAGCCGGCAGACACATCTTCAGGTTCCAGACAGTTAAGAGACCAGGTCGTCACCGGCATCAGGGTAAAGCCCATACCAATCTGCCGGGTAAACTGGCTGATAGATACCCACCAGATCCATGTATGAAGATTAATCATACTCATCATAATGGTGCCTATCATCAAAATAGTTGATCCGGCCAGGGCAACAGGCCGGGCCCCAAATCTGTCCAGCATTTTACCCCCGAAGAACTGGGCAATACACTGGCCAAAAGCACCGGGAAGCATAACTAAGCCGCTCATGGTGGCCGAAAATCCCATGTCATTTTGAATATACAGAGGGATGATAACCGTAATGGAGCTGAAGGCAAAGAAGCTTAAAGAGGCGACAATCGTTCCCATACAGAAACTTCTGTTCTTCAATACTCCTAAATCCAGCAAAGGGGGCTGGGCATTGACAGACGCACCCTGTCCTCTTTTATCGGCTGTCATTTCTCCGGCAGCCTGGGCAGCCTTGAAAATTCGAGCTTGGCTAATCTGACGGAGAATAAACCAAACAATGCCCAGGAGACCCACCAGCATAGGTGCCCAAACAAGTGGGGCCGCAAAAGGATAGGACTCAATGTTGGTAAAGCCAAACATGAGACCGCCAAAACCAAAAACAGACAGGGCCACAGAGAAGAAATCAGCTTTTGCTGTTGTGTCGGTCTTCCCAAAGTTGCGCAGGAGAAAAGTGGCCAGGATAAAGGCGAAAATACCCACCAACGTCAGAGTAAAGAAGATGGACCTCCAGCCGTGACTGTCAGTTTGCCAACCGCCAAAAGTCGGCCCTACGGCTGGAGCCACACTCATAGCCACTCCAACCGTCCCCATAGCTACTCCCCTGCGGGAAAGAGGGTATATGGAGAAGACGGTAATTTGCAGAACCGGCCACATGACGCCAGTTCCCACTGCTTCCAGAATTCGGCCCAGCAAGACCAAAGGAAAAGTGGGACCCAGCCAGGCCAGGGCTGAGCCGAGGACAAAAACTGCCATAGAGGTGAGCACAATCTGTCTGGTAGTAAAACGACGGGTTAAGAAGGCAGTCAGGGGAACCATAACTCCCATGACCAGCTGAAAAACTGAGGTCATCCACTGACCGGTGGTCACGTTGATGTGAAAGTCGCTGACGACGGTGGGCAGGGCTGCTGACAGCTGAAGTTGGGTGAAATTGCCCAGGAAAGTTATGAAAGTCAGGACTGCCAGAGAAACAAAGGCAGTATGGGTTAAACGCCCGTTCCTGTACGATTCTTCCTGTGATAGGGGCTTACTCATCCTCTGCTTCCAGGAGATTTGTTTGTTCACATCTGTGCTCATTCTCTGTACCATCTGCTCCTCATATAACCAGCCTCGTAGCAACCAACCTCATGTAACCAACCGTGTGGCAAGAAATAACGTCTTTTCACTCTAAAAGACCTGGCAGACGAATACCTCAGCTTTCCAGACCTAATCTCATATGATGAACGGCCTGTTTGAACGGATTATTCGCTCTTGCCCGGTCAAAGGATCAGTGAAAGAAATCTCTCGTGCTATCAGCTGAAGAGGGTGGGAAAAGTCATCATACGCTCTTTCTTCAACCTGAGGATACCAGTTATCACCATCAATAGGGAGACCCAGACTGGTCATATGAACCCTGAGCTGATGAGTTTTCCCAGTCAGGGGGTGGAGGGTATAAGCCCTCAGACCCTTATTCAAAGCGTGAGATGACTGATGAGAACTAATAGTAATAAGACTGACAGCATTGATGGCTTCCGCTTCCTCATAGGCTTGAAGAATTCCCCGCTTTTTGGTGATATGAGAAGATCGCAGGAGAGGGAAAGACAGGTTGGTCACATCAACAGTCAGGTTGTTGTCCTCTCCTTTCCTAGACCAAACGTGACCGACCAGCCCTAGTCGGGGCCGAGAAGCCGGTCGGATTGGGGCCAGGCACTGGTAGGTTTTATGCACCTGCCGACTTTGAAAAAGCATCTGATACATTTTGCGATACTGCGGTTCCTTGACTAAAATCAGGACCCCGGCTGTCATCCGGTCCAGGCGATGAGCAGGGATGAGGGAATCATTGCCTGTTCTCTCCCGCATTGTCATTACCGCTGTCGATTTATACCACATTCCCCTAGGCATGGTGGGCAAAAAATGGGGCTTATCCACGGCTATGATTGCCTGGTCTTCGTAGAGAATAGGAAGATCAGCAGGGATAACAGGTTCGTCCAGGACCCAGCGATGGGGCTTGTCAGCCGGCTTCTGACTGTATGTCACTGGAGAAAACCAGGAAGATAGGTATCAGGAAGGTAAGAAGCGGTTCCGGAAAGAAGATCTCCTATAACTGCTGCTTCCTGATCGCAGATATCCAGGGCAGTAATGGGATGGCCGGAAGCACCTGATCTGCTCCCCCCCTCGGTCAGATTGCTGATAGTGGCTCTATCCCCAGCGCTGCGGGCAGCGGCCATAGAGTGAATAAATACAGCAACTGCCGCTACTGTTTGTATATCTATGTCAGATTTATTCATGGCTGATGCATTCGCCGCCAGTAAGGTACCCGTAATTCCTGCCAGCACATCCCCTGTTCCAGCAGTTGCCAGCCAGTGTGTACCCGCAATCTCCACTGCTTCCTTGCTGCTGTGAGAATCATAAATAATGGTGGGGGACCCCTTAAGAACGACCACGCATTCAAGTTCATCGGAGAGAATTTTGGCATACTTGCGTGGGGATGATTCAACATCATGCCTCTCCAAGCTATACCCGCACCGGCTAAGCATAAGAGCCGCCTCTCCCGCATGCGGGGTGACTACCACCCGTCTCAGGGAGCCAGCTTCGGTTAAAGGTCGAGTGGAGGCCAGGAAAGCAAAATAGGACAAAGCCCCGGCATCAATCACGGCATAAGCCTGAGATACAGCGTTCTGGGCAGCCTGCCAATCCTCCTGATTGCAGTCATCTGATCTGTTCCCGGCAAAAGCAGACAAAAGAGCAACTGCCATCTGACAACGATCCTGGCCCAGACTTTCCGGACTTACATCAGGAAATCCAGATCCAATGACCCAGGAATTCACATGTGAAGCTAAATCAAGATGGGCGACAACTTCCGGCCGGGAAGCCAGAACGAGATGGGAACTGACCTGACTGCCGCTGTAGCGCACATAACCGGCACCGGCTTTGGCCGCAGCGGTAACTCCCAGCACGGCAGCACCAGGATACTCGTCGGAACCAGTAATCAGCCCTGTTACCCCCCGAGTGTACTTGGAATCATCGGGGCCAGGATAGGATAATGCCTGAGACAGATCAGACAGATGCAAGCCGTGCATTTTTATTCCACCGTCACCGATTTAGCTAGATTACGTGGCTTATCCACATCGTACCCCTTGAGCTTGGCCATATCCATAGCAAAAAGCTGAAGAGGAATTACATCAACCAGAGGACTCATCAAGGTGGGGCATTCAGGCCGCCAAAAGACGGTATCGGCGTAATCCTTTACATCCTCATCGCCTTCCTCCGCTATAGCAATGCAGTATGCCCCCCGGGCCCTGACTTCCTGGATGGAGGAAATGACTTTGGAATGCAAAATATTTCGCCCCCGGGAAGGAGGGACAATGACCACGATCGGCTCCCCCTCTTCAACCAGGGCAATAGGTCCATGCTTGAGCTCGCCGGCAGCAAAGCCCTCAGTGAAGGTGTAGGCAATTTCCTTCAGTTTCAGTGCGCCTTCCATAGCCACCGGATAACCAACATGACGCCCCAGGAAGAGGAAGGAGCGGGCATTGATCATCTTCTCTGCTGTTTTTTCAACTACAGTCGCCTGCGTATCCAGAATCCTCTGGATTTTAGCCGGCATCTCCTTCAGGGAAGCGATAATCTGTCGAATTTCATCTTTATACATAGTGCCCTTAACCTGAGCCAAATAGAGCCCGAGCAGGTAAGCAGCCGTAATCTGGGCAACAAAGGCCTTGGTCGAGGCAACGGCGATTTCAGGGCCGGCATGAGTATAGAGAACAGCATCAGACTCACGGGGAATACTTGACCCCTGGGTATTACAGATAGCCAAGACCCGGGATCCCTGTTCTCGGGCGTGGCGCAAAGCCATGAGAGTATCCATAGTCTCGCCTGACTGGGAAATAGCTACAACCAGGGTATTGGGAGTCAGAATGGGATCACGGTAACGGAACTCATGCGCCAGCTCGACTTCCACAGGGATCCTTACCCAATGTTCGATGGCATATTTGGCTACCATTCCGGCATAGGAGGCAGTACCACAGGCAACCACAATGATCTTGTCAATGGATCTGAAAGCATCCTCATCAATGTGTACTTCATCCAGGTTCAGGTTGTTATTCCTGTCGAAGCGGCCCAACAAAGTATTCTGTACGGATTCAGGCTCTTCATGAATTTCCTTATCCATAAAAGAGTCCCAGCCTCCCTTCTGAGAGGCACTCACATCCCAGTCCACAGTAAATTCACGGGCTTGGGCAGGATTACCATCAAAATCAGTGACTGTTACAGAATCAGCCGTAATCATAACTGCTTCATCCTGACCAAGTTCCAGGGCCTTCTTGGTATAAGCCACAAAAGCAGCTACATCCGATCCGAGGAAGTTCTCCCCCTGGCCTAGCCCCACAACCAGAGGCGAGTCGTGACGGGCTCCCACCACCGTTTCCGGTTGGCGTACATCCACAGCCAACAGGGTGAAGGCGCCCTCTATCATACGGGCAGTCCGGCGCAGGGCCTCAAACAAATTTGGCCTGCCTGTCTGGTCAATGATCTGATTTTGAATCTTTCCCAGAAGTTTGGCTGCTACCTCCGTGTCGGTAGCCGAAACGAAGCTATACCCTTCCGACTGCAAATCAAACTTAAGCTGAGGCGCATTCTCAATAATTCCGTTATGAATCAAGGCAATTTTGCCGTCTTCGCTTAGATGCGGGTGAGAATTAAGATCGCTGGGAATACCACTGGTTGCCCATCGGGTATGGCCTAAGCCAATAGTGGCATCAGGCAAAGGATTGCGCTCAATTTCGGCAACCAAATTGTCCAGTCTGCCTTCTTTTTTGCGCACAGCAACCCTATCCATCCCGGGGGCTACCAGGGCTACACCAGCTGAATCATACCCTCTGTACTCCAGTCTTTTCAAGCCCTGCAGGCAGACTTCCAAGGGTTTACCGCATTCTACGCCCTTTCCGGCGTATCCAACAATTCCACACATGCCCTTTATTCTACTCACAGCCGGGGCTTAAGACTTATGCGTGCAGAGAATCACCACCAAAGCTCCAACGGAAGAGCCTAGCTGCGGGGGTTAGCCTCAACCAGCTTAACAAACTTGTCAATATAGCCTTTGACAAAATTAAAGGTCGATTCGTTAGCAAAGGTGCCTTCCTGGTTGATCATGGTGGCGGACTTACCCAGGAAAACCTCGGGCTGACCCATCAGAGGCATATCAAAGTACGACAAAGCCAAACGCAACGTCTTCTGAGAAGAATAACCGCCCATAGCACCAACAGAATGGCTGATAATGGCTGCCGGTAAGCCTTTCCAAGCAACATCGCCATTGGGCTTGGAAGCCACATCAATAGCGTTCTTCATGACTGCCGGGACCAGGCGATTGTTCTCGGGTGTGACAAACACCACCCCATCGCTGGCCTTAATGGTAGTGCGGAAAGCAGTATAAGTTTCAGGCAGGGGAGCATACTCTTCCTGAGGATTGTCGTAATCGGCGTTGTAGAGCGGCAGATTGCCAATCTCAACAATGTGAGCTTCATAGTCATCAGGGAACATACCAATGATTGCCTGGGCAATCTTCCTGGCAATGGATTCGCGGCGAAGGCTGCCTACAAGCACTGAAATCTTCTTTGTCATGGTCTACCTCCTTGAAGGATTGATATTTACTGTTATCTACCTAAATTACTGGTACCTTATATAAACGCGCAGATATGCATAGTCCACGCTTATCTTCAAAGGTAACACAGAAAGCACAGACAGGGGAAATAAAGTGAGAAAAATTACAATTACCAAAGCATAATGCACCTAGCGTTGACTCATGCTCTACAGGACTGAATTGAGAAAACCTTTGAACCTTTGTTCCTGAGGATGATCAATAATATCTGGACCTCCTGATTCTACAATCACTCCCCCATCCATAAAGACCACCTGATCAGCGACTTCCTTGGCGAAACCAATTTCATGAGTCACCACCACCATGGTCATCCCTTTTTGAGCCAGATCGCGGATAACAGTCAGAACCTCCCCGACCAGCTCAGGATCCAGGGCGGAGGTAGGTTCATCGAAAAGCATAATATCGGGATGCATGGCAATGGCCCGGGCAATAGCCACCCGCTGCTGCTGGCCTCCGGAGAGCTGGGAAGGATAATGGTCTACCCGGTCGAGCATACCCACGCTGTCCAAGCACTCCAGGGCTTCCTTTTTAGCTACGCTCCTGGGTTGGTGAGCAACATGGATCGGGGCCTCCATAACATTTTCCAAGACTGTCATATGGAGGAAAAGGTTAAAACGCTGGAAAACCATGCCAATAGATGAGCGCTGGCGGGCAATCTCTTTATCATTCAAGGTCTGAAGCACTTTCCTCTTCCCATGACCAACATATTTATACCCGACCAGGTGACCATCTACGGTAATGCTGCCTCCGGTTAAGGTTTCCAGCTGATTGATGAGTCTCAGCAGGGTTGATTTGCCGGAGCCTGACGGACCTAGAATAACTGTCACTGTTCCGGGCATGACAGTCATGCTGACTCCTTTAAGAACATGCAGGTCGCCGTACTCTTTATGCACCTGATTGATGATAATCTGCGGTTTCTGCTTATCCTGCCTTTTTCCTGTATTATTTTCCGTATTCTTATTTCCCGTATTGTTATTCATGATTCCTCTCTTAGCGGCCTGATCGTTGAGCTATTCTTCGTTGTATTCTGCTGCTATCTCAGGCATTCAGACCCAGGTGCTTGGCCTCTACAGCCCGACGTCGGGCTTTCTCTTTATCAGCCTTATACGATTGAGACAGAGAGCTGCCGGAAATACTGTTTGATCTTGCAGCTTCATCGGTGAAGCCCCGGCTGAAATACTTTTCCAGATAATGCTGAATAACCATCAAAATAGAAGTTATGATCAGATACCAGATGGCGGCCACCAGCAGCAAGGGAATGGGTTTATAGGTCTTATAGGTAATGGAATTGGTTACATACTGAAGTTCCATGGTGAAAGGAACAGCCAGCACCAGTGAGGTGGTCTTGAGCAAGCCGATGGCTTCATTGCTCATAGGAGGCACGATTATTCGCATGGCCTGGGGAAGAACAATTCTGTACATGATCTGTCTGCGGTTCATGCCCAGGGCCTGAGAAGCTTCGGTCTGCCCCTTGTCCACTGATTCCAGGCCGGCCCTGACGATCTCAGACAGGTAAGCGGCTTCATTGAGTGCCAGACCGATTAGTGCAGCCCGACCAGCTGTAAAAACTTCCTCCGTGTTGATGCTGAAAAAAGTCGGTCCAAAAGGAATGCCCAGGCTGATTTTGGGAATCAAAACAGCGATTAGTCCCCAAAAAACCAGCTGGGTATATACAGGAGTTCCTCTGAAGAACCAGATATAAAACCAACTGACAGCCTTCAAGACAGGATTGACCGACTGTCTCATAACAGCCAGCACGATAGCCAAAAAAGTAGCAATCAGGAAGGAGCCAAAGGTGAGAATTAAGGTCCATGCAACGCCGCTGAGAACATGCTCATTGAACAGGTAGCGCCAGACCACGTTCCATTCAAAGTTTGGGTTGGTGATTATCCCATGAATCAGCATGGCCGTCACCAGTAGAACGATCAGGCCAGCTATAATGGCTCCGGGCCGCCGCACAGGCCGGGCATGAATTCGATTAGGGATTGGATCTTCTGATGTGGATGTGTGATGATCTGTCATAGTTCCGCCTTTCCTTAGCTGGCAGTGCTTTTCAGCTTAGGGTTAATTACCGCTTTCTTTATAATTCCTGAGGTCACTCCCCAGGATGAGAGGATTTTCCGGTACGTCCCCCTGTCAATCAGAATCTGTAAAGCTGCCTTGATTGCCCGGGCAGTTGCCATATCGTTCTTGGCGATCACGATGCCCATAGGGGCCACACCTTTTGCTTTGCCCAGCATCTGCAGCTTACCCTCAGTTTCTTTGACTGCATACTCGCCCACAGGGGTATCGGTGTACATGGCATCAACCTGTTTGGATATCAAAGCAATGGTAGCCGACGGCTGATCCCGGTAAGAGCGGATGGTTATGGCTGGTTTGCCGCGCGATAGGCATTTCTCCGACATCGTGCCTGCGTCAGTCTCCTGCATAGTCCCGGTCTGAACCGAAATTTTGCGTCCGCACAGATTGTTGACGGTAATCTTCTTTGGATTCCCTTTATTGACTACAAAACTCATCCCTGACCTGTAGTGCTGCACAAAATTGACGCTTTTCTCCCGCTCAGCAGTGATGGTGAAACCAGAAACTCCCACCGTATATTTTTTTCCTACAGCGGGGATAATGCTATTAAAGCTGGCCTGAACAATTTGCGTTTTCAGTCCCATGACCCTGGCAATCCCCTTGATAAGGTCGATCTCATACCCCAGGACTACACGGGAATCCTCTCCCGTATACTCTGCCGGCGCATAGGCAGCATTGGTACCTACGGTCAGCACCCCCTTCTCCCTCAATTCTTGAGGGAGCATAGATTGAATTTTTTTATTCGTTGGAATAGAGCTGAAATCAAAACTCTGTCCTCTTTCATCCAGACCATCAGAGGTTCCGCAAGCAGATGCAGAGAGGAAGAGAGACAGACAAATCAAGAAAATTAAAGGAAATCTGAGAGTTGCCTTCCTCAAGGACAAGCTGTCTTTTAACCGGGCGCACCGGGTCCTGCTGGCATCGATCGTGCAATAATTACTTGTATGATCACGCATAACTATACACTGTACTAGCGCCCCTGGACTTCGCCTTCTTTCGATATATCCTTAGGCTTCCATATCTGATGTGTGCCTAATGCGTTTACGATGTGTACACGATGTATACACGAGGATAAGCGATTATTATTAGCGGTTATTGTGAAGCCGCATCTGCCTGAGGGCTTCACGGTCATCCTGGGCTTTGCGCAAGGCCTGACGCTTGTCATATTCCCGCTTGCCCCTGGCCAGGGCAATTTCCACCTTGGCCCGACCCTGTTTGAAATAAAGAGTAAGAGGAATAATGGTGTAACCCTTGGCTTCAATTCCCCGCTCCAATCGGGCAATCTGATCGGCGTGAAGGAGGAGCTTGCGCTTGCGCTTGGGGGCGTGATTCATCCAGGTACCGTTGAGGTATTCAGGAATATTCGCTCCCTCCAACCACACCTGATGATGAGGATCAATACTGACAAAGGCCTGGGAAAGGGAAGCCCTTCCTTCCCTCAGACTCTTGACCTCGGTACCTTGCAGGACCAGACCTGCCTCCAAAGAATTTTCGATAGTGTAATCGTGTCTGGCCCGGCGATTGGTAGCAATCATATGGATCTCATCCTGCCCCGGATTTTTCGTCATCATATTGTCGCCTTCCTGAAAATAGTTTGTCTGTAGCTACAGCAGGTCCCGGGAACCAGCGGATGCCGGAAACTCAGCAGGTAATCAACAAGTCAGTACTGGCTGAAAACTCAGTAGTGAATGTAATGATAAGCGTTCACGTTACCCAGTATTCTGGTCAGAATGCGTCCGTGGTTCCTGGACCCGCATTCGGAAATCAAAATGGTTCCGTCAGAATTCACTCTTTCTACCACGGCTACGTGACCATAGATTGCAGAAGATCCGGCCTGACCAGGGTTAAAGGAAACAGCTGCGCCCACATGCGGGGTGGTATTAACGTAGTAACCCAGGGCAGCTGCCTTGGTATCCCACTCGCCGCCGTTGCCTAGGTAAGAGCCCACAGGAAGATTGAGTTGGGTTCGACGGATGTAAGCCCACCAGGTGCACTGGCTCCAAGGGTAAGCACTGCCGAGAACGCCCAAAGACCGACCGGTAGGATGGCCGTAGCAATAGGTTGCAGTTGCAGAACAATTGCCAGGAACCGAATAGTTCATACCCATGGCAGTAGCTGCAGAATTTTCGCTATGAGAAGGAGACGATGCCGATCCGCCCGACGAAGTTCCTGAAGAGCGGCCGGCAGAGGAGGATCCACTCCCCCTCCCAGCTCCTGATGAGCTGCCCCAAGACCTGTTGTACGAGTTTGAGGAAGATGACGATGCCCGTGATGCTGCCCTCCTGGCAGCTGCAGCCTGAGCGGCCCGCCTCCCGGCCATAGCGGCATTGTATTGTTCCGCTGCCAATTTAGCTGCCCGAGCCTGCTCCGCAGCCCGCTGTGCAGCAAGTTTACGATTATACTCATTAACTGCTTGCTGGGCTTGAAGAACTGCCACAGCTTCTTTAGCCGCCTGAGTTTTCAGCTGACTTTGCTGGGAGGTCAGAGTCTGTTGCTTTTGTTCAGCCTGGGACTGAAGAGCAGTCAAACTTTCTGCCTTTTGCTGAGCCTCCTGGGCAGCAGCCTGGGCAGCAGCTGCGGAAGAATCAGCTTCTTGTTTAAGAGCAACTATCCTCTGCTCAATAGCCTTCAGCCGTTCCCGCCGATTAGTGGCAGTGCTCAGAGTATTGGCCGCCGAGTTAGCTTCAGCAGCAGCCACTCTGGCCACGGCAGAATTGGTCTGCATATTTTCCACAAAACTATCCGTGCTGCGAGATCTGGTAACCAAACTCATGATCTTGCTGGAGGCAGAACTGTGGAAACTGTCACGGGCAGCCTGGGCTACGGCCGCCTTGGAATCATCATAATCTGCACCTGTCTTTTTGATCTGCGCCTGTAAAGAAGCCTCATCCGTCTGAGCAGCGGCCAATCGCTGTCCAACTTCCTGAGCAGTCTGCTTAGCTTTAGTAGCTGTATCGTCCGCAGCGTTGGAAGCATCTTCCGCGGCCGGAATCTTTTTATTAACCAGATCATTCAACTGCAAGATTGTAGACTTCAGCTGAGCATTCACCCCTGACAGCTTTTTTTCTACATTAGCCTTACTGGTCTGGGCAGCAGTCAAATCCTGATAAGGAGTGGCATAGGCCTGCTGAGAACCGGCAGAAGTAAAGGAAGCCATGGCACCTGTCATCAGTGCTGCGATGGCGACAAAGCCGATCAGCGGTTTGGATCGTACTATCGTCTTCCACTGAAAAGACATAATAACCTCACACTTTTCTGTTTCTATCTGCACTTACTGCTGTGGCCCGAAGACCATACGTTTTTCCATACTAAGCGAAAAAACTGGGAAACCCAAACCTGAAGCCGCCTTCCGTACTTTTTCCTTCACAGGACTCTCACTTTCCCTTGATTTTTCAACCTTTTTCTGTATAAAAAAATTATGAGCCGTAAGCATACACGATGCCACCGTAGTCATCGTTCATTATTCATCATTCTGTCATACCTTCAAGTACCGTCTCAAAGAAACTGTGGAAGCGATAATAGACAAGAGGACAGCACCAACAACCAGGAAAGGAGAAATCTGCAGGACGGTATTCACCGTAATCATAGACATCCAGGAAACCGTTCCTGTTGCCCAATCAGTAATGAAAATCTTGACAATAACGCCCAAAGTCAGGCAGGACAGAAGTGATCCGAGTAAAGAAACAATAACACCTTCCAGAATAAACGGCATACGGATTGTCCAGTTGGAAGCTCCTACCAGACGCATAATTTCCGTCTGAGTTTTGCGGGATGCAGCCGACAACCTGATTGTTGTGCTGGTCAGGAGAATAGCTACCAGAACCATGACAGCAGCCAAAATAGCAGTTACCACGGTAGCGTTATTCATCACAGCCAGGATGGGATCAAACACATCTCTCTGGTCTTCCACACTCTCCACATACTGTTTATTGGACAGAAGCTCAGAAATCACCTTATATTTGCTGGGATCTTTGAGCTTAAGGTGAATGGAGTCCTGCATATCACCGGCCGTCAAAGTCCGCCCGTTGTATACCCCGCCCGGGTAGCGCTTAAGGAAAGTATTCTTGTAGAAATCTTCCTTACTGACAAAGGACATGCTAGCCACTGCCCCATTGGTATCGTCTTGCAGAGAGTTTTCAATAGCAACAATCTGATCCTGACTGGGAGACTTTCCTGTCGAGCAGTTCGCTGATTGACTGCTGCCGTCCGGACACAGCCAGACCACAACTTCGACCTGGGAATACCACTCTCCTTTGGCTTTGTTTACCTGCGCCTGGGTCAGCACGGAAGCGCCGATGAAGAGGAAAGAGATAAAGGTCACCAGGAGAAGAGAAAGGACCATGACGGAATTATGCCGTAGGGAGGACCATGTTTCTGAAAGAATAAGCCGTAACCGCATCAGTTATTACCGTCCTTGTCTGTCTGATTTGTCTGATCTGACTGATTCGTCGCATTCGCCTGATCTGCCTGATCTGCCTGAGCAGCCAACGAATGATTGTCCTCGGTCGGATTGTCTGTCTTGTCCTCATTTTTGTGGGCTTCCACAGAACCCGTGAGCCCTTTGCCCCAGGTCAGCGTATCTTCTACTGACTGGAAGGTTTCAGCGTAACGGCCTGTCCGGCCAGAATGAACACTGTTTGCCAGCCTGCGAAGACCTTCTTCTTGATCATCGTCGACGCCAGGATTGGCAGTGGGTTTTGTCGAAGACAAGCCTGGACGGTCCTTGCCTGATTGTGCCTTATTTGGTGGAGACACAGTGGATAAAGACTGGTCGGATGATGCCTGATTAGAAGAGGCTGCATTTTTCTGATTTTTTTCCTGGCCGTCAGCAGATTCAGACCCATGGGAAGGCTGAGGAATGGTGACAGAATCAGAAGAATCAGAAGAATCAGAAGAATCAGGAGGGAAAGCTGATAGATCAGACTCGGAAGAAGGGACTGCCAGAAGAGGATTCTTCCGTTTCGCCGAGGCAGCCTTTTGAGCCGCTGATTTCTTCTCAGTATCTTCATCTGGAAAATATACCGAGGAGTCATAGCCGCCCCGACGCTCATCCCGAACTATCTGACCGTTGTGCAGCTCAATCACCCGCCGCCGCATGGAGTTGACAATTTCCTCATTGTGAGTTGCCATAACCACGGTAGTACCGGTTCGATTGATAGCGTCCAGAACCTCCATAATACCTACAGAAGTGGTGGGATCAAGATTTCCTGTGGGTTCATCTGCCATAATAATCTGAGGATGATTTACATACGCACGGGCTATGGCTACACGCTGGACCTCGCCGCCGGAGAGCTCATGCGGAAGCCTGTCCTCCTTCCCCTTCAGACCCACTGCATCCAAAACCTGGGGAACGAGAGTCTTAATGGTAGATCGCTTGGTACCAATCACTTCCAGGGAAAAAGCCACATTTTGATAAACAGTTTTATTGGCCAGAAGCTTATAGTCCTGAAAAACAAATCCTATTGTCCGCCGATACTGGGGAACATGACGATTCGGCATCCGCCGCAGATCGTTGCCTGCGACCCGAATATCCCCATCGGTTGCCTCCTCTTCGTGGAGTAGCAAGCTGAGCAGGGTACTCTTTCCAGCTCCTGAAGCTCCCACCAGGAAAACGAATTCCCCCCGGTCAATCTGCAGACTGATATCATCCAGAGCCGGTCTTGAAGCGTGGGGATATATCTTGCTGACGTGCCGTAAAGAAATCAACGCCATAAATATTCATCCTTATCTGTGCGTATTTGTGATCTGTGGTTGTCTGTGCTTTCGTTGCCTGTATCTATCAGGAGGTACCTGTGTTTTGAGCTCTAAAGCCATAAGTCATTGTTTGCTCTTCTATGCCCTGGAGCGGCTGATGCCTATTCTTTGGCCCGTTCCCGATGTCGCCAGCGGATTCCAGCATCAATAAAGGCATCAATATCTCCGTCAAAAACCTTCTGTGGATCGGACGTTTCATAGCCGGTTCGCAGATCTTTGACCATTTGATAAGGATGCAGAACATAGGAACGCATCTGATCGCCCCAGCTTGCCTTGACATCACCGGCCAGTTCCTTCTTTTTCGCCGCTTCCTCTTCCTGCTTCATGACCAGAAGTCTGGATTGAAGCACAGACATAGCAGCAGCGCGGTTTTGAATCTGGCTGCGCTCATCCTGCATAGTCACCACAATTCCAGTAGGAATATGAGTAATTCGGACAGCAGAATAGGTAGTGTTGACCCCCTGGCCGCCGGGACCGTGAGATATATAGGTATCTACCCGAATATCAGAATCAGGAATATCTATATGATCGGTTGGTTCTACCAGTGGAATAACCTCAACCGCAGCAAAGCTGGTCTGTCGCCGTGAGTTATTGTCAAAAGGAGATATTCTCACCAAACGGTGTGTTCCGCCCTCGACTGACAATTTCCCATAAGCATAGGGGGCATCCACTTCGAAAGTAGCCGACTTGATGCCAGCTTCCTCCGCATAGGAAGTATCCATTATTTGTACTTTATAATGATGCCTTTCGGCCCATCGTAAATACATACGCATAAGCATCTGCGCCCAATCAGCCGCATCTACCCCACCTGCACCGGAACGAATGGTAACAACGGCAGCACGATTATCATATTCTCCGTCAAGCAAAGTCTGGATTTCCAGATCAGACAAATCAGAACGAACGGCAGTCAGCTCTTTCTCAGCCTCCGCCTTGCTGTCCTGATCGTCTTCTTCGCTTCCCAGCTCATACAAGGTAGCTATATCGTCAAGCCGTCGTTCCAAATCGTCAAGTCGTTTTGCCTCATTTTGAGTCTGAGAAAGCCTACTGGTAACCAGCTGAGCATTCTCCTGATCGTCCCACAAACCGGGGGCACTAGCCTCCTTTTCCAGGGAAACGATCTTCTCAGCCAGGTTCTGTCGGCCAAGAGCCGAACTGATCGTCTCAAATTTAGAACGAGCTTCGCTCAAATCCTGCGTAAAATCATAGTCTGCCACAAACCTAACAATACTCTAAAAGGAGATAGCGGCGGAAAATCTGCGATTTTTTAACAGGCTCCGCACAAACAAGGCCTGTTTACCCTCTTGCTTACCTTAGTTAAAATCCTTTTCATGCGGCCGTTTGGTCAGAATAACAGGACCATCATCGGTAATAGCAATGGTATGTTCAGAATGAGCTCCTCGGGAATGATCTTCCGATTTCAGAGTCCAGCCATCACGGGGATCTTGATAAAGACGATCTGTTGTCTCAAAGAACCAGGGCTCAACAGCTATGACCAGACCAGGACGCAGGCGGTAACCTCTGCCAGCGCGACCGTCATTGGGAACATAGGGATCTCCGTGCATCACATGTCCCACTCCGTGACCGCCGAATTCCAGGTTAACCGGGTACCCATAATCAGCTGCAACCTGACCGATTGTAGACGAAATGTCGCCTAAGCGGTTCCCCGGAATAGCCTGCTTAATTCCCTCGTGCAGAGCCTCTTCGGTGCACTGGATGAGCCGCAGGTCTTCTGGCCGCTTGTGCTCTCCTACCACAAAACTGATAGCTGAATCGCCAACCCAGCCACCAACGCTGATTGCCAGGTCAAGACTTATCAGATCTCCATCCTTCAAGTTGTAGTCATATGGAACACCATGGAGAACAGCATCATTCACTGAAGTGCAGATGTAATGACGGAAGGGACCAGTTCCAAAGTCGGGAGCATAGTCCACATAGCAGGATTGAGCATCGGGACGTTGATCAATCCTTTGCTTAACATAGCTATCGATCTCCAGTAGATTGGTGCCGACCTTGGTCATGTGGCGCAGATGCTCCAGTATATCTCCTACAAATGCGCCTGCAGGACGCATGGCCTGAATTTCTCTGTCTGTCTTCAGCTCGATCATGTAGCCTCTTTTGCTTACACATCATATGAATGGATAATGCTCATTACTAATACTAATCTGCTAGCATACTCTGCCCCGTACCTGTTTGGTTCATGCATTCAACCACTTGCCTGACAGCAATGAGGGGGAATCTCACAATCCGAACTGTTCCAGACATGATGAAAAACAATAATCCTTGAATGAAGTACCATAGTATTATGTCACAAAAAATATCAGAGCATAATGATGCCGAGCTCAAGGGCATCCTCGATAACCTTTCCACTACAGTTCGTCCTCAGGACGATTTTTTCCGTTATGTCAATGGCCCCTGGCTGGACACTTACCAGCTTCCTGCCGATAAGCCCCGTTTCGGAGCTTTCGATAAGCTCATCGATGATTCTCAGGAGAACATCAAAGATATTCTGGAAAATGCTCCCGAAACTTCCCCTAAGTCTGCTGCCCTCTACCGAGCCTACCTGGACACTCAGGCTAGAGAAAAGGCAGGGCTTGACCCCATCAGGGAAGAACTAAGCCTGATTGACAATGCAGACAGCAAGGATGAACTGGTTCGTGTTCTGGCAAAACTCAATGTTGCCGGAGGCCCCACTCCTTTCGAGTTTTATGTAACAGCAGATTCCAAGAACCCCGACATCAACGTGCTTACTATTGAACAAGGGGGTTTGGGTCTGCCAGATGAAGCTTATTACCGAGAAGACAATTTTGAGCCTATCCGCCAGGCTTACCTCCACATGCTGGGACGCCTCTTGTCTGCTGCTGGCTATGCGGCAGATGACAAGGAGGCAGGCAAACAGGGACAGACCGTGCTTGCTGTAGAGACAGCTATTGCCTCCCATCACTGGGATAATGTGAAAACTCGCGATGTCAACAAAACCTATAATCGATTCACCTACGTCCAGCTGAATGAGACTCTGTCTGACTATTCGATCAGTGCCTGGCTGGATGCCTGGCAAGAGGCTTATAATGACACTCCTGCAGCAGAAAGTTTACCGGTAGATATACGAACAGTATTCTCCCAGGTTGTTGTTGCTGAACCTGACTTCCTTACCGGTCTGAATGCTGAGTGGAAGAAAGCCTCTGTAGATGATCTGAAACTGTGGACCCGGGCCCATCTGCTGATCCATTGGGCTGGAGCCCTGACAAAAGAAATGGATGACATCCAGTTTGACTTCTATGGCAAGGCCTTGATGGGTACAGCCAAGAAGCGCGACCCCTGGAGGAGGGCGGTTCAGCTGGTTGACCGTACCGTGGGAGAAGAAGTAGGCAAGGAATATGTTCGCCGCCACTTCCCAGCTTCCAGCAAGGAACGGATGGAGAAGCTGGTTGCCAACCTGATAGCAGCTTACCGAGTTTCCATTACCGGCAGTACCTGGCTGGGAGAAGATACTAAGAAGAAGGCACTGGAAAAGCTGTCCCTCTTCACCCCCATGATCGGTTACACCGAGCGGTGGCGAGATTACAGCGCGATGGATATTGCCGATGACTACGGCCTGGTGAAGGATCTGAGATCCAGCTATTACTGGCTCAATGGTTACGAACTGGGTAAAGTAGGCAAGCCTGTAGACAAGGGTGAATGGGAGATGACTCCTCAGACTGTCAATGCCTACTACTCCCCCAATACCAACGTCATTGTTTTCCCCGCAGCCATTCTTCAGCCTCCTTTCTTTAACGCAGAAGCTGACGACGCCACCAATTACGGTGGAATTGGTTCTGTTATCGGCCACGAGATCGGTCACGGCTTTGATGACCAAGGCAGCGAATATGACGGCAAGGGGACCCTGGTTAGCTGGTGGACCGAGCAGGATCATGCCAACTTCACTGCCCGAACAGCTGAGCTGATTGATGAGTATAATCATTTCACCCCTCAGATTGTCGCCGACAAGTACAAGGCCGAAGGTAAGGAAGATAAACAGCCTCACGTTAACGGTGCTTTCACTACCGGCGAGAACATTGGTGATTTAAGCGGTGTCAATATCTCGCTGAAGGCCCTGGCCATCTCTCTGGGAGCTAAGGACGATTCCCGGGAAGAAATGGATGCCGCCCTGAACAAGGCAGAAGTTATTGATGGCTGCTCCGCTCTGGTTCGCTTCTTCCTGTCTTACGGACACATTTGGCGCGAAAAAGTAACGGAAAACTACGCAGAACAGATGCTGCAAATTGATCCTCATTCTCCTGCAGAATTCCGCGTCAACGGAATTGTTGCTAACGTGGATCGCTTCTATGAAACCTTTGATGTTCACCAGGGTGACGGTTTGTACATCGAGCCTGATAAGCGAGTCCGCATCTGGTAGCACACCCAGTTGAGATTACCTTTTATGTGATTACACTGGTTGTGTGATTGTGCTGGCAGCCTGGCGGCAGGGTACCCTGCCGCCTTCTTTATGTCTGCTTAAGACTATATAAGTGTCACACACAGGAATCAAGACAGGCATAAAAAGCCAGGCGAGGACAAGTATAACGTTCTTATCGAAGTTTCTATCAGTTGGGAACCATGTCATCCTCCAATTCCTCCCCGACCTGAAACTCTTCTTCTTGCCCAGCCGAAACACCCGGAATAGGGCCAGAAGACAGGTCACGAGGATCTGCTTCCGCTCCAAGGATAGGATCATCAGTATGAGAAGGGGCCTGTTCGTGGGCAGAATCATCGTCTGTGTGGCGTATTCGTATAAAAGCAGCCTTCCCTTGAGATAAATCATGACCAATACTGGAAGCATCAATGACGGTTATGCTGCGTTTGGCACCGTCCTTTTCCCACCTGTCTGTCGTCAGATTGCCCAAAACGATCACCGGATCTCCCACATGGAGAGAGGCCATAACGTTGAGGGCCAGATTTCTATAGCAACGAACGTCCATCCACGTTGTTGACGTTTCTTGCCAGCGATTTTCTCTGCGATTCCAATAATTTCGAGTTGCAGCGACCCTGAAACGGCAGATAGGAATAGTATTGTCTGCAGAGACTCGTTTAGGCTCCTGACCTACAAAACCCACCACTGTTGTTAATGCCTGTTGTACCATAGCTATCCTTTCGAGATTTATCTGCTGGCTGATTCCTGCAGATAAATCCACTATGCACCACAGGGAAGGGAAATGAAAAAGCAAAAGAGGAATGTGGTCAAATGTACCTTCACATTTGAGTTTTCCACATTCCCCGGCACGGGATTGATGGATAAGTCAATCTCCACCTGTCCCTTGTATGTACTCTGCTGCTCTAAATTATTTCAGCTGTCCGACCGTCTCTTTCACAGTGTGAAAAGCCTGTTCCAGCGGCACTATCTGTACCTGACCGCTGCGTCGGTTCCGAATCTCAACAGTACCATTATTCACGGCATCCCGTCCTACAACAAGGACCAAGGGCATTCCCAGAAGTTCGGAATCCTTAAACTTAACACCTGGAGATACCTTAAGACGATCATCATAGAGGACCTCAATTCCCTCTCCCTCCAGCTGATGCAGAAGGTCGTCGGCAATGTGGAAGGCCCGGTCGTCCTTGCCCGTCGCCACCAGATGAACCTGGGCAGGGGCAATAGCTGCAGGCCAGATGAGTCCTTTATCATCATGATGAGTTTCTGCTATGCAGCTCATGACCCGGGAAACACCAATTCCATAGCATCCCATCCATACGGGAACTGCCTGGCCATTCTTGTTAAGAACTTTCAGGCCCATAGCATGAGAATACTTCAGTCCCAGCTGAAAAACCTGACCGATTTCTACTCCCCTCTCAAAACTCAAGGGACCAGACCCATCAGGGCTCATGTCCCCGTGGCGGACTTCGGCAGCCTCAACCGTTCCATCGGCCTCAAAATCACGCCCATACACCAGATTGCATACATGCTTTTCTTCGGCATTAGCGCCAGTAATCCAAGAAGAACCGCGAACCACATGCGGATCCAACAAATAGCGCACTGCCTCTTTATTGCCGGCAGAACGCCCTTGAGGCCCCAAAACGCCAGGCCCAATGTAGCCTTTCACCAGTTCAGGATGCTTCCTGAGATCCTCATCAGTAGCTTCTTCAATTTCAGCCGGAGAAAAGCTTGCTTCCAGCCGCTTCATATCAATCTGACGATCCCCTGCAAGGCCAATAGCCACAATTTCTCTGTTCCCATCAGGATGTTTGACTGCAATAATCACATTCTTTAAGGTGTCATTAGCCTGCCATGGCCGTCCATCCTGCCGAGGGTGAAGAGAATTAAACTGCGATACCAGGCTGTCAATAGTAGTGGAATCCGGGGTGTCTTTTACCTGAGCCGCTGGAATAGAACTGAAATCTAGAGGCTCGGATTCCGGAGTGGTTAGAGCTTCAACATTCCAAGCTTTCCCAGACGGAGCCAGGGCAAACGTATCTTCACCAATCGGCATAGGAGCCAAGAATTCTTCGGATTCAGAACCACCCATAGGACCGGAGACAGCATGAACAATAACATAGTTCAGGTCCAGCCGGTGAAAAATGCGCTCATACGCTCCCCGCTCCTGAAGATAAGCCTTTTTCAGGCCTTCCTCATCGATGTCGAAAGAATAGGCATCTTTCATGACAAACTGACGGCCGCGAATCATACCGGCACGGGGACGAAATTCATCCCTATATTTGCCCTGAATCTGATAGAGGGTTACGGGGAGATCTTTATACGAAGTGTACATGTCCTTAACCATGAGGGTAAACATTTCTTCATGGGTGGGAGCAAGCAGATAATCAGCCCCATGCCGATCTTTAAACCTGAAGATATTATCCCCATATTCTTCCCAGCGATTGGACATCTGATAGGGCTCTCGGGGCATCATGGCCGGGAAATGAACCTCTTGTGCCCCAATCGCGTTGATCTCTTCGCGAATAATAGCTTCAATCTTGTTCAAAACCCTCAGTCCCAGAGGCAGCCAGGAATATAAGCCCGGGCCGATCTTTCGAATATAGCCAGCCCGAATCAAAAGTTTGGCTGAATCGACATCGGCATCAGCCGGGTCATCGCGCAACGTGCGCAGGAACAAAGAGGACATACGTAATGCTTGAGAACTCATAATCCCACACATTACGGTCTTTTGCAGACAAAATAAGCAGTCAGCAGCCGCATAAGATCAAAAGTTTTCGATTAGAAATTCAGGAAAGAAATTTAAAAAAGCTGGCCTTGCCCAAATTCTTCCCTTCCGTCATATTTCTCAATTTCCACGTCCCTTCCCCTTCCTTCCTGAGGATTCTCCCAGATTCCGCCATGGAGATTTGCCTCGTTTGGATTCATATCCTGAGGATTTATGCCCTGGCGATTCTCATCTTTCAGATTTTCCAGATTGGAAATGTGACTGCCCGACATCTGCTGCAGAAGAGCATCTTCCCTAATAGTGTCAAGAGATACATAAAATGCTTGAGAGCTGATTCCCAGCAAATACAGACCTTCCAGGGACTGAACCCGGGAGAGGGCAACATAGCCCATACCAGGCGCAAAGGTTCTCCGTAAATCCATGACAGCCCTATCCAGAGTCATTCCTTGTGATTTGTGAATAGTTATTCCCCAGGCCAGGCGGAGAGGAACCTGGCTGACGGCAGCAAGGACCTCTTCCCCATCCAGCATTTCCCAGGTAGCAGGAGACATGGTGACCGTATTCCCATTATCAAATTCAACAATGGGATAACCGCCCTTCTTTCGATTAAGAAACCCAACAACTTTCCCCAAAGAACCATTCACGAACTGCCGATCCGCATCATTGCGCAGGGCCATCACCGCTGCGCCTTCTTTAAGCACAAGCTGTTCCGGGGCCAGCATATTCTTCTTCAGCCGCTGCACCAGCTGAGCAGATCCTGCCGACTGAGCAAGAAAAATATGCTCATCCTGATGAATTCTGTCTAATTGGCTCTGATTCAAGGCATCAGCAGCACGGTTGAAGGGGAAAAGATGAACAAGATCTGACGAATCAGGGTTAAGGCCTACTCTGCTGGACAGGGATAGAATATCATCGTTTGTGGTTTGTCCTAAACGGATGTCAGTCAGGATTGACAGGAGCTCACCTGCATCCTGCCGATGCTGCTCAGTCAAATAACAAATGACAGGATTCAGTCTCTTCCAGCACAAAGCCTGGGTAATAAATCCCTCAGGATTAAGGCCTTCCTGAGCGTAACACTGTCTGGCTGCAAGAAACTCTGGACTGGGCTCAGCCATGCTGTAAGGGTCAGAATTTGCACGGGTTCTGCTGACCGGAGGCAGCTGGAAGAGATCTCCGGAGAGGATCACCTGGATACCGCCAAAAGGCTGGTCTGACCGTTTTATAGATCGACATACCTGATCGACCATGTCAAAAAGCCAGGCATGGATCATGGATACCTCATCAATAACCAGGATATCCGTGTCTTTGATGGCTCTGCGGCGGCGGGTTTTAATCCGCTTAAGAACCGATGCGGTCAGAACTGTGTCAACCCCAATTCCGCTCCAGGAATGAATAGTCTGTCCATCTATGTGAGTCGCTGCTATGCCTGTTGAGGCTGTTATTGCAACGATCTCCCCCTTGCTGCGGGCTTGGGAAATAAATTGGTTAAGAACATATGTCTTACCCGCCCCCGGAGCCCCAGTCAGAAAGACTGAAGCTCCAGAAGACATGATTTTCAGCGCCTGTGACTGTTTCAGTTTAGTAATCTTTCTTCTCAGCAGAAGTGGTTTCTGTCAACGGATCGCCTTCCCGCTCGTATGTCCGCAGAAGACTTGTCTCCTCAATCTGAGCACAGACGGCAGCTGCCTGATTAGCAGACAATCCCGGCTGGGGCAGGAACATGGACTGACGGTAATATCGCAATTCATCAATGGACTCGATAATATCGGCCAGGGCCCGATGGCCTCCATGCTTGACCGGCCGGTTTGAATATACTTGAGGATACCAGCGGCGGGACAGCTCCTTGAGAGTACTAACATCTATCGTTCTATAATGAAGCAAGCCCATCAGTCCGGGCATGAACTTGTCCAGGAATTTCTTATCCGAACCAATGGTATTGCCTGCCAGATGGGCCTTGCCTTGACCTTCCTCAGGGAGAAAAGGACGGACATACTCTATAACCTGCTTTTCCGCCTGACCCAGAACCAGTCCTTCCTTCATCTGTTCAAGCAGACCAGAAACAGTATGCATATGGCGAACAAAATCTCCCATATGGTCCAGGGCTCCCTGAGAAGGCTTGATTACCAGATCAATCCCCCTGTCTAGCACAGTCAAATTGAAATCTGTAGGGACGACTGAAACCTCGCATAATTCATCATGGTCAATGTCTAGGCCAGTCATTTCGCAGTCTATCCAGATCAGCCGGGATTTGCCTGCATCAAAAATTTGATTATCACTGTGGGCTGTATGATTATCAGTCGCTGTCATGGTTTCTTGCCTTCCTGCCTGTCTCACTGACGACCGTCTGATCATCTTCAGCCCCTGTGACCTACACGATATAATCAACCGAGTCCTGAGACATAACGTTTCATTATGCCATAGGGCCTGCTCAATATTCTGGAAAGACAGTCACCAATATAGGCGCGCAGGCAGCCGCAAATCTCTCCAGGGAGGATAAAAATCTCAACACAGGAGGGCAAGGCCGAAGACAAGAAGAAGGGCTAGACTGACTGTGTCGATTCTTAACCCTTTATGACAACCGTGCAGGAAAGGACTCCCATGGCGCTGGAACCAGAGAACACTGAGGAAATCAAGGAGACAAGCCAGGCCCATGCAACTGAAGGGCCCAAAGCAGCTGAAAGAACGAAAGCAGCTAAGCAACTAAGTCAGTTGTCAGATCCCAATGATTGGTGGAAGCAGGCAGCTATATATCAGATTTATCCCCGTTCCTTCAGCGACAGTAACGGTGACGGTTTAGGGGATTTGCCGGGAATAACCGCTCACATGGACTATGTACACGATCTGGGGATCGATGCCCTCTGGCTCAGCCCCTTCTACCCTTCTCAACTTGCAGACGGAGGGTATGATGTGGACGACTACCGTAATGTGGACCCCCGCCTGGGTACTCTGGATGATTTTGATGCCCTGGCAGATGCAGCCCATCAAAGGGGGCTGAAGGTCATCGTTGATATTGTTCCCAATCATTCCTCCAACCTCCACCCCAGTTTTCAGGCGGCCCTGAAAGCCGAACCTGGTTCTCCCGAGCGCGATATGTATATTTTCCGGGATGGACGGGGAGAAAATGGAGAGCTGCCTCCCACCAACTGGCAATCTCACTTTGGCGGCCCTGCCTGGACCCGGGTGGCAGATGGACAGTGGTATTTGCACCTGTTCGCCAAAGAACAGCCGGATTGGAACTGGAAAAATCCCCGCGTTCGTGAAGATTTTCTGACTACTCTTCGTTTTTGGTCTGATCATGGAGCGGATGGCTTCCGGGTAGACGTTGCTCACGGCCTGGCCAAGGACTTAGATAGGGATGATCTGGATTCCTACTCGGTTATTGAAGCCAGCCTGCCATCCAATGGTTCCCACCCTCTTTTTGATCGGAATGAAGTCCATGATATTTATCGTCAGTGGCGCAAAGTTTTCAATGAGTACAGTCCTCATCGCTTTGCCGTGGCTGAAGCCTGGGTTAACCCTGACCGGCAGTATTTGTACGCCAGTAATGACGAGTTGGGACAGGTTTTTAATTTTGAGTTCGCCAAGGTGAACTGGGCCCGGGATGAGTTCCATCTGGCGATTGAAGAAGGACTGGCTATGGCCCAGCGTGCTCATTCCCCTGCAACCTGGGTTTTGAGCAACCATGATGTTCCCCGGCATGCTACCCGTTTTGCCCTTCCTCAGGTTCCTTCTCCCAGCCTGCATCAATTTGCGCTAGATTGGATTCTGCGCGATGGAAAGTCTTATCCGGAAGATCGCCAAACAGGAACCCGCCGTGCCCGGGCTGCCATTCTTATGGAAGCTGCCCTCCCCGGTTCTATGTATATTTATCAGGGGGAAGAACTGGGACTTTTTGAGGTAGCCGATATCCCCTGGGACCAACTGGAGGATCCTACGGCTTTTAATACCGCTGGATCTGATATACAAAAAGGTCGGGATGGCTGCCGGGTACCGTTGCCGTGGGAGTCAGTGGATACTGTCTCTTATGGCTTTTCTCCTAACGGCTCCACCTCCAGGCCCCACCTGCCCCAGCCACGATGGTTCAAAGACTTCAGCGTGGACGTGGAGGAGCCAAATCCTGAATCTATGCTCCAGCTCTACAGAAAAGCCATGTCTATACGACACAATCTACAGACCGCAGATACATCGTTGCGTTGGCTTGACTGCGATCGCTCCTCTGGCCAGCCAGACGGAGCAAATGGCCTGACGGGAGGAGTTCTTGCTTTTGCCCGAGCCAACGGCTGGGCATCAGTAACCAATTTCAGCTCAGAAGCAGCAGAACTGCCCGCAGGCAGCCTGGTTCTCAGTTCAGGTCCTCTAACGGCTGATGGACATCTTCCACAAGATACCACCGCTTGGGTTATTCTTGACAAGTAAGATTTATGCTTGCTCCAGTAAAGCCAGCTCATGAATAAAAATACAGAAGAACAAAACCAAAAACTAAGAAAGATATTGATTATGACACAGGCAGTAATTCGCACTTCCATGGGTACTATAACCACTGATTTATTTGACCAGGATGCCCCCAAAACCGTTGCCAACTTTGTGGGATTAGCTCAAGGCACTATTGAGTGGACCGACCCTCTGGATGGGATGAAAAGAACCGATCCCTTCTACAATGGCCTGACTTTCCACAGAATTATCAAGGATTTCATGATCCAAGGCGGCTGCCCTCTGGGTGACGGCACCGGCGGTCCCGGTTATGAATTTGATGATGAAATTAATAACCATAAATTCGATAAGCCTTACATCCTAGCCATGGCAAATGCCGGCCAGCGCCGGGGTCGCGATGGGAAAATCCACGGAACCAACGGTTCTCAGTTTTTCATTACTACCGTTCCTACGCCGTGGCTTGACGGTCACCATACCATTTTTGGCGAGGTAACTGACGCCACCTCTCAGGCTGTAATCGATCAGATTGATTCTGTAAAGACCGGCCGCAGCGATGCCCCTTTGGAACCAGTTTTCATCGAAAGCATTGAAGTTACTGAGTAATTTTATATATATATACTTATCTATACTTGCTCTTCCTCTCCAAACAGCTAATGAATAGAAACTGACGAATAATGGTTGGCAAGTATAGATAAGTAACCGGGCTTGTGCAGATACTTATCACGCTTTGCTGAATTTCCATACGATTCAGACAGCAGCATCGCTGGAACGGTTTGACTGCGGTTGCCTGGTTGGTTGCAGGTGGTAATGCTGCGATCTCCGCATATTGTAAGTCTTATTGTTAGAATTAGGAAGTGCTACTCAAATGAGTTGGATAAGAGAGCTTCTTGCTCTTATTGTCGATGGAATAGTTGCGATTAAAGCATGGCATTACGGCAGACAACACAGTAGTGACAAGAAAGATAAGAAATAAGCTTGCTAGCAACAACTCGCCCGCATAAACGTGTATACAAAATTAAGTTACAAAACAGACCCCTTTGCAAGAGAGCACGGGAAAAGTTTTCTATCTTGGTTTGTATACACATGCAGACAGACCTGAGTAAGACCAATAAAAAAGGGATGCCCTGAAGCATCCCCTTTTTATTCACAATTTTTTATTCACAATTTAATAATTGTTTTATTCATGGAATCCCGTATAATTAGGGGCTTCCTTGGTCATCACAATGTCGTGGGGGTGAGACTCCCGCAGCGCAGCATCAGTAATTCGGATGAACCGTCCCTTGGCCTGAAGCTCAGGAATAGTACGGGATCCGGTGTAGAACATGCTCTGGTGGAGACCTCCAACTAGCTCGTAGAGGACATAGCCCAGAGGACCGCGGTAAGGAACTTCACCTTCCACACCTTCGGGAACAACCTTGTCGCTGCTGGTAACATCTGCCTGGAAGTAGCGATCCTTGGAATAGCTCTTCTTACCCCGGGGAGCCATAGCTCCGAGGGAACCCATCCCACGATACACCTTATACTGCTTGCCGTGCAGAAGCACCTTCTCACCAGGAGCTTCCTCTGTTCCAGCCAAAAGACCGCCCAGCATGACCGTTTCAGCACCGGCTACAATTGCCTTGGCAATATCACCGGAGTAGTGAATACCACCGTCGGCAACCAGAGGAACATTGGCGGGCTTGCAGGCGAGGGAGGCATCGTAAACGGCAGTCAGCTGAGGAACACCAACTCCAGCCACCACCCGGGTGGTGCAGATAGAGCCAGGGCCAACGCCAACCTTGACAGCATCCACACCAGCATCGATCAGAGCCTGAGCTCCTTCACGTGTTGCTACGTTGCCACCAATAATATCAACGCCTGCAAAGGCAGGATCGGCCTTAAGCCGTTTGATCATGTCGAGCATAAGTTTGGCGTGTCCGTGTGCAGTATCGACCACCAGAACATCCACGCCTGCTTCCATCAAGGCGGTGCAGCGCTGCCAGGCATCGCCGAAGAAACCAACAGCAGCAGCCACGCGCAGCCGCCCCTGTTCATCCTTGGTAGCGTCAGGGTACTGTTCTGTCTTCACAAAGTCTTTGACTGTAATCAGGCCAGTTAGCTTGCCTTCATCGTCAACCAGGGGAAGTTTCTCCACCTTGTTTTCAGCCAGAAGCCGGTGGGCATCATCCTTGGAAATGTTGGCAGGCCCGGTAATCAGATTATCCTTGGTCATTACATCGCGAACATGGAGGCGATCATAATCTGCAGAATCAATGAAACGCATATCACGATTGGTAATTATGCCTACCAGCCGATTGTCACTGTCAATAACAGGCAGGCCGGAGACATGATAGGTTCCGCAGAGCTTATCGAGATCGGCCAGAGTAGCGTCAGGTGAAACTGTCAGCGGGTCAGAAATCATACCTGATTCTGACCGTTTTACAATGTCAACCTGGCTAGCCTGATCGTCAATGCTCAAATTGCGGTGCAGAACGCCAATGCCACCGTTGCGAGCCATAGCAATAGCCATCTGGGCTTCGGTTACAGTGTCCATGGCGGCAGACAAAACCGGAGATTTCATGGTGATGTTCCGGGTCAGACGGGTAGAGGTATCAACCTCAGAAGGAATCACGTCAGATTCGTTGGGAAGAAGGAGGACATCATCATAAGCCAATCCAAGTTTTTGGAAAGGAGATGGGAGGGGAGAATATGGTTGTTCATCAACAGAATTTTCTAAAGCCATGTTCCAACTTTAAGGTGGTCGCATGACGAATCCATTGTTGCCTTGTGCCGCATATCAGATTGTGAGATTCCCCCGGCAGTATACAGCTTTAAAACCAATCCTTACGCAGCCTTGAAGACAAAATGATCAAACAAGACAGCTGATAAAATCGCCAAACAGCAGGCTCTCCTCCTGCTCTTACTTATTTTTTCTTGCAGCAGGATCCACCAGAGGTATGCGGGCATGAAACATGCCAAAAACGTTGATAGGGGTAACAAGGGCTACTAAAACCACAATGGTAATAGCAAAATCCCTGATAATAACAGATCCAAAGTTGGCAATCAGGAAACCTGCTATGACAACAGCTATAAATTTAAAGACCCAGATCATAAAAAAACCTGAAATAAACGGGGCTCCGGTGAGGTCCATCTGATCCAGAAGAATCATGCTCAAGGGCGTTGATTCGCTGAAAAGCAGAACTATCAAACCTCCAAAAAGCCCTGCTCTCAGTCCAGGAGCAGCATGACGACATGCAAAGAAAATTGTACAAATCAACACAGCTGCCAACCAGGTAAGAAGAGAAGCGATAATGACTGGTTTGATGGCCCGGCTGATGGGATGATCGTCAGAATTACTGTTGTCAATCATGACGACTTTTCTCCTTCTTCCAGGCAGCTTTGTAGCTTGGAGCCAAGGTAGCTACAGTCAGCAAGGCTGCAATAATGAGGAATCCTACGACGACATAGCGAACTCTGACAAAAAGTATCAGGACAGAGCTAAATGATATCAGTGCTGCCCACGACCACAGAATCAAAACAGCAGACTGCACGCTGTGACCTATTCTGAGCATGCGGTGATGCAGATGCATCCGGTCTGGATGCATGGGCGATTGTCCTTTGCTTAGGCGGCGGACTATGGCTAAAATCATATCGAGGAAGGGCAGAAAGAGAACTAAGACAGGCAGGAGGATGGGCATAAAAAGCGGCAGATAAAGGCTGGCATGAATGCTGGCCGGGTCCAGCCGGCCAGTCATCATAATGGATGCACAGGTAATCAAATACCCCAGAAGCATGGAGCCAGCATCTCCCATAAATAGTTTGGCCGGATGCCAGTTATGAAGTAGAAAACCAAGGCAGATTCCTACCAGGATAACATCGAGCAAAGTAGCAACAGAGGCATAGTTTGCCGTGCTCCTGGCAAGGATGTAGGAGTAAGCTCCAAAAGCAACACCTCCTATAGCAACAATCCCTGCGGCCAGCCCGTCAAGTCCGTCAACAAAATTGACAGCATTAATTGAAGCAACCAGAAGGAAAGCAGTCAAAGCCATGGACAGGCTGGGAGATGCAGTCAACATGCTGTTGCCTACGGGCAGAACAATTATTTGAAGTCCGCCCAGAGAAACCATAACCGATATGAGGATCTGGCCCGCCATCTTCAGCATCCAGTCCAAGTCTAAAATGTCATCAACAATGCCTAAAAGGCATATCAAAGCTGCCCCTAAGAGCACCACCCATAAGATGTTGTTCCCCTCAAAAACGCTGGAAATAAAGGGAAGTCGACTGGCGAAGACCAAGGCTGCTGCCAAACCGATCAACATTGCCAGACCACCCATTCGAGGGGTTGGCACGGTGTGAACATCACGGGCCCTTACCTGCCCCACTGCTCCCATAGCTATGGCCAAGTGTCTGACAAGCGGAGTAATGAGCCAGGTAACACCACCAGCGATTGCGGCAATAAAAATATAGACGCGCATCGGGGGGCTACCTCCAAAGATAAAGGATAAGGGACTACGACCTTTTATTTTACGATATAGGCAGTATAGGCGGCTATGACCGGGGAAAAGAGCTGGACAAAAAAGTGACAGAATCGAGCTTTAGACCATGACTTGTGCTCTGTTCCCTTAGCTCTTTCAGGCTTACTATTCCTTCTCTGAGAACAATCAGTCTGGGCAGGGGCAAGGCCTGCTTGTTCCCAGGCAGCGGATTGCCCCAACCACAGGCCAGGGTTCGCATGCTGAATTCGTCGAGACTTATCACCGTGCTAGCTGCCGGTCCTGAGCTTACTCCCCCATCCGCATAAACAGCCGGTTCATCCCCCAACTGATCTAAAGCCTCAGCCGCAGTGGTAGCAGCCTGCCGTCCTGATCGATTAGCACTCGATGCGGCCAAGGGACCAGTCTGGTTAAGAATTGCTTGAGTGGCAGAGTCGGAGGGGAACCGAACAGCCTGGGTACGCAGGATAGGGTTACGACCGGGGCAATTGTAATTCTCTCTGCTACTCCCCTTCCCGGCCTCTCCACTGCTTGCATGAGAATCCTCAGGACAAGAATCCCCAGGGCAAGAATCCCCAGCACCTGCCCTGCTGCCATCTTCTGCCTTGGTGATGTCAGCGCCTGCCATGTCAGCGGCTGTCGCGCTAGCATTGACATCCCCATCACCCCCGCTCACAGTTCGGGTGGTAACCAAAGGACAGGTAGAAATCACCGAGCAAACCAGACATAAAGAGCCAGGCGGAAAAATATCCAGAAGTTGCTCATATATGTGCGGAATGATCAACCCCAGTTTTCGGGCCTGGTCAGGATTCGAGCACAGGATCTGTACTGTCTTTTCCGGCGGACGGTGCTTGGCCCGAAAAATTCCCTGCACAGCACTGACAGACAGCGGATCTGCTACCAATCCATAAACTGTATCAGTAGGGATAACGGCTGTCTTCCCTGACCGAATAGCCTCTGTCACCGTCTGCACCGTCTTTTCCAAAGAGTCGCCGTCATATAAAGGGAGAATTTTGCTGGTCATTTTTCTTCTCCTTGCACACAGGCCTCTGCTGGCACTGCTGTCTCTTTCTGTTTTGAAAGCTCTTTCTGTTTTGAAGGCTCTGCCTGCGTATAAGATTTCAATGCTTGCTCAATCAAAGGAACATGCAGGGCTATCATCATGCCCGGCCCCATAACCATAAGGAGAAAGAGAGACTGAATCCAATACACATATGAAGCATAGGCCAGGAATAAGCAGAGGCCATCAATGACAGCAATAAGCAGGGTGGTTGGCAAATGGGAGAATCCGAAAATAAAAGAATTGGAAATGGTCCTGCCCATAGGATTGGAAAAACGCGACTGCAGGGGGAAAACCCACCAAAAGCACATCAGATAAACGAATGTGAGAACAGCCTTAAAAGGCAAAAGCAGCGGAACCTGAAACCCTATCCAGGCATAGATCAGACCAGCTCCAAGAGCAGCCAGCGGAAGCCATATGATGGTGGCCTGCACAAAATTTGAAGTAAAAGCTTTGAAATAGTTTCGGCTTACATTCCCCCTGGATTCCTGTGATTTTCTGGCTGCATCATAAGCAGCGCTTAAGGCGGCCCCAATGGTGATGACGGGTAGACAGGTCAGAAGAAAATACACATTGATGATAACAATATCAGTAAACCACCACAGTCCCCTCATAAAAGGAGAATCTTGGCTGAAGAAACGACTCATTCTTTCAGCATATACCTCTGTATACAACTTTCAGTTATCGGCAAAGGGAGCAATACCACGTCATTCGCAAAAAGAAAGCACTCGGCCGATTTAGCAGCAGCCGAGTGCACACGCAGTTTGCTTTAACAAGAAGCACACCACAGGAGTAAGCCGAGACAGGCCAGATACCTATATTTTTTGATCTGCCTCTTTTGAATTATCTCATCTGGATCTGAATCAGTAAGATAAATTCAGCTTAATCAGTGGGAAGCATCGTATTCGGTCTTCCAACCATCTACGAATGCCTTCTTAACACCATCCCAGTTTCCAGTTCCTTGGGCATAAGCCAGCAGGGCGGATCCCAGATTATTCTTCCAGTTTTCAGAAGGCATAATGGTGAAGTTCCACGTTACATCCTTCTTCCCAGATTTGGCGTCTTCCTGAGCAACATTTACCAGAGGATTATCAGATTTGATGGAAGCCATAGACTTGAAAGGAGTAACAAAGCCCATATCCTTCGACAGGGCTTTCTTGCCTTTTTCTGTCGTAATCATCCACTTAAGGAAGGCGTCAGTGGCTTTCTGATCTGCCTGGGAAGCCTTGGAGTTAATGCACAGATAGTTTTCAGAGCCAGTGGTCAGACCTTGATGCGCCTCATCACCCACTCCGATGTACAGAGGCATCATACTGATATCAGAAGCCTTAAAACCAGCTTTCTGCAGGTCAGTCCAGGCCCAGGTACCATTCTGGTAGAAAACAGCCTTGCCGGTTGCAAATTCGGAAGTAGCATCATCAGCAGTCTTGCTGGACAGCTGATTCTTTGGCGTGGTGGAATCGGTCAGATACAAATCAAAGATATCCTTATAGTTCTTCAGATAAGTACCCTTAACAGTCTTGGGCTGACCGGTAATCCCATCCTTCTGCATTTCAAAATACAAAGGCATATTGGCCAGGTGGGTCTTGAAACGCCAATCAGAGCTGGAATCAAACCCTGCTGATGTAAAAGCACCCTCTACACCCAGGTCGGACTTATGCTTCTGAATACTGTCTGCGACTGCTTTGAGAGTCTTAAAGGAGTTAATTTCCTTGATAGACTTAACCACAGCATAGGATTTTCCAACATACTTTTGCAGCAAAGCCTTATTGTAGATAATGCCGTATGTCTCCATAACGTAGGGAACAGCTTTAACAGTTCCGTCAGCCTTGAGGGCAATGTCCTTATTCTGCAAATTCTTATAAATATACGAATTACTCATATCTGCAGCATACTTATTCCAGGTAGTCAAACCGATCGGACCATTCACCTGGAAAAGAGTAGGAGCATTGGACTTTGCCATTTCAGAGCGCAGAGTCTGCTCGTAGGTGTTGGATGCTGCAGTTTGAACGGTGACCTTAACACCGGTTTCCTTGGTATAGGTGGCTGCAATCTTCTTCCACGAATCAGCTGCTTCAGGCTTGAAGTTCAGGAAGTATACCTGTCCTTTTCCGTCTGAGCTGCTGCTGCTACCGCATGCAGCTAATGTTCCCAGTGCCAGTACCGATGCAGCGACTGCGCCGATCACTTTTGTAACCGTACGATTCATCATCGAACCTTTCCTTTTTTATTACCTTGTAATTACCTTTTTTATTTTTCCTTCCATACCCGCACCCCTGCTATCGGCGATTACATCACCAATGCAGGGCGCGAATATGACTACCCCTTAACAGCGCCAGCAATCACACCGGAAATGATGTACTTCTGGCAGAAGAGATAGAAGATTATTATAGGGATAATAGCCAGAACCAGGCAGGCCATCATAGCTCCCATATCGACAGAGCCATACCCTCCCCTCAGGTATTGAACAGCGACAGAAATAGTCTTGTATTTGTTCAGATCCAGAGTCAGGTAAGGAAGCAGATAATCATTCCAAATCCACATGGTTTCCAAGATGGCTACAGATATAATACTGGGTCTCATCAGAGGAACGACAATGCGGAAGAAAGTATAAGGCACACTGGCACCATCAATCATAGCTGCTTCCTCAATTTCAGCCGGCAGCCCCTTGACCACTCCGGTGAACATGAAGACAGCAAGTCCTGCGCCAAAACCTAGGTAAATTATCCACAGACCCCAGGGGGTATTGAGACTCAGACTGTCAGCGATCTTAGACAGAGGGAACATGACCATCTGGAAGGGGACAATCATGTTAAAGAGGAAAAGGGTGTAGATCAGCTTGGCGAAGAAGTTGTTTACTCTCACAATCCACCAAGCGCACATGCTGGTGCACAGAAGAATAATGAGGACAGACCCTACAGTCACTACAACAGTCCACCAGAAGGACTGCATAAAGTCAGTTCTAGCCACCCCCAGGGTATAGTTTTCCAAGCCAACATAAGATTTTGAGTTGGGTAATTGGAAAGTATAGGTTGATGAGATGTATGTCTTTGCCTTAAAAGAATTATAGACGATGAGAATAACCGGGAAAATCCATAAGAGCGAAATAAGGATGAAAAATATGACCCAAAAAGGCTCATGCTTGACTTTCTGATTCATGCCTGCACCTCTTTGCTGGTAGTCAGACGATTCTGAAGAAGAGCAATCACGGCAACAATGATGAAGAAGACGACTGCCTTAGCCTGCCCCACACCCTGATAACCAACGCGACCGTAAAATGTATTGTAAATGTTCAGAGCCAACAATTCGCTTTGATGCCCAGGATTACCGTTAGTCAAAGCCAGGTTCTGATCAAAAAGCTTGAATCCATTGGTCACTGTTAAGAAAGAGCAGACCGTAATGCTAGGCATCATCAGGGGGATGATCACCCTGAACATGGTCTGTGTGGGGCTTGCCCCATCGACCTGAGAAGCTTCCAGGATATCGGTCGGCAGGCTCTGCATACCGGCGATATATATCACCATCATGTATCCAATTTGTTGCCAGCAGACCAAAATAACCAAGCCCCAGAAACCATAAGTGGCTGAATAAGTCAGAGACTTGCCCCAGTGAGCCAGCACTCCGTTGAGGAGGATCTGCCAGACCCACCCGAGAATAATACCGCCGATTAGATTAGGCATAAAGAAAATTGACCTGAATAGGGTCGCCCCTTTCATCACCTTGGTGAACATGTAGGCGATGGCGAATGCAACGATGTTAATAATGACTGTTGTTACAATCGTAAAGGCGACAGTAAACAGCAGTGAATGCAAAAACGTGCCGTCGGACCAGATATTCTTGTAGTTTTCGAATCCCACAAATCGCGCATCTGTGACTGTCGTAAAGTCGCAAAAGCTTAAATAAATACCAATGACAAACGGTACGATGAATCCAATGATGAAAGCAACGAAAGTAGGAAGCGTAAACCACGCCCACCACCTTCGTATTGACTTCCCTGTCATAGTAATCATAACAGCTCCCACTCTGCCTTGAGTTTTAATTTATATGTACGACCCCATTATATTGCACGTTCTAATAATTGGAAACATTGGCATGTCGCGCTATATTTGCTTCTTATTTTCCTATTTTTTCAGGCGTGTTGCCTTCCACACCCTTCCTCATATACTTCTTCAGTGTTTTCAATAATTTTACGCTAAGAAAGATATCTGAGAAAGCAAAAAGCTGCCAGAAGAAGAGGATAGGCAATCAGCAGCATCCACCGCCAGGCTGGGGATGGATATCCTTCGGTATCATTGCGTCGGTGAAGGAAGAGCACCCCAATTCCGGGAGTGAGAAGAGAAAGCGCTCCCCAAGCACCGGCAATATAGGTCAAAGTATTTTCTTTGTTGGTAAAACACAGAAAGATAACAACAAAACCTAAAATCACTATTCCTTGGTAAAGAATCTGCTCACGCAGTCCCAGCCGGAAAATATAGGCCCAGGTTAAGGCTCCAATAATAACAATTATCCGCCAAATCCAACGGGTAAACTCTTCCCTGGTCCCCAGCCACTGCCAGGCAGCAATTACCACAGCGCAGACAGGAAGAACCCACAGAGGATTCTGACTGGTCCAATCGATCCACTTTCCTGTGGACACATAATCGTACGGGGCCTCACAAACAGCAGCGAGAAGAAAAAGGATAGCACCATACCTCCAAGGCATATCTGAATCTTCAAAATGCTTGAGAAATATCCATGCCACCAGGGGAAGGCCCAGCCAGGATGACATTTCACAGGCAACAGCAAGAGTTAGCCTGGTCATACCCACCTGTGTCAGGTTAATCTGCCCTGTCCCGGCTATAACGCCGGAAATCATGGATAGGAGCATAAAAAGAATAAGAAACCAGCTGAGCCTAAAATCACTATTCCCTCGGTGACGGCGACGGGACTTTTTTTTCAATTCGCTGCTTGTAGGCATACTTCATCTCCTTTCCTCAGGAATTGACAATAAAGTCATAGACCGCACCATAATCGGGGCTATCTACAACCAAACGAGCGGTAGCAGAGTGAGAATCGATACCAGTATTGAGCAGAATCCCGTCCATGCCCAAAGCATGGGACCCCGCCATATCAGTCTTCTCCTCATTTCCTATCATCAGAGTTTTATCCGCCCTGGCTCCAACAGTTTTCACTATGTACGAAAAAAATCTGGCAGAGGGCTTCTTATAACCAATAGCCGATGAAATAAAAACTCTATCCAGGTGACTGCGCAAAGGATTCAGTTCACTTCTGGTATACAATTCTTGAGCATTGGAGGCCAAAACAGTAACAATCCCCTGTCCCTTCAGGTTGTCAAGAAAATCCTGGACTCCGGGATAGGGTCTGACCCACAGGCGGGAGGCAGATCGAAAAAGTTCTGCTGCTTCATCTATGGGATCCTTCCCTGTTTTTTTCATAAGTCCTTCCCGACCGATACCCATGAGAGAGAAAATTTTCTGGTACACTCTGGCAATATCAATTTCAATCTGGCTGCGGTTGGTTTCCAACCGGCCTTCTGCCTTTTCTATTTTCACCCGACGGCACATTTCTTCCTCTTCCAGCTGGCGAAAAACAGTTTGCAGCTGATCCGGCGAAGTGATACTTTTGGCAGCAGGTACCGCAGGTACAGGACTGTCATCGGGAATAGCCCTCGCTGCTGCGGCGTCTCCCGATTCCGCCTGCAGGGTGGTCAGATAGTCGAATAGGGCCTGCCAGGGCTTAGGTGATGATTCATCGGTACTAATATCCAGCAGGGTTCCGTAAAGGTCAAGGAATACAAACTGATACACAGCATCCTCCAGACTGATAAATTTATGGCCTACCAGTTTCCATTATAAATAATAAAAATAATAATGCCCGCCCAACCGAAGCCGGACGAGCACTAGATACTTACATCAATCTGGTAGAAATTACCCTATCAGAAAGATAAACCAATCCCTTCCTATCCTATCCCTTGACAGAACCAGACATTGCTTCCTGGTAGAAGCGCTGCATGACAATGAAGAGGATGGCGATAGGAATAGACACGCAGACCGCACCCGCTGCGAAACGTGTATACCACTGATAGATATATTCCTTCTGGAGCATGTTCCACAACCCCAGGGCAACGGTCCAACCGTGCTGGTCACGGGCGATAACCCCGGCCATCACAAAGTCCAACCAGGGGGCCAGGAAGCCAGTAATTGCCTGATACACAATCATGGGCTTGCAGATAGGAACAATAATCTTCCAGAAAACCTGCCACCGGGTGCAGCCGTCGAGATAAGCGGCCTCATCCAGAGAAGCAGGAATCGTATCCATGTAGCCCTTCATCACGTAGAAGCCGGCACCAGTACTTGCGGAGTAAACAATAATCAGGGCGATCAAAGTGTTGGATCCGCTGGTTAGGCCCATAGCCTTGAGGATGAAGTAAATAGCTACAACAGCCATAATGGAGGGGAACATGCCCAGGATTAGGGCTATGTTCATGAAAGTCTTACGGAAGTGGAAACGCAGGCGGCTCATGCAGAATGCCACAGACAGCACAAAGAACATGCTGATCAGGCAGACAAAGATGGCCACAATGAAGGTGTTCATGAACATCTGCGGGAAGTTCATGACATCCGTTTCCGTGAAAAGCTTCACATAGTTATCAAAGGTAAACTTTGTGGGGAAGAAAGTGTTCTGGTAGGCACCCTGATTCTTATTAAAGCTTTCCAGAAAAACCCAGACTATAGGGGTAATCCAGATGATACCCATCAGGGCTAGAAAAACGTGAGTAATCACGTCCAGTACCCTGCGGCGAGTCTTCTGATTCTTCAGCCCTTTGGCTCCATTGGCCAACTGATGTTCAGCAGTTGCATTACTCACTGGAATCCCTCCTCATTCTTATACGAACCGGAATTGCGATAGGTAATCAGAGACACCACGGCCAGGACCACGAATGTCAGAATACCAATCACAGCGCCGAGGCTGTAGTTCTGCTTGTCCACAGTCAGCTTGTAAAGCCAGGTAACCAGCAGATCTGTCTTGCCCGCAGTAGCTCCTACAGGGGTAGGATCACCATTAGTCAGTAGGTAGATGACATTGAAGTTATTGACGTTGCCGGTGAAGGTAGTTATCAGATAGGGAGTCATCACAAAGAAGAGATAGGGCATGGTGATCTTGCGGAAAATCTGCCACCAGCTAGCCCCATCGATCTTCGCGGCCTCATACAGCTCTGCAGGAATATTTTGCAGAATACCGGTAACCTGCATAATGGTGAAAGGAATACCAACCCACAGGTTGATCACAATAACAGTGACACGGGCCCAGGTAGCATCGGTCAACCATGGCAGAGGGCCGTTAATCCATCCCCAGGTTTCCAGCAGGCGGTTAATGGCGCCATCAGGCTGAAGCATGGTACGCATGACCAGAAGTGAAACAAACTGAGGAACTGCAATGGACATGGAGAAGATGGCCCTCCAGAATCCCTTCCAGCGGGTTGTGGGACGGTTGATGATCATAGCCATAAACAGACCCAGGAAATAGTTGAGGAAGGTTGCAAAGAAAGCCCAGACCAAGGTCCATACCAGGACACTCATAAACAGGGAAATGTTAATAGTTGAGCCTGTGGTAGAGAAGACCTGCCTGAAACTGTCGAGCCCAACCCAGGAAAACTGATCTACATGTTTATCATCATAATTGGTGAAAGCCATGGAAATCATAAAGACCAAAGGCAGGATCGTAAAGATAAAGATACCCAAGGTAGGCAGGAACATCATGGAGGTTGCCGCATGCTCGTTGGCCAGGCTGCGGAAATCATCAGCCAGTGATGGCGCATGTCCTGTTTCCCTGTCTAAGGTTTCAGCTTTGTAAGCCGAGGACATAGCCAGAGACATAACCCAGATGAAAACTAAAATAAGAACGACGGTAATAACACCATAAAGTAGAACTTCTACTGAAGGTGTTGGAGTATTGTACTTCCAATAACCGTTCACCTTAAATCTCTCGACCTTGCCGTTACCCATCTTAGGCAGTCGAGCCAAATTGTTGCCGCCTGCAACAACCATGAACCAAATGAAGCTTGCCTCTATTGCTAAAAAGGCAATACCTTTAACAAACTGCTTGTGAACCAGGTTGCCCAGCCCCATTATAAAGAAAGAGAGCTTTGCTATAACGCTTCCGTTTTTCAGAGCATGTATAAAGGAAAAACGGGATGGAGGGATATAATCCTTCCTCATCTTCTTTTTCCTTTTCTTCACCCCTGCAGACGCCTGCGCAGTTGCTGTCACAATCCACCTCCTTAAGTGGAATTGAAAAAGCGCCCGCATGGTTGAGTGCGGGCGCCTAATGAATAACTGCTTATATTACTGTAAGACTATATTGCCCGCGAGTAGTACTACACATAATACTACTTCTTGTAGGAATTAAGCCAGGCAGTAGTCTTTGCAGCAGCGTTAGACACTGTGGTCTGCTTCTGAGCAAGGGCCTTGCCAAAGGTAGTAGCAGCATCCCAATAATTGTTCATTGCAGAAATAGTAGGCTGGTTGACAGAAATCTTAGCAACAGTATCAATCTGTGCAATAGCTGCGGGATCTTTCTTCACATCAGCAGAATCTGCCAGAGTCTTGTCTGCAGGAACCACACCGCGCATAGTGTAGTGTGCCTTCTGAGCCTCGGTGCTGCCCAGGTATGCAGCGAACTTGGAAGCCCATTCAGGAGACTTGGAGTTGGGGTTGGCAGCTACAGCCTTGGAACCGGAGAAAGGCTTTATTTGGACTGATTTGCCGTTGAGAGTGTAGGAGGGAGCAGGGGCAGCAGCATAGTTGTTGCCCAAAGCAGCCTTGGCATTCTCAGCATCCCAGGTGCCGGAGAAGAAAACATCAGCCTTGCCAGCCTTCACAGCAGCCAGACCAGAACCATTAGAATCATCAGCAAAATTGGGGTTGGCAATCAGCTTGGCCAGATAAGTGGTGACAGCAGCAGCATCTGGATAGTTGATGCCAGCATCTGCGTCAGTACCATCCTTGCCAAACATGGTTCCATTGTTGCCCATGTAGAAAGCAGGGAAATACCATGCGTTGGAAACAGGGAAGGTTACCTTGCCTTTCTGAAGCATGGTGTCCAGGCTCTTGATATCGCTGGCACTGTACTTGGCCTTGTTGTAATACATGAACCAGGTATTGCCAGTGTAAGGAACACCGTAAAGCTTACCGTCAGAACCGGTAATGGACTGAACCATGGCATCGGAATTCTGTTCCTTGACCTGCTTGGCAGCATCATCAGACAGCTCAGCAATAGCGTTGGCATCCATGAGGGTACTCAGCTGGTCGTTTGCAAACATATAAACATCTGCAGCAGCCTTGGGGTCGTTCTTCACCTTCTTGCTGGCATCTCCTTCGGAGACTACAGCATTCTTCCACGTGAACTTGACCTTGGGATTAGCCTTCTCAAAATTCTTCTCCATTGTCTGCAGCCAGGAATTGTTCTTGGCCTGATCCTCTGAAGGACCCCACACGGTAAGAGCAACATTGCCACCTTCTGTGTTTCCAGCGTTGTTAGAACCGCTGTTGCCACAGGCTGACATACCAAACATCATTGCTGCAGCTGCGGCAATGCTAACTACTCGAGTGAGTTTTTTCATATATAACTCTCCTTAATCGCCCACTGCTTCGCGGGGGCTATTGTTTTGTCACGCTCGTCACAATAACCTACCATGGATGTGATTAAAACGTTCAGTTAATGGTATCAAATATGAAGACCATAAACAAATCGACACGCTTATATGAACAAAAAAATTGTGCAATTCGCCACAAAAGCTGAGTATCAGAAAGCTGAGTACCAGCTCTCACACTCCCGGTAACCCATATAGGTTACAGTAGCACGTATGACTCAAGAAGCTGACCTGACAGACCGCAGGAAGGACCTGACAGACTTAAGTAACCATCTGCCGGCCGATCCTTCTCAGATTGATACTTCCTCTCCCCACCATCCTCAATGGCTGGATGATGCGGTATTTTATGAAATTTATCCCCAAAGTTTTTTCGATTCCAACCAGGATGGGATTGGAGATATACCCGGGATTATCAGCAAGCTCGACTACATCAAATCCCTGGGCTGTACTGCCTTGTGGATTAATCCCTGTTTTGATTCCCCCTTTAAGGATGCAGGATACGATGTCCGCAATTACCGTCAGGTCGCAGCCCGATACGGGACAAATGAGGACCTGATTACCCTGTTTGAGCAGGCCCATTCCCGGGGAATCCATGTCCTGTTAGATCTGGTTCCCGGGCATACCAGCGAGGAACACCCCTGGTTCATTTCCAGCAGTCAGGATTCAACCCAGACTACAGGCCACAATCTGACCGATTATCAGGACTTCTCTCACCGGTACATCTGGACTGACAGTGCGTTCAGCGACGGGGATGGAATGCCGTTTATAGGTGGTGAAGGCCAGAGAGATGCTACCTATATTCTCAACTTTTTTAAATGCCAGCCCGCCTTGAATTATGGTTTCGGAGATCCTCACCGGCCCTGGCAGGAGGCGGCAGGAAGCAATCATCCCCTGGAAACAGAGGCGGCCATGGTAGATATCATGAGATTTTGGCTCTCCAGGGGCTGCGATGGTTTCCGGGTGGATATGGCAGATTCTCTGGTCAAGCGTGATACCGACAGGAAAACATATACTATCGCTGCCTGGAAGCGGATGCTGGCTCCTATTCACCGCGATTTTCCTCAGGCAGCTTTTGTTTCTGAATGGGGACGGCCTGACCAGTCTCTGGAGGCAGGATTTGATATGGACTTTTATCTGGATTGGCGCTGGGACGGCAAGCCCAACGGATACAACCGCCTTCTGCGCAATACAGATACACCCTTATCAAGAAAAGAAGATCTGAGCTATTTTAATGCAGACTCCCCTGTCTGCCCCCTTGACTTTTTGTCCGATTATCTTCCCCAATATCATCAGCTGCAGAAGGCTCATCCCCAGGGAAGCTTCAGCTTTATCACCTGCAATCATGACACCCCTCGGGTTGGAGGCCGACTGGAAAAGGAAGAGATTGCCCTGGCCTGGGCAATGATTTTGACCATGCCTGGAGTCCCTTTTATCTATTATGGGGACGAAATTGGCATGCGGTACCGGAGTCTAGCCACGAAAGAAGGGGGCTACCGCAGGACTGGCAGCAGAAGTCCTATGCAGTGGTCATCTTATGACAAAGACACTAACCCTGCCTGCGGCTTTTCTACGGCAGATCCGAGCGAGCTCTACCTACCCATAGATGCCGAGGGAGCAAGCAGGGGAATTACTGTTGAAGATCAGGATCAGGATCCTGATTCCCTTCTTTCTTTCGTTCGTACCCTTGTATCTCTGCGCCACAGCTATCGAGCTTTGGGCAGATCAGGAACATTCACTCCCCTCTTGGCTTCAGACAAGCACCGCTGTCTGATTTATTCCCGGCAACTACCCGAGCTGAAAGATCAGCTACCAGCCCCAGAAGATTCCGTAAAAAGGAGCGGCACGGAGGCTGAGCGGCTCATATGCGCTCTTAATCCCGGCAGGCAGGCAGAAACAGTATCTTTCTTCCTACAGGATGTGTCTGATGAAGACTGCGATAATTTGTCCCTGTCGACTGTGCTGAGATATCAGAATGGCCGCAAGGAATCTGCTCCGCTTGACTTTTCCCTGTCCCGCCCAATTGACCTGCACCGTTCAACTGAAGAAGGCAATAAATGCCAGAGGACGAGTCAGGCAGGCACAGGTCCCATTCAGGTGACTGTGACTTTGCCCGGCCAAAGTTTTATCCTTCTGAAATAAGCCCTTCTCTCCTGAAATACACTAATGAAATAGAGAAATAAATGGAATACGGCCAAGCTCGGCAGGAATGGGCCTTATGCTGCTCACCAGCCAGCTATGGCCGAAAGGCAGTCAAGAACCGCTCCCTGCCATTTAAATCTTTCACTGTTTCTGCCCGGCAAAAGCCATGGTCTGAAGCAAAAGAGCGAAGGGCAGAGCCCTGGGAAGGATCGTGCTCCAAAATCAGGCAGCCCCCTGGCTTGAGGAGGTTGAATGAGCGAAGAATAATCTGCTCTGGAATCCGCAGTCCGTCTGAAGAACCTCCATACAAAGCCTGAGGCGGATCGTAATCCCGCACTTCCACTTGTTCCGGTATCTCGGATTCTGGTACATAGGGAGGGTTAGTTACCACCAAATCCATGGTTCCATTCACATCTGTAAAAGCAGAAGGATCAGTTGCATCAGCCTGCAAAAGCCGGTATCGGCTTGGATCCGTCATGGAGGACTGGCAGATTCGTCTGGCATTTTTTTCCGTCCAGACAAGGGCTGCCTGATCCTTTTCTACTGCGTAAACTTGGGTCTGTTTATTTTCAGTTAGCAAAGACAGACCTATGACTCCGCTGCCAGCACACAAATCAATGACGAAAAATGGAAGCTCGCCATTTTTCTGTTCCAATCCAGCCAGATAATCCAAACCCAGGCTGACCAGGGTTTCCGTTTCCGGCCTGGGAATAAATACACCTGGACCAAGTGCAACATCTATGTAACGAAAAGGGGCATGCCCTACTATATATTGCAAAGGTTCATGATGGGATCGTCTGATAACTGTAGCGGCAAAGGTATCGGCATAAGCCTGTCGATCGGCAATTCTGTTGGCCCTGCAGCGACCTACCGGCTGCAGATCATTCAGGCTCATTCCCATAATGGATGCCAGAGAAATATCTGACAGGGAAACACCAAAAGCAGAGCCCAGCAAAATTTTGCTCTCATGATCTGCATGCTCAATCCCTGCTTCCTGCAGGAGCCGAGTCGTGCTGAGCAAAACATCCTGGACAGAAGTCATTAAAGAAAAAGTTAAAGGGGACTCCATATATGCTGCTCCTTGCCATAATCGCAGCGGCTGCAGGCCAGTGGACTAGATTAAAGCTTCAGTATTGCCGGCACTAAGCTGGCATTAAGTTAGCAGATAAGCAGAAGACTATCTTAAACCATCTTAAACTATCTTATACTATCTTATTTCTTCTGAGCAGAAGCCAGACGGGCTTCCTCATCTGCCTGAATATCTGAATCAATGACTGCCTGCAAATCGCCATCCAGAACCGCATCCAGATTATACGCCTTGTAATTAGTCCTATGATCAACAATACGATTTTCTGGGAAGTTATAGGTTCGAATTCGCTCCGACCTGTCCAGGGAGCGGACCTGGGAATGCCGCATATCGGCAGCCTCCTGAGCCTCTTCCTCATGCTTCATGGCTAAAAGCCGCGATTTAAGAACCCGCAGAGCGGCGGCCCTGTTCTGAATTTGAGATTTCTCATCCTGCATACTGACCACAATTCCGGTAGGAATATGAGTCATGCGGACGGCTGAATAAGTAGTATTGACTGACTGCCCGCCAGGACCGGAACTCATAAAAATATCAATCTTCAGGTCTTTGGGATCGATCTCAATCTCATCATCGTCATCATCCGCCTCAGGAAAAACAATGACTCCGGCAGCTGAGGTTTGGATTCTCCCCTGGGACTCGGTAACAGGAATCCTCTGAACCCTATGGACACCGCCTTCATACTTCAGGGAGGCCCATACCCCGTCTTCAGGGGCAACCGCGCCCTTGTTGCGGAAGGCGATTTGAATATCTTTTACCCCGCCAAGCTCAGTCATATTCTGACTCATAATCTCGGTTGCCCAGCCCCGTTTTTCGGCATAACGGGTATACATGCGCAGAAGATCACCGGCGAAAAGTGCTGCCTCTTCCCCACCAGCTCCTGCTTTTATCTCCATGATAGTGTCTCTGGCATCATCCGGATCTCGCGGGATGAGGGCTGTCCGCAGTTTTTCTTCTGCGGCAGGCAGCTTTTCTTCTAGTCTTTGAGCTTCAGCAGCAAAACTATCATCTTCAGCAGCGAATTCTTTGGCAGCGTCCAAATCATCAGACAACCGCTTGTAGTCCTGATAGGCGGTCACTATCTGTGCAAGTTCAGCATGACGGCGGCCCAATTTGCGGATTTTATCAGGATTTGAAGCAATCTCAGGCTGACTCATCTGCCTTTCAATGTCATGATATTCGTCAACAGCCAACTGTGCTGCTGGAAAATCCTCAGCTTGTGCCATATCTGGTCCTTACTACTGATATACAGATTTAAAAATAAAGTCAAGAATACAAAAACGCCAGTTCCAGCTCTGCGGAAATCTAGGCTGGAATCTGGCGTTTGAAAGAATAGCTACTTGTTCTTTTTGCCGTAGCGAGCTTCAAAGCGGGCGACACGGCCACCGGTATCAAGAATAATTTGCTTGCCGGTGTAGAAGGGATGGCAGTTGGAGCATACATCAACAGCCATATGTCCGGATGTCACAGTTGAACGTGTCACAAAGTGGTTGCCGCAGGAAGAGCAGGTAACCTCAGTGGGCACATACTGAGGATGGATATCTTTTTTCATATTTCTCCTAGGGATCTAATGGGTCCGGGTCGCCATACCCCTGCGGCAGGCGTGAACCGGAAACCGTAAGGGAGTATACACTAAATTGACGACCTGTCAAGACGCACATAGTCAGCCAGCATGGTGGGGATGCAGGGGCTTGAACCCTGGACCGAACGATTATGAGTCGTTTGCTCTAACCGACTGAGCTACATCCCCAGGAGAACATAGTAGCAAATCATTGGTAGATAAGCCCGCGATCGTGTCATACTAGCAGCTGAAAATTCCTATCTTTCCCATTTATTCTCTATGCCCAAGGCAAGGGTAAATAACTCAACTGGTGTTATGCCCAGGGCGATGCACAGTTGCCAGATCTTATCCAAACTGACAGATTTCTCTCCTCTTTCCACCCTGCCCACATACGAACGATCCATATCTGCCGCCAAAGCCAAATCTTCCTGGCTAAGCTTCTTCTCTTCCCTGTAATATCGGATTGCTTGTCCCAAAGCCAGGCGTTTGCTACGAATATCATTGGTCATGCGGCTTATCGTCCGGCGAAGAAGACATAATATCAACGGTTTATAAGCCGTATTCATAAAATAAAAAACTTAATTTTTCCTGAAACCAGAAGGGAAACTGTAGAAGATCGGGAAAAATCCCCCATACGTCTGAGTCAGACAGGTCCGATAAGATAATCGATGATATAGTGGATTAATCGGCGTAGAGAACGGAACATTAGTGGCTGAATTTATTTATCAAATGATTAATGCCCGCAAAGCTTTTGGCGATCGCGTCATCCTTGACGATGTAACCCTAAGCTTTTTGCCCGGAGCTAAAATTGGCGTGGTGGGTCCTAACGGTATGGGCAAGTCTACCCTGCTGAGAATTATGGCAGGGCTGGACACTGTCTCCGACGGGGAATCAACCCTGACTCCCGGCTATACAGTAGGCATTCTCCAGCAGGAGCCGCCTTTGGACGAAACCAAAACCGTTGGCGAAAACATTGAAATGGCTTTTGGAGATATTCAGCAGAAGGTCCGCCGCTTTAACCAGATTGGCGAAGAAATGGCTAATCCGAATGCGGATTTCGACGCCCTGATGGAAGAAATGGGCGAGCTGCAAACAGCTATCGATGCAGCTAATGGCTGGGATCTGGAAAGCCAGCTCTCACAGGCTATGGACGCGCTCCAGTGCCCGGATCCTGATACTCCTGTAAAAGTGCTGTCAGGAGGCGAACGACGGCGAGTTGCCCTCTGCAAGCTTCTGCTGGAAGCGCCCGACCTTCTCCTCCTGGACGAGCCCACCAATCACTTGGATGCAGAATCAATCCTCTGGTTGGAGCAGTTCCTCCATACCTATCAGGGAGCCGTTCTGGCAGTCACCCATGACCGCTACTTCCTTGACAATGTAGCTGAATGGATCTGCGAAGTTGACCGGGGACACCTCTACCCATACAAGGGAAACTATTCTACCTATTTGGAGACAAAGGCAAAACGTCTGGAAGTTCAGGGCCAAAAGGATGCGAAGCTGGCTCGGAGACTGAATAACGAACTGGAATGGGTCCGTTCTTCTCCCAAAGCCCGCCAGGCCAAGAATAAGGCCCGTCTGGAACGGTACGAACAGATGGAGCAGGAAGCCCGTAACTCCAAAAAACTTGACTTTTCTGAAATTCAGATTCCTCCTGGGCCGCGGCTGGGCTCCAAGGTTTTGGAAGCTTCCCATATTCATAAGGCTTTTGGAGACCGGGTTTTGATTGACGATCTGAGCTTTACCCTCCCCAGAAACGGAATTGTAGGTGTAATCGGCCCCAATGGCGTGGGAAAGACCACTCTCTTTAAGACCATTGTGGGACTGGAACCACTGACGTCAGGCAGCTTGGAAATTGGTGATACAGTAAAGATTTCCTATGTTGACCAGGGCCGCTCTGGTCTGGACCCTGCTAAGAATCTGTGGGAAGCAGTCTCTGACGGGAACGATTTTATTGAGGTTGGCGGGGTAGAAATCCCCACTCGGGCTTATGTGGCCAGCTTTGGGTTCAAAGGATCCGATCAGCAGAAATTGACTGGGGTCCTGTCCGGAGGCGAGCGCAACCGGCTGAACCTGGCCTTAACCTTAAAACAGGGAGGAAATCTGCTCCTGCTCGATGAGCCGACGAACGATTTGGATGTGGAAACTCTGGAAAGTTTGGAGAACGCCTTAATTGCTTTCCCCGGATGCGCCGTGGTTGTTTCTCATGATCGTTGGTTCCTTGACCGAATTGCCACGCATATTCTGGCCTGGGAAGGAACAGATGACAACCCTGCAAACTGGTATTGGTTTGAGGGTAATTTCCAAGCTTACCAGGACAATAAAGTGGCAAGATTGGGAGAAGAGGCTTCGAAGCCTCACCGTCTGCATCGCAAACTTACCCGCGGTTAAAGGGAAAGGAGTAAAAGTTATGTCTCCCCAAACCCCCATCGATCGAATTGTCGATGTTCTCTCTTTATCTGAGCCGACAACCAGTTTGAGACACACTTACATTAAGGGGGAAAGCCTCTACTTCCCTACCGGTCGTGTCTATGGCGGACAGGTCATTGCCCAGTCGGTGGTGGCCGCTTCTAAAACAATCCCTGAAGGCAGACTCCCCCACTCTATTCATGGCTATTTCATTACAGCTGGCGATATTCATCAAAATGTTCTTTTCGATGTGGAAAATCTTCGAGATGGACGCTCCTTTTCATCCCGGAGAGTCAACGCAACCCAAAAAGACGGTGCCATCTTTACCGCCATTACATCTTTCCAGACGCACGGGCAGGAAGGCTTTAATTTCCAGGATCCTATGCCTGATAATGTGACTGAACCAGAGAACCTTCCCAGTGTCAAAGAATTGATGAAACCCTATGAGAAGCAGTCTACCTTTGCTTCCTACTACACTCAAAAATCGCCTTTTGATATTCGCCACGTTACCCGCACTGTCCTTTTAGGAACCGATAAAAGCGATCAGGGCAGGCGCGGTCACCAGTTGGTTTGGATGAAAGCCGATGGTCGGGTGAATGCCGGCCAGGTTATCCATAGGGCTTTGCTGGCCTTGGGGTGCGATCAGATCATGATGGAACCCATTATCCGCCGATCCGGCCTGAGTTATATGACCCAGGGGATCTCCTACGCTTCTCTTGATCACTCTATGTGGTGGTATAACGACGTGGATATGAACGAATGGCTCCTGTTTGTGCAGGACACACCAGTTGCCGGTCATGGCAGAGGCTTGGGTCAGGCCAAGGTGTATTCCAGGACCGGCACACTGGTCGCTGCCATGGTCCAGGAAGCAATGATTCGGGTTCCTGTGGCCTGACAGCTGGCTGCCTTGCATACCGCTATATTGTATGGGTATATTTATTCTTCCTACTCGGCCTCCTGGTCAGCCTTTCACTCCGGATGCAGCGATAGAGCTGACAAACTGCTTTTGGAAGAGAACAAATATAACAATGACAGGAACGGTAATGACCGAGCTGTAAGCCATAATTTGTCCCCAGGAAGTCGTCATCTGCTGGAAGTATTGAACACCAATCATAACCGGCCGTAATTTTTCTGACTGGACAGCCATGAGAGGCCAAATATACTGGTTCCACATAGGCAGGAAAGTCAGGATTACCACCGTTGCTGTGGCAGGTCCGGACAGGGGCATGACAATTCTGGAATAAATCCTGAACCAGCCTGCCCCATCCACCCGGGCAGCCTCATCCAGATCCTGCGGAATCGTTTCAAAGTACTGCATATACAAGTAGATGGAGAAAGCGTTGGCGATGAAGGGGACAATCTGTACCCACAAGGTGTCAGTCCACCCCTTGGTAAAGTAGAGGCCAAACTGATCAATCTGAACCTTAGGCAGTTGATTAACCCACCAGAGCAGGGGGATGGCATAGGTTTCAAAAGGAACCATCAAGGTTGCCAGGATGAAAGTGAAAATAATCCCCTTCCCCTTAACATGAAGACGTTGAATGGCAAAGGCCGCCATGGAATTGACAATCACCCCCAGAACAACGGTAACCACAGTGATGATCACCGAGTTCAGCAGGAAGCGGCCGGCGGGAACTCGGGTGAAAACCTGAGCATAATTATCCATGCTGATGTGTCCTACAGGCAGGAATGCCCTGAGGGAGCTCAGGTCTGCCATGATTTCATCATCAGGTTTGAAACTGGAGGCCACCATAAATAGGAGGGGGAAAGCAAAGATTATTGCGAAGAAAATCCTTACTATCCATCCCCACAGGCTCACATGATTGCGCTTATATTCGCTTTTTTTGATTTCATTGTCTGCCCTCTTGTTCTTCTTTTGACGAGAACCGGCGTCAGCAGACTGAAGTATTGCGTTAGACATCATAAATCCTTTACTTGCAACGAATGAGCTTATGCTTCCCGGGTCAGCCGCCGCTGGATGCCGGAGATAATCATAATAATGATGAAGAAGACCAGGGCGATGGCAGAAGCATACCCCATCTCCTGCTGCTGGAAGCCGGAACGGACAGCCTCATACACCACCGTAGTCGTAGCGTCTCTGGGCCCGCCCTGGGTCATGACATTAATCTGCGTGAACAGGCTCATGGCTGCAATGGTGATAGTAATAAGAATCATGTTCCTGGTTGATCTCAGGCAGGGCCAGGTCACGTTCTTGAACTGCTGCCAGGCAGTGCATCCATCCAGTTCGGCAGCTTCATAGAGCTCTTCGGGAATAGTCTGCAAACCAGACAGCCAAATAAGCATATGCTGTCCAACCGCCTGCCAAATTGACATGACTATAATGGCCCCCAAAGCTGTTTGAGGATTATTGAGCCAGTCGACTGCCTGCCAGTGGTCAAAGGTCAGCTTTGCCATAACCTGATTGAGCATGCCATCATTCTGGTAGATGAACATCCACAAGAGGGCAACTACTACCATGGAAGTAATAACCGGCATGAAATAGATCGTGCGGAAGAAGACTGAACTGCGAACCTTTTTGTTGATAAGAACCGCCAGAAGCAGACCCAGACCAGCCTGGACGGGAACAACCACTACTGAGAAGATCACTACATTGCGTAAAGCGTGCCAGAAGGTGGGATCAGAAAAGAGGCGGGTAAAGTTCTGGAAACCAATAAATTTTGTAGAATTGGGGCTGATGGTCCTGGCATTGGTGAAAGACAGGCCAAAAGCAAGAACCACAGGAATCCCAATGAAAAGAAGGAGAAGAATGAATGCCGGAAGCAGCATTCCCCACCCCACAGCATTCTGATGTCTGATTTCATCGGAGACAGTTTTGGTTTTAGTCTCCGAACTAACTGGTTGTGCCATCTGTCCTCCTAGTTCCGGGCTTTCTGATAGTTATCGGCTCCTGCAATGTTTCCGTCTATATGGTTGACAGCCTTATCAAGCCAGGAATTAGTGTCAGCGCCGTTCATAATATCTCCGATAGTTTTTCTGAATTCTGTGGAAATAAAGTTATAACCGGGGGTTGCAGGCCGCATGACCACATATTTACTGGAGATCTTCGTGAAAATCACCATATCCCCTCCCTTGGCAAACTGGGGAACCATCTGCTGAGCCTTGGCGGAAGCAGGAATGTTCATGCCGGCCTTAGCCATCAGGGCAAGATATTTATCCTGCAGGGAGAAGCGGACGTAGTCTTCGGCTGCGGCCTTGTTGCTGCAGGTTTTGGTTATGCCCACGGTCCAGGAGCCACCACCGGCAACAGATCCATGCCCAAAGTCGGTCAGGGGCATAGCAACAATATCTTTGTAATCCTTGGCATACTTCTGGAAGGTACTCATAGACCAAATGCCCCCATAGAGCAGGCCGGATTTGTTGTTCACAAAATCCAGGGCTGTATCACTGGCACCACGGGAACTGACATACCCCTTATCTACCAGCATTCTCATCCAGTTGGCAAATTTACGGGCAGCTGGACCATTCAAATACCCATCAGAACTGGTATAGGTCTTCCGGTTGATCAGATCTCCGCCAAAAGACTGAAGGATAGGTGCATAAGCATAGGCATACCATTCGCTCTTATTGTCTGCAGTGCCCATTTCAAAGGGATATTGCCATTTGCCCGTTTTCTTCAGCTTGGCCAGGGCTTGATTCATTTCTTTTTCAGTCCAGGGTTTATCCACCGTTGCAATACGGATTCCTAATTTTTTAAGGATGGATTTCCTGGCAAAAAGCGCCGTCGTAGCATCAAAATAACCCACCGTGTAGGTAGAACCGTTCCAGGTACCTTTAGCGGAGGGTATAAGCTCTTTGATTCTGGACGTAAGGGCCGGAGCCGTCATAGGAGCCAGGATATTGGCCCATGCCCAATAAGGAGCGTTAGGCTGATCTACGTCAACCAGACAGGGCAGATTCCCCGCTGATGAGGCTGAAACAACGGAATCATTATAAGAGCTCTGAGGGAAAGCCTGTATCCTTACCTTGGCTTTCCTGCCGGACCACGCATTGTAGTCAGCGACAATTTTTTGAGTCGCCACCAGTTCTGCCTCCGATCCAGCCGTGTGAGTCCATATGGTTATTTCATTAGCAGTAGATTTAGCTTTGGCCCGCTCTGCCTCTCCGCAGGCAGATAAACCAGCTGAACCCATCACTGTTATGGCAGCCGCCAAAAAAGAAGCCACCACTCTTTTAGTTCGAAACAGCATCGTAGCCCTTTCGTTGTTTTCTTCCCGCTCTTTACGCCACCGTAAACAGCAGATATTCTTTTCTTGCTCATGTGAGAGAGAAACGAAGGTTTCTGGAAATCCACCTCAGACACTGAGCCTTACCAAGATAACCTTCGCCTTGCAGTATACAACGTCAATCGATTGACGTCAAAACGGTGTTTTGCCTTCCTTACAATCGCTAATCCTTACCTGCTGTGTTTTACTCAGATTAAGAGACGATCGATTCCTTTTCAATAATGGCGCAATGTATACGAACCGGCGTTTTCGCCTCTAAGGAAGGAATGGGGACGGTTGACACAGGCAAGGCTGTATCCTGCCCGTTACGGTGCAGAATTGAGGAAGAGCTCCTGTTGTCCCCTTCGATAAGACTGATCAATTTGCTGACAGCCCAGTACCCCATCTCATAGTGAGGAAGTTCGACTGTTGTTAGCCTGGGATTTAATGTTTGGGCAAAAACTAAGTGATTATCCACACCAATCACACTAATATCCTTACCAACATACAATCCCCGGCGAGCAGCCTGCTCATAAACATGGAGCGCCCGCGCATCGTTGAAACAGAAGAAACCGTCAGGCTGAGTCTGATCCCACAGCTTACAGACAGCCCGGGAAGCTCCACGCTCGTTCCCCACGGCAATTTCTAAATCTCGGCTAAGGGTTAACCCTCTGTCTGCCAGAGCAGCTTCATACCCCTGCCTGCGGCCATCCTGAGCAAGCATAGGGTCAGAACAGCCAATATAGGCAATTTTTCTGCAGCCGGCATCAGCCAGACGGCAGGTAGCGTCGTAGCCAATCAAAAACTCATCAGGAGAAATGCTGGGAATATTGCCCCGATCTCCATCTAAGGCATCGACTAAAACCGTGGGGTGCCCCTGCAAGTCATCAGGAAGATGAATATATTGGTTATACATTTTGGCATAAAGGAATCCATCGACCCCGTAACTTTTCAGAGCCTCAATTTCTTTTTTCTCACTGGCCAAGCCATCAGTATTGACAGTGAGCATGACATACCCGTTCCGACTAGCAGCATCCTGAGCTCCCAAAATAAGACGGCCGGCATAAGGAGTAGTGGCTACTTCTTCGCTGACAAACCCCAAAATCTTCGTTCGATTCGTCCGCAACGATCGAGCCAACGGATTCATTGTATACCCCATGTCATGGGCTAACTGTCGAATTCTCGCTGCATCCTTAGTATTAACCCGACCGCTATCTTTTCCACTGAGAACTAACGATACGGTGGAAACAGATACTCCCGCTTTATGGGCAATCTCACGCATAGTGACCATACTTCCACCTTAACCTAGCCGCATATCCCCAACCGGAAATTGGTTACAGGTTCATCGCGCGCAGCTCCAGGGAAACAAATGCCTCCCTACCGCTGACAATCTTGAATCCTGTTTGAGCAAGTGTTCCGGAGCCATGAGGATTATCAAACAGAACTGTAGCAGCCTCTTCCCCGCTGTTAGCAAAAAGTTCGCAAACTGTCCCATCCATGAAAACTTCCAAACGCTCCACTGCAGGTAAATCAAGGGCAAGCTTCAGACGATCAGTAGGTAGCCCTTGGGTCGCTAAACGAATCTCCCCTCCCTGCCTTAATAGATGGAGGCTGCACTCTCCCTTGGAAGCCAGCACCAGGTCAAAATCGGGATTGGCATCACTCTTATCAGAAGGCTGAAGGTGCAGATCAGCATAGTAGGATTTACCTGTCTCCTCGGCCATATCTCCATTCGAGGAAAGAGGTAAGACTTGCCCCAGCAGCTCCTGATACACTTCCTCCACCGGGTGGCTGATCAAACGGCCATGACTGTAGTGAAGCTGACGGGGGTAGGTCATAAGTCCATTTGCTGTACTGGTTTCCGGATTGCGAATCCCATACCAGTCGGCAACCCAGCCAATAGCAATGCGACGACCGGAGTCATCAACAAAGGACTGAAATGCATAATAAGAGTCCCCGCTGTCGCACCAGCCAGATGATCCCACTTGCAAGTGCAGACTTTGAACCACATCCGTAGAAGCGGTGGAACGTGTCTGGGCTGCAGACCGGGCCTGGGTGGTAATCTTCCCTGCATACCAGCGCACCGGCTGAAAACGTCCTCCCCTATCCCGGTAATGCATAAGGGCACCAACAACAATTTGCTGTCCATCAAGGTCAAAAACATCAGGGCATTCAAAAGTTTTGGACACCCCATGCTGATAATCCATAAGCAGAGGGCCTGCATAGTGCCAGCTCTCAGCAGAAGACAGATCATCATTGGGGCGAGCCGTATAAGCAACAATGGCGGGTATTGTTGAGTAGGCAGCCTTCTCCCGTCCTCTCTCCAGAGCAGCTTTGGTAGCAAACCAGCCTTGATCCCCGCTCATATGCTCGTCATCCAGCTGATCTACTCCCTGATCCTGGCGGAATTTTTCTCCATAATCGGCCGGTAGATTGGTGGCTGCTACAATCACAGCCTGACCTCGAAAAGCTTCAGGTCCTGACTGAAGAGCAGTTAGGTCAATCTTCGGATCGCGGAAATCTACAGCCAGCCCGGGAGCATCCCGGTTAATAATCACAGTTGGCTGGCTCAGATGGATACCATCGGTGCTCGTGCATGTAGCCTGATATTCCACTTGGTGGGTAGCATCTCCGAGTCTTTCCAAATGATGGGTCAAAAAGAAGCAGATGGCCTGAGCATCATCTCCCCGGCAAGGATGTCCTTGACCATCAACAGGAATAGCCGATCCGGAAAAAGCACCTCCCGCATAGGAAGAGTCTGCATAAATTTCCTCCTGCTGAGGACCCAAAGCTATTGGCAGATGAGTCCAGTGCACCAAATCTTTACTGACCATATGACCCCAGTGCATAGGTCCCCAGGTCCAGCCAAAAGGATTGAACTGATAGAAAAGATGGTACCGCCCCTGGAAACGGCAAAAACCATTAGGATCATTCATCCATCGATAAGGTGGTTCAGCATGAGTAGTAGTTTGAGACTGATACTTTTCCGGTATTCCTTCCTTGCCAGACCCGCTAGACAGATTAACCAGGGCAATTCCCCGGTCAAGAATATCCGGGCATTCACTCAGGTAAGAGTAAGTCACGGTCAGACCCTGAGCCAGAATCTGATAGGTGGTATTATTCTTGATTCTGGTTTGCAGGTGGAAATAAGCATCATGCTGAGAAACAGTAAGGACAATTTGCCGGTCAAGCTGACTTCCCTCCTGCTCATGAGGCTGGCCTGCAGGAAGGGTGGGATGTTCAATCAGCTCCGTGAGTGTAATGCTGGGCTGACTTGCCGCATTACCCAGGTCGGTATGGCCATCAACAATCCCGTAAAAATCGATTTGAGAATAATCTCCACTGGATACCAGAGAAGGGTCTTGCTGCTGAGAAGCTGAAAGAGATGTCTGTGTCATGATATGTCCTTATTGAGAAAAAGCAAGGGTGGGTTAAAGGTAAATTTATTTTCTTGTTGTGGTTAGATAGGTGTTTCTATAGGCTATGTTTGCAGGAATCCCTCCTGATAAGAGCACAGTTTATCAGAGCCTGATGAGGGGAGTCCATTCTCAGCTCAGCTCCATTAGGAAAAACTATCTGGCGATCATTCACCTTTTTCCCCTCACTCTGAGAGATTATTTCTTTCACTGCCCAGTATCCCATTTCATAATGAGGCAGCTCCACTGAGGTCAGACCCTGGTGGAGGGCATCAACGATTAAGGGCTGATTGTCAACGCTGACTATACTAACATCTTTCCCGACGAAAAGATGGTGACGCTCAGCTTCAGCATAGATGTAAGAAGCCCTGATATCGTTGAAACAGAAAATGCCGTCCGGCTGGACGCGATCGAATAAATCGACAGCGCCTTCGGCCAGCTCTTTATCAGCATATTCACTATAGAACGATACCCCTTTCTCAGAGTCTTCACAAGGCAGACCGCCCTCCTTCATGGCCATAAAATAACCCTGGGCCCGCAACTTCTTAGCCCTGATGTCTTCCTTAGCATTAAAAAAAGCTATCCGCCTGCAGCCGGCTTTAATCAGTTCTTGTGTCGACATGTAACCAATTCCGACTTCATTAGGAGCCACGGCCGGGCAGGAGCCCTTACGATCCGATCCATCAATAATAACGGTTGGATACCCGCTAAGAGATTCAGGCAGGTCCACTACCTGGTTATACATACAGGCATACAGGAATCCATCTACTCCGTACCGTTTGAGAGTATCAATTTCTTCCTCTTCCAGGTTTTTATCTCCATTGGTATTGACTGTCAGAATCAGGTATCCTGATTGCCGGGCAGCATCCTGAGCACCTAAAATAATCCTGCCGGCAAAGGGGGTGGTAGCAATAGTGTCACTGATAAAACCCAGAATTTTAGAACTATTGGTTTTAAGACTGCGGGCCACGAGGTTGGATCTGTAACCCATAGAGTGGGCAGTCTCCTTGATGGTCCGGGCTAGCTGGGGATTGACCCTTTTTTTGTCCTTGCCGTTAAGGACCAAAGAGACCGTTGCCGGCGACACCTTAAGCACACGGGCTATATCTTTAATAGTTACCATTAGCGCTCCACTTTCCTTCATTGTATCATTGACAAGTTATGAGAGAAGACACAAATTGTGAAAGCAGTCGGTTGCTTATTCTCCTGATTTTGCAGCAATTTCTTCCTGTTTGCTGGGGGAGAATCCAGGCAAATGACCAAAGAATACACTACAGCCTGACCGGCAAAAACCAGCAGAGAGAAGCCAAAACCCACAAACACTCCTGGCCACCGGCAGCAAACCCAACCTATGAGAAAAATAGTGCAGAGCAGCATGAGGCTGCATAGAGGACGGGCGACGACCATGCCAAGAGAAGTTCGAGCAATCCAGGCCAGGCCTTCATCAAAGTGAGAAGCCATAACCCACGACATCACGGAAAAGAGGAGAAAAACGACCAGAAGCACCGCCAGAAAGCCCGAGAGAACCACTCCTGTCATTCCTGTGCGGGCATTGGTGTTTACAATCCAATAATCATAAGCAAGGAGTATCCCTACCACCAGCTGAAGGTACCCTAAAACCTGAGAACTTTTCAGATTAGACTTCCATTCTCTATGGAAGAGCTTCCAGGTTTGAGATACTGTCCAGCTGCGGTCATCACTCAAAAGCCATGTACGATATGTAGCATTGGCTGCAGCCAGAGAAGGGAAAAGTCCCACAATAATGAGTCCAGCAAGGGTATGCACCAGGATTGCTACGTTGACCACAAAGATGGTCAGAATAGCCCGGCACAATTTCTCATACATTAGTGAAAACTTTGCCATGAGATACTCCTTAATTTTTTTCTTGTTCTTACACGAGTCTATTTATCAGCTACAGGTCTAACAGACTCAGCCTTTAACAGCTCCCAGCATGACTCCCTTATTGAAGTACTTTTGCAGGAAGGGGTAAAGGACGAAGAGGGGAACGGTGGAAACAATAATGATAGCGAACTTGATCTGATCTGCTGCCCTCTGCTGGGCCAAAGACCCCACATTAGCCATCGTTGTGTTCTGATTGACCAGGAGGAGCTGTTGCAGAATATTCTGCAGGGGTTGCTTATCCCAATCAGTCACATAGATCAAGCCTGTCATAAAGTCATTCCAATGTCCGACAAAGTAGTAGAGCCCAATCACGGCCAAAATAGCGCTGGACAGAGGCAGAACTATGCGGACAAAGTAGCCCAGATAGGACATTCCATCCAGCTTTGCTGCATCGAAGAGCTCCTCAGGAATGGAGGTTTCAAAGAAGGACCGGACAACAATCACATTGTAAACACTGACCGCTCCAGGAAGGATGAAGACCCTTAATCGTGACATCATCAGGAATCCACCCAGCAAACCGATCCTGAGCAGAGATTTCGCGGGTATCCACGTACTTCTCATAGACCTTGTCAGAAACAGTGTAGGTATTCCCACTCTTCTTAACATATTGGGGGATATCGCCAAAGTACTGCTGAACCGATACTTCAGGGTCATACATGGCGTTGATAACCTTCCAGATGGCATCCTTGTTGGCTGCCTTCTTGGAAACAGTCAGAGAGTATGCAAACTCAGCCCAGTTCTGGGTATAATCCCACTTCACATCCTTATCTGGAGTAGAAGCCTTTTCCTTCAAAGAAGGCAGGGAAATATACTGACTGCCTAACTTGCCAAACTCAGAATTAGCAGACCAGCCAAATGCAAAACCAGTGATTGCTGTCTTGCCATCGCTGACAGTCTGAGCATCGTACTTAGAGCTGTCCCTGGTAAGAGCATCCTTAGGAATCAGACCTTCGCTCATGAGTTTGTTCAAATACTTCAGCACACGCTTGAGATTATCGCTGGTGTAGTAGCTGGCAACTTTGCCGTTCTTGGCATAATAGCCCTGTGATGAAGCTGAAGCGCCCATGAAAACAGTGGTGACGCCAGTAGAATTCATCAGAGACAGAGGAGACCACAGGCCAAAGCCCAGACCGCGAATGTTCATAGGAACTTCGTCAGCCTTGCCATTGCCGTTAGGATTTTTCTCCTTGAAGGCCTTGAGCACATTCTCCAGCTCATCCCAGGTGGTAGGAACCTTCAGACCAAGCTTATCAAGCCAGGTTTTGTTGATAAACATGTGAGTTCCTGCTACCCTGTAGCCTTTGCCACGATCCGATGGAAGAATCTGAATGTTATTGCCTTCCTTCACCATCTTTTCAGCAATGGGCTTAGCCTTGAAGAATTTCTTTACATTCGGCATCTTATTCAGATACGGCTGCAGGTTCTCAAACTGAGAAGAATACTTGCTTATATCGGTTTTGTCGTACATGGACATGCCAATGTCGGGGAAATCGCCGGCTGCCATCTTGGCTGCCTTCTGCTGTCCCCAGGCATTATCAGTGATTTCAGTCCATTTAATAGTGCAGTTGCACTTCTTTTCCAACTGCTTGGCCCAAGCCGTATTGGCCAGCTTTACAGTTGTAGTGTTACGCCTGACGGAAATATTAACAATAGGCTTCCCGTTGGCATCTGTTGTTGCTGCAGATGATCCTCCGCAGGCGCTTAACCCTGCTGCACCCATTGCTAAGGCACAGATAGCAGCAAGAGCTTTACTGATTTTCACAGTCTTTGTGTGAACCATTTTCTATCCTTTCCTAAGAACCACAGGGGTCTTGGAGGTATGTGGTGGACCACCGTGGTCCTCATACCAGGATTTATTATCCTACGTCAAACGTTTAACTTGTCGGCGTGTCGCTTGAAACGGTAGGAAAAGAAAGGGATATAGAAGGAAAAATCAAAAAAACTAGTTTTCCTGGGCCAAAATTTTTGCTAAACGGCCGACTGTCAGACGTGACTGCGGGGGAAGATAGGAAGGATCCTCTTCCGGCAGGGATGGATCAGGTTCCACAGTTACCTCTACAGGAGTTTCCCGAAAAATTTCCTCTGACCCCCGGGTTTGCTGACGGAGCCAGTTGCTGAAAGATGCATCATTATGAAAAACAATCATATTGGAATCCTCCAGCAAAGCTGCAACCTGCCCATAGGTAGGATAATCAGCATTGTCTTCCATTGCCCTCAGGAAAGCTGCGGCATTCTTGCTTTGAGTCTGATCCTGGCTCTGGCTGAGAGCCTCCAAAGTGGCAGGAAGCCCTCGAAAAGCATAGAAAGAGTCCTTCCGGGGGTTAGACCGGGAGTAGACAGAGATTACCAGCCAGGCCTGAGGATCTGCAGGAACATCTTTAAAGGGCTGATTTCGCTTCCAATTGTGAGAACGCCTGACTTCTACAATAGGGTTATCCTGAGGTCGAACCAATCCCCTGCTGGCGTGGGACTGTATGTTATTCCACAGACTGCGGGCATCCTTAAAGCGGCGGGCATTACCCGAGCCATCGGCAGCCTTGCGCAGGGACCGTTCACACAGGGTCCTCAGATGAACCGTCTTCTCCCCGCCAACCTGGTCAGGTGAGGTCCGGACCTGAGCCGATTCCTTCTGACTGGATGTATCTTCCCAGTCATGACCATCGAGAAGATCAAGAATATCAAGAAAAAGATTAGGACGATCATTGTAATAGCGGTCAGAACCGAGCGGATACTGCTCCTGAGGACTGTAGGAATGAACCAGACGGGAGGTTACTTTACCTCGGGGGCCAAGGGTTATTTTATACAGATTAATCAGGCTGCCCAAGGAGGCAGCTGATTCCTTCAGCTCATACTGCGGCATGAATCGCACCTCCTGGACTTCCTGCTGCTTAATCTTTATATCGTTCTACCTATTATAAGGCAAAATCCGCCTGATCCTAACGTGACTTCTTGGGAGACTGTGCCTGAGAGGCCTGACGACGGCGAGCCTCATCCTTTTTTACCTGAGGATGTTCAGGTCCAGGACTAGGCGGTCTCCTGCACCATCTCTCAGCGATAATTCCGATGACCACATCCAGCAGGCAGACGGCCGTTGCTATGGAACACTGAATAACCGCCGTCTTATAATATGAGATATTCAGATGAGAGAGGCTCATAATCAGCTGACCTCCATACCAGCCCCCCAGAGCAGAGCAGGACAGGGACAAAGCCTTGCTCATAATCAAGGTGTTAATCGCCTGCTGAGGATTAATCTCCTCACGGTCACCATGAGTATAGCGACGGACCTGCCAGGCAAACCAGAGAACAATAAGTCCAAGAGCCAGGAGAAGGGCTGATATAAACCAGGGAACTCCCAAAAGATACAGAGAGGACTGATCGCTGAGAAATTCAAGAAAACCTCCTAAAAGCAATCCAAGCAAGCAGGCAATGGCAAAATACCACCAGGGGGTAAAACGAGCTTTCATACCAAACCTCCTAAAATCCATTTATCTGACGTTTTTTCTACCACATCCTTATCAGGAGCCTTCTTCAGCAAATCAGCCACCGCTCCCCCATGATTCCCAGGCAAAACAGCATGAGGGTCCAAATCCAGCCAGGGAGCAAGAACAAAAGCTCTCTGCCAGGCCCGGGGATGAGGCAAGGTCAGATGAGGGTCAGGGTCAAGGCGACCATCAAAATCTATAATGTCCAGGTCCAAAGGCCGCGAATCCCAATGTACCTTGTGCGATCGGCCATGGGCAGCTTCAATCATATGCAGACTCGACAGGAGTTCTTCTGCTTCAAGACTGGTATCCAGCTGAACCAGGGCGTTGGAAAAATCAGGGGTTCCTTCCGGCATCCCCCAGGCTTTGCTCCTGTAAAGGGGCGATATGCCGGTCACTTGATTCCCGGGAATAGCATCCAAAGAAACAACGGCACTGCGCAAGGTATCTGCCGTATTACCCATATTGGCTCCCAAGGAAATAACTGCGTGATGAACGGCAGGAGCCTGGGTGGTATCAGAAATTTTTGCTGCTGCCTGGGAAGCCTTAGAAACAGAAAGATCCTTTTGAGAACCATCATCAGACAGGGGTGAATCGCGGACAATAGTCACACTGACATCGGCAAACGGCAGCCCCAAAGGAGCCTGGGGTTTATGGACTGTCACAGTAACCCGGCGAATCCGGTAAGACAAAAGAATGGAATCGGCAATCTTCTGGGCCAGACGTTCAATCAGATCCACATGCTCACCTTCTACCACGGACACAATCCGACTGGCAATCTGAGCGTAGCTGACAGTATCCACCAGATTGTCGCTGCGGCAGGCCTGATTCAGATCCACCTCCATGACTGCGTCGACCAGAAAAGTTTGCGCACTTTCCTTCTCCTGATCTAAAACTCCATGAGTCCCCCGGGCTTCTACCCCGGTCAGTGTAATGATGTCCATAGTGTCCATTCTAATGGCTTTGTTCTGAGTCTCTGCTTATTTTTCTGACAATGATTCCTCTTTTTCTTTTCTCTTCTCTTTTTCCCTTTCCTCTCGCTGAGCGTGCATAGTTCCTAACCCGCCCATTTACATTTACTGCTTCAGCCCATTTCCGCCTGATTCTGACCGGATGACTTCTGCCAGATAAGAACCGGCAGCAGCAGCCTGAAGATTCCGAGGAATCTCATGGACCCGCACAGCCCAGGCCTCACGTTCTGCCACCAGGGCAGTCAGGCCTGCGGTAAGAGCATCTCGAGCCTCGAATTCTGCCTGCCCTCCTACCCTGCCAACCGGGTCAATCATACGAGAAGTAAAACGCTTTCGTGAATGACCTATGAGAAGAGGAAAACCTGTTTTCTGAAATTTATCCATATGAGCAATTAGGGGAAGATTGGTATCAGGCCCTGGCTTAGAAAAACCTAAGCCAGGGTCAAGTATAATCTGATCAGGGCTGACCCCCGCAGCCAGGACCGCATCAACCTGATGCATGAGCTCATCATACACATCGATAAGAACCCCGTGGGGATAAACAGAATCAGCAGAAGCAGGGGGCTTGGCAGACTTCCCCTGAAGGCTGCTCTCTTTGCCTGTAAGCCAGCCCCGCCAATGCTGAACAATATAGGGACAGCCATAATCAGCAGCTACTGAAGGCAGGGATGGATCCAACTGACCGCCTGACACATCATTGATAATATCAGCTCCGGCTTCCAGCCCTGCTGTAGCCACTGACGACCGTGTAGTGTCAAGAGACAGGGGAACCCGGCGAGCGGAAGGCTGGGAACTGTCATCATGAGCTTCCCGCTTCCTGATCCCCTCAACAGCCTGAACAATCCGAGTCTTTTCTGTCTCCTCATCCACCCGAACCGCTCCTGGCCTAGTGGATTCTGCTCCCAGATCTATCACATCAGCCCCGGAAGCAATCATGTCCTGAGCATGCTTCACAGCGGCCTGTGGGTGAAGCCAGAGTCCTCCATCAGAGAAGGAATCCTGAGTAATGTTAAGAATTCCCATTACCAGGGTTCTGCTGGCACTAATTCCTAAACGATGATTCATAGCCAGGTTGGCTTCTTTAGGATCACCAGTCATAGACGCTCCTTCACTTATATGCTCTTCAGACAGTTGTCGGACACCAGATCTTCAACACATCTTAGCCTTTCCTGCAGCATAGATCAGCATATATTTACAGGATTACCATGTATATTAATGCAGAACATATTAATGCAGACCATATCAATGCAGGGCAGGAGCATCCAGGATCAGGCGCAGAGCCTCTGACCTGGTATCTGACTGACGCAGATAACCGCGAACAGCAGAGGTGACGGTCCGAGCTTGAGACTGTTTGACTCCCCTCATCGACATGCACATATGTTCACAGTCCGTAATAACAATGGCGCCTTTTGCCTCCAGAACATCCATGAGAGCATCTGCAATCTGCTGAGTCATACGTTCCTGAATCTGAGGGCGGCGGGCATAGACCTGAACCAGACGAGCTAGTTTGCTCAGACCAACTACCTTATCCTTTGTAGGGATGTATCCAATATGAGCCAGGCCATGGAAAGGGAGCAAATGGTGTTCGCAGACCGAAAAGAACTCAATGTCACGAACAACAATCAGATCCTCGGTTTTCACGTCGAATCGGGCACTCAGCACATCCTGGGGATCCTGTCTCAGCCCGGCGAAGAGCTCCTGACTGGCGCGGGCAATTCGGTCAGGAGTCCCCTTCAGGCCTTCCCGGTCAGGGTCCTCTCCAATAGCAATCAGATAATCTCTGACTGCCCGGCGGACCCCCTCAGAATCGATATGCTGTGCAGGAGCTGGGAGTGAGGAAGAAAGAGAAGAATCCTCTGAGTTTGTTGTCCTGCTCACTGAAGGCCTTCAGTCTGTTCAGGATGGTCCGGCTGATCATGGTCCGGCTGATCTAGCTGATCTGATTGACCGGATTCCGGCTGGGTTGACTGGCCATCCTGAGCCGGCTGCCCACTCTCCTTATTCTTCTGCTCTGTGGCGTGTGCAGCTGTGGCATTAACAGCCACAGTCGACCGCAGATTCTCCGGAATAGGAACCGGGGGCAGCTGGGAGTCAGGCCTGCTGGCATCGGACAGCCACAGATCCCTGTCTGGAGCCTTTTTCAGCTGGGAGAAGATGACATCCAACTCCTTCCTGCCCAAAGTTTCCTTAACCAGAAGCTGACGAACTAGCTCGTCCAGGACTTCCCGATTCTCCGAGATGATCTTCCAGGCCTCAGTATGAGCAGTCTCAATAAGAGCGCGAACCTCATCATCAATAACCTGTGCAGTTTCTTCAGAAATCCGACGCCCCTTCAGATCATCGAGACCGCCCTCCTGCTGGCTGTCTTCCCACTTGACCGATCCCAGCTTCGAAGAGAATCCGTATTCCACGACCATGGCCCGGGCAATTTGTGTGGCCTTCTCAATATCGTTGGAAGCACCGGTGCTGGGATCATGGAAAACAACCTCTTCGGCAGCCCGACCTCCCATTGCATAGGCCATCTGGTCCAGCAGCTGATTGCGGGTCTGGGAATAGCGGTCTTCGGTAGGCATAACAGCCGTGTAGCCCAAGGCTCGTCCCCGGGGGAGAATAGTGACCTTAGTCACCGGATCCGTATAATGCAGGGCAGCCGCAACCATGGCGTGACCGCCTTCGTGGTAAGCAGTATTGCGCAGCTCCTCCAAGGCCATACCGTTGGAACGGCGACGGGGACCAGACAAAACCCGGTCAATAGCCTCATCAATAGCCCTGTTATCAATCAAATCAGCGTTGGAGCGGGCAGTCAGCAGGGCTGCCTCATTGAGGACATTGGCCAGATCAGCCCCGGTAAAACCTGGAGTTCGCACAGCAACAGTATGCAGATCAACATCAGGAACAAAAGGCTTGCCTTTAGCATGAACCTTCAGAATCGCCTCACGTCCGGCTAAATCAGGTGCTTCCACCGCTACCTGACGGTCAAAACGACCAGGCCTCATGAGAGCCGGATCCAGCACATCAGGACGGTTAGTAGCTGCAATAACAATCAAATCAGTATCATTATTGAAGCCATCCATCTCTACCAGGAGTTGGTTCAGGGTCTGTTCCCGCTCATCCACACCACCGGAAGCACTAGATCCGCGGCGGCGGCCGACAGCATCAATTTCATCGATAAAAATAATAGCGGGGGCAGTCTTCTTCGCCTCTTCAAACAGGTCGCGGACTCGGGAGGCACCTAGGCCTACGAACATCTCCACGAAGTCCGAACCAGCCATGGAATAGAAGGGGACCCCTGCCTCGCCTGCAATGGCTCGAGCAAGCAGGGTCTTACCAGTACCAGGCTGACCATACAAAAGAACGCCCCGGGGAATCCTAGCTCCGAGTTTCCGGTACTTGGCTGGGTTCTTCAGGAAGTCCCGGATCTCCTCGACCTCCTGAACGGCAGCCTCTTCACCTGCCACATCGGCAAACTTCGTCTTAGGAATCTCACCCTGCAAAAGTTTCTTGTTCTTAGGACTGCCCAGGCCCAGCATGTCACCGGCCCCGTCTCCCATCCTGCGCATAAGCCACCAGAGAGCACCAAAAAGAATAATCAGAGGAAGAAAAGTGGTAATAAAGATAGTCCAGAAATTATTCTCTGTCACCGTAGTGGAATCAAAGCCATAGGTTGACTTAGCGGACTGAATGGCTGTAAGCACCTGCTCGCTTTGAGCGTTGACAAAATAGAACTTAACGTACTTGCCGTAGTTCTTCTGCCTAACAGTTGCGCTGGCTGAATTAGGATTGTAGTTATTGGCCACATAATCCTTGGTCAGCCAAATTTCCACGCTAGGAGAGACACCATTGGTGATCTTGACATACTTGATTCCGTAATCAGCCTTGGCTGATTTCTGGGTGGACTTCTTAGTACCCGTATTCTTCCCGGTCTTGCCAGCGAGAATAGACAAGCCTTGCTCAGTGGTAATGGTAGATCCATTACGATTGCGGTTCATAAAGAAAAAGCTGCCTACTACCAGGACTGCCAAGAGGACAACCCAGATAATAGTATTGGCCCACCAGGGACGGTTGGCATTAGGATCTGGATTCTGGCCCTCCGGTCCCCTTTCCTTGCCATTTTGTCCCCTGCCCGGCTTGCCCCGGTTGCCACCAAGATTATTGGAATTATTGGGTTGCTGCTGGAATGGATTGCCTCCAAAGGTCATGCGTACTCTCCTTTATATACAGCAGGTTTCAGGACGGCTATGGAATCAAGATTACGGTATTTTTCGTCATAATCAAGACCATAACCAACAACAAATTTATCTGGAATCTGAAATCCTTTATATTTCACATCCACAGGGAATTTCAAACGGGCTGGTTTTTCCAGCATGGCAAAGATTTCCACCGATGCCGCTCCCCTCCTTTTGAACTCCTTGACCAGCCAGTCAAGTGTAAAACCTGAATCAATGATGTCTTCCACAATCAAAACATGCCTTCCGGCAATATCGGTGCTTAAATCGTGACGAACCAGAACCTTACCAGTGGACTGTGTACCTGAGCCATAGGATGACAAACTCATATAGTCAATTTCCACAGGAATAGTCATGGCCTGGGAGAAAGTAGTCATAACATTGGCTGCCCCCTTCAGTACAGCAACCAGCAAAGGATTTTTCCCCTTATAATCCTCGCTGGCACGGTGAGCCATCTGTACGATCTTCTCTTCCAGATCATCATGCGAAATAAGTTCCTCTTCAATTGTGTCCTGAACATCTTTGATTTGCATAGGTAATATTTTCGCATGACTGACTGACGTTAAGCCTCTCTTTCGCTGAGAGATTCCTGCATAGATGGATCACCTGCAATCTGATGACAAATCCAGCAGCAGATGTCTGCTTGTTCTTGCTTCCTCTTTCCTCTTTGTTTTCTTTGTTCTTCCTGTTTTTGAGCAGCTTGTCTCCGGCTGACAGGTAGTCGGTTTGCTGGCAGCAAGTCCTCTGCCGGCTGATTTGCTGCCGGCTGATCTTTCAACAATTGGTTCTGCGGCAAGGTCACAGCAAAAAAAGCTTGATTCCCGCTGATTTTTGCGGATTTGCTGCCTGTCAAAAAATCATCGAGACGAAGAATAGACGTGGCTGATGGCTGGATTTTTTCTTTTCCCATGATGGAAGCCAGGACCCGGCGGCGGAGAGCTGGATGGAGGACAGGAAAATTCTCCAGCTGATAGACAGATAAGAAGTTGCCCCCCATGAATCTATTCTGATTCTGCGGCTGAGCAAGGAGTCGATATAAATCCGGCTGGTCTTCCTTGAGAACTGGGAAGGACGAAGGTGAAGAGGAAATTGACTCCTGAACTGAAGCCATCTGGTATGTCTGGTGACTGACATGTTTCCTATAAGCTTCATCTGCCTGAGAATCCAAAAAATCTGCATCGTCCTGATTGACAGGAGCGGAAGATGACCAGAGGGAAACCAGGTCGGAGCCGGTAAAATCAGTCATATAGGGGATGAGGATTTGCCGGATCCGACTGCGCTGAGGCAGACCAGCTGTTACCTGCTGACAGCCTCCCCCGCGAATTTCTGAAGAATCCAGATTGTCAGCATTCGTAGGATCATCCCACCACTGAATCCCGGCTTGCAGGCACAGATCAGTAGTTTCCTGCCGGGTTAGCCCCTGCAGAAAAGGTCGGGCAAAAAGAACCCCTTCCCGACGGATGAAGGTTTGCATACCTGCTAGAGCTGTAATGGAAGGGTTCCTCAGAAATCGAAAAAGAATGGTCTCTGCCTGATCAGACATGGTATGGGCAAGCAGGGTTACCGAAGCAGCCTCGTCATGCGCAGCTGAAATCAGCTGAAGAAAACGGGCATCTCGGGCATCAGATTCCAGCCCGGCCCGGGTTCTGTGCACCTGAGCTCGGCGAATAAGAACCGGGGCCAGGCCATAAGCCGTGCACTGCTCAGCCGCCTTTTGAGCAACAAGGCCGGACCCTGTCTGCAGATGGTGGTCCACAATCACCGCCCCGCAGCGGACCCCCAAACTGGCACAGACAATTTTAGCCGTGTATGCCAATGCCAAAGAATCACGACCTCCGGAACACGCCACTAAGACTAGGGGGGCAGATGGATCGGGCTGGTGAATTCCATGCTCTTTAAACCTGCGGCCCTGCCGGACGATTCCGCAGCCGGCTAAAGTTTTTTTTACCAGCCCTATGGCCTTTTTCATCTCGGGAGAATACGGCATATGCGCACCGATCCTTACTTCTTTTTCATGGTATGTCCAGCACCGTGGGGACTCTTCCCAGAATCCGCCGAGGTCTGGTCCAAGGAGGGCGAGGGCGGCAGGGAGGCTACCCCTGTATGGGCTATGGGCTGCCAGCGAGACTTAGAGAACATGGCAACAAAAGAGATAGGAACATAGCTGAGCATAAACCAAGGGAAACTGAGGCAGTAGGCTACCAGCTCCTTGTTAGTGGCATTGATCTTCTTACGTTCCAGAATGCAGATAAAGGCAGCCAAAAGGATGAAGCCCACAATGGCTCCCACCAAACTTACCCAGTACGTAGAAAAATTTGCCAACTGACTGTGCCAGGAAACATATCCCAAAGCTGCGTAGATAGCTCCCAGGCCAAAACGGATAACAGACAGGACCATGAAGGGGCAAATGGTAAGGGTCATATCCATAGCAGACAGATCCCTCTCGCGGATTGCCCAACGGATCATGCTGAGCCCATAATACCGAAAAACCTGCAGAAAGCCTTTGCTCCACCTGACCCTCTGCTGCCAGGACTGTTTGAAAGACACTGGCTGCTCATCATAGAAAACTGCTGTAGAACAGTAACCAATATGATCACCGCTTAAAATGCAATCCATAGTAAATTCAACATCTTCTGTCAGCAAGTGGAACTTCCAGCCGGCATTGCGCTCCATTATTTTCTTGGAAAACATGAATCCTGTGCCGCCAATCCAGCCATTATTACCTAAAATAGAACGGCCTGAATTCAGCAGGCGAGACTGAAAAATAAACCAGAGGGCTGATCCTGCCGATACCCAGTTTTCCGACAAGTTTGTTGAATTCCTGTAACTGGTGACGGCATCATTCCCTTGCTGGAAAGCCTTGTTCATCTCCTCAATATAGTGAGGATCCAGCAGATTATCGGCATCAAAAATAAAATATGCATCATATATATCGCTGAAACCATTATCCCTTATGTGGTTGAGCAGGAACTTCAGAGCATACCCTTTCCCAACTTCCTGCTTATTAAAGCGTTCCAGCACATGGCAGCTCAAAGATCGACAGACGTCAGCCGTATCATCAGTACAATTGTCAGCCACCACCCAAATATCTACTAGATCCATAGGGTAGGTTTGTTTTTTTAAGGATCCGATCAGATTCCCAATAACCTGAGCCTCGTCCCGGGCTGAAATCAAAACTGCATAATGCTTGTCCTCAGGAGCATCGGGGAAGGTTTGAGGCTTGCTGATAAAGCCCACCAAAAAATAAAGGACCTGGTAGATCATTCCTCCTGCTCCCAGAAGGAAAATAATAAGGTCAAGAAATTGCAGCAGAATCATGACTCCCACTGTCCCCTGGCACCGCGGCCGCCCTCTTTGCCCTGTGTTTTCTGTGTTTTTCTTTCTGGGTCAGCTGCCAGCTGAGCCTGGGGAATGGCCACGGTTGCAGACTCATCCTCCTCTTGGGACGTTTTGTAGGCTGAAGATTGATTTTCTTCGAATTCTTCTTCTGCCAGCTCACCTGCCCGCATTCGCAGTTTAGTCACCTTATCCACCATAACGTTGGCCGAAGATCCCCTGGAAGTTCGAGGTATATGCTCTGACAAGGGCTGGAGAACATTCTTCTCCAGCAGCTCGGCCCCTGTCACCAGGCCGGATTTCCGTTTGGGTTTTGGATCGTCAAGCAGGTCGGAATCAATGAGATCGTAACTACGCATGTAAGCCGACAAAAGGGCCTGAAGACTGGCTGTAATAGGCAGGGCGAGGAAGGCTCCCAAAGCACCAAAAAGATCACCAAAAAAGAAAACAGACAAGAGGGCAATGGCGGGATTCAAGTCCATAGTATCTTTGGAGATACGAGGAGAGAGGATCAGGTTCTCAATCTGCTGGTAGACCACAATGTAAATAAGCAGGTAAACCGCATATTGCCAGCCGTTGGTTCCCCAAGCCGAAACGATGGGAACCAGGCCGCCCAGGTACGTACCGATCGTGGGGATGAACTGTGACACCAGGCCGCAGAAGATAGACAAGGGCAGCCAGTAGGGGATTTTCATGACGATCATGAAAATAGACATACAGATTGCGGAGATAATCGACAAAAGGAATCGGCTGTACAGATAGTTGGAAATCTGAGTCTGAACCGTGGTCCAGACCACAATAAACTTTCTCTGCGACTTGCGGGGCAGCCATTTGCACAGGCTCCGCCTCATCCTAGGGCCGGCAGCACATATGTAATAAGTTACCAGGAGAATGGTCAAAATGGCCAGAAGGCCCGACAGAAAAGAGGAAACTGTGGAATAAGCTTGACTGATATAGCCTTGAGCTCCATTCTTGTTGATTTTATTGAGAAAAGACAACAAATTAGTCCCAAAGTCAAGCTTCTTGGGTAGATGATAACCCGTCCAGGAGATAATATTTCGGCGAATATCTGAATAGGTATTGGGCAAATTCTCAATCATCTTGGTCAGTTGCTGCACCAGCAGGAGACCAAACATGGAAAGGAAAACCACCACAAGAATCACAAAGCTAGCCAGAACCACCAATGAAGCAGCGGACCTTTTCCATCCATGTCTGATTAGACGGAGAATCAATGGTTCCAAGGCCAAAGCTATGAAGAGGGAAACAATAATGTAGAAAACAACACTAGATATTTTGGACCAGGAATTCCAGACAAAAATAGCCAGAAAAACAGCTATAACCGCATAGAGCAGACCCCTGCCTAACCATTCAGGGGGACGACGCGAATCCCCCTTGGAGGGAAAAATCGCAGCCAAATCAAAACGCCGGATAGCGCTGGTGTCAGAGATATTGATGCGATCATCGCTCTTCTCATCGCTGCTGTCCTGATCGCTCCTATAGTGATTGCTCCTATAGGTATTATGACGATCGCCGCTGCGCTGATCTTTGCTGCCATCGCTCATCTGCCGCACTATCCTTCCTGATCCAGGCGGTCTGTTCTGCCCTTTTCCTATTATCTCATAGCCATAGAACTCAGAGCCGTAAAAAGCCATAAAAGGTGAAACAGGAGGATGAAAAGAGGAGATGGGAAAGGCTTGAAGGGAACGTGGTTCTGTGAAATTTCTCCCCAACTTGGCAAGCCCCTGCCTATAATGGAACGCATGGTTTCGGTTTCGATGATTATTCCAGCATGGAACGAGTCTGAGCGCATTGCGCAGTGTTTACTCAATGCTACGACCCAGACAGTTCCTGCGCATGAGGTTATTGTTGTGGATAATCTCTCGACGGATAATACCAGCCAGATTGTGGAAGACTTTATTGCCAACAATCCACAGAGCAAGGTGATTCTTCTGCATCAAAATGCTGAACAGGGCCTTATCCCCAGCCGTAACTATGGATTCAACCATGCCACCGGAGATATCTTGGGCCGCTTCGATGCTGACTGCATGATCAAGCCCGACTGGGTTGAAGTCGTTTCCGAAATTTTTGAGGAGAATCCCAACGCCATGGGGGCAACCGGCCCCTGCACTTACTACGACATGCCCGGAAAGGTCATCAGTCTGGCTGGAGATAATTCTATCCGTAAGCGAATTTATATTGCTGACGGCAAACGCCAGCTCTTATACGGTTCTAATATGGCTGTCCGTCGGTCTGCCTGGGAAGTCATTAAGAATGAGGTCTGCCGTGACAAGGAAGACATCATGCATGAAGATATTGATCTTTCCCTCCATCTGTTTGATCATGATTTCGAGACTGTTTACAGTCCTGACATGATCACTGCTGTCAGTGCCCGCCGGATGGACACCTCCCTATCGTCTTTCCGCTCTTATATGCGCCGGTTCAAGAACACTTTCGATGCCCATCCACAACACTGGCGGGATAAAAAACCGGAATATACCCTAACCGCCCTCTACCCCATGATCCACGCCTTCTACCCCACCTATCAGAAGCACCTGGAGAAACACGACATTGATCCAGCCGAGGAAATGTGGATCAATGAATGGATAAGCCTCGCTGAGCGAGATAAAATGGAGTTGCCTGACCATCTGGCAGAGGCCGGATTTGCTCAGGCAAACCCAGCACAGACTGAATCTTCTCGGACCGGCTCAGCCAAAGCGGAATCTGCACATACACGCTAAGAAGAGGAAACAGCTAACTCAACAGAAAGAAAAGAGTAGAAGAAAAATAAAGAGAAAAGAAAAGAAGTACCCCCGAAGAGAGTCGAACTCTTGTTGTCAGATTGAAAGTCTGGTGTCCTAACCGTTAGACGACGGGGGCATGCGCGTGGCGCACGTCATATACAATATATTACTCCATGGATTTATGGCTGGTCGGCGCGTCATCTGCATGACGAGCGTAAAAAGTGAAATCGTGAATAGTCCGTCCGGCTTTGAGCCCCTTCTTCTCAAAATTGGTCAGGATTCTGCCCTCAAACCTATGAGATTCGCGGAACATGGCATGCGGCAGCTGGTAAGCCATCTGAGCTGTCCCCTTGCTTACATGCTCAGTGGGCAGGCTGACCATCAGCGTTCCTCTGTTGTCAAAATCATCCCGGTTATCCATGATTTCATGCACATGGAGAGCATAATCATCGATGTCTGTGGCTATCCGCCACAGACCCTGATCTACCAAGGCATTGCTCACATCGGCGGCCAAAGGATCCTGAATTATCCTCCGCTTGTGATGCTTGGTTTTAGGCCAGGGGTCAGGGAAGAAGGTCCAGACCTCCTGAGCCACTGATCGGCTGCAAATGGCAAAAAGCTCAGGGGCATTGACCTGGGCAATTTTCAAATTAGTCAGACCGTTGTGCCCTCCCAGAAGCATGGTATGGGCTACTCCTGGAGTGTAAACCTCCAGAGCCAGATAATTATTGTCTGGGTGAGACAGGGCCGCGGCAGTAATGTTTTCCCCCTGGCCGGAACCTATTTCTATGATGAGAGGGTTGGCATTGCCCCAAACAGACTGAACAAAGTTCTGATCAAAAGTCAAATCGTTCGGTACTCCCAATTCATGATCTGCCTGCCCAAAATCCAGAAGGAAAGTGTCCGCAAATTCGTCCCAGGCATGCTGGAGGCGCTTATCAAGCCGGGATGAGCGACGAACGAAGGAGACAATTCCCCGCGAGCGCGAAAAGTTTGTGCGAACAGCCAACTGGTGCTTATTCCGGTTAGAAGACGACTCTGAACCGGTACAGCCGGAGTCAGAGGACGTGTCGTTATTCGTCATAGAAAACATTGTAAAGGTGAGGGCGAATGTGATAGGAGCTTTTCACATTTATGAACATAAATAAACATAAACGAACATTTTCTCTCATGCCTGAGCTATAATGAAGACGTCCATCAAAAATACAACGATTGGAAGAAATATGACAGTTCTTGTCACCGGCGGCTGCGGATATATTGGTGCTCATGTGGTTCACGCTCTTCACCAGACGGGTGAAGAGGTTGTAGTTGTTGATGATCTCAGCTATGGCAAACCCAGCCGCATTGAAGGCTCCCGCCTTTACGGCATGGATATTTCCGCCCCCGGCTCAGATGCCCGCATGGCCGAAATTATGATAGAGAACAAGGTGGATTCAGTCATTCACTTTGCTGCCCGCAAGCAAGTGAGTGAATCTGTAGAAAAACCGCTCTGGTATTATCGGCAGAATCTTAACGGCATGCTGAATGTGCTGACCGCCATGAAGGAATCCGGCGCTAAAAAGCTGGTCTTCTCCAGCTCAGCAGCTACCTACGGAGTTCCTCCCGTGGATGTGGTTCCTGAAGATGTTGTTCCCATGGTTCCCATCAACCCCTACGGCCAGACTAAACTTTTTGGCGAATGGATGGGCCGGGCCTGTGAGAAGGCTTTTGGCATCCGCTTCTGCGCCCTGCGCTATTTCAATGTTGCTGGCTGCGGTCCGGTTGAGCTGGAAGATCCGGCAATTCTTAATCTGGTTCCCATGGTCCTGGACCGGCTCCAGCACGGTCTTGCCCCGGCAATTTTCGGTGACGACTACCCCACCCCGGATGGAACCTGTGTGCGTGACTATATCCATGTTTCCGATCTGGCTGATGCCCACCTGGCAGCCATGCACTACTTGAACCGGGATGAGCGTAAATATGATGCTTTCAACGTAGGAACCGGCAAAGGCACCTCCGTGAGGGAAATCGTTGACGAGATTAAAAAAGTAACTGGCCTGCCGTTCACCGAAACCGTTAAGGCCCGCCGGGCAGGGGATCCTCCTCACCTGATTGGATCTCCTGAACGCATTAACACCGAAATGGGCTGGCACGCCCAATACGATGTTCACGACATTGTAGAATCTGCTTGGAAGGCCTGGCAGGCCAATCCGAATCATCATATTGATCTGGATTCCTGGAAGCAGATTGGCTGAAATCGGCTTGTTATAGTGCAACATGCCGAAGCTTGCAGATGACCAACCTATCCTGTAGTATTTCTACTCGGTTGCGAAATGCAGCTGTGGCTCCGTAGCTCAGTTGGTTAGAGCGCCGCCCTGTCACGGCGGAGGTCACCGGTTCAAGTCCGGCCGGAGTCGCTTGGAGTAAAACCCGGTATAGCCGGGTTTTTTTAACACTCCATGGCTCTGTAGCTCAGTTGGTAGAGCGTACGACTGAAAATCGTGAGGTCAGCGGATCGATACCGCTCGGAGCCACCACTGCACTTATCCCCCTCTTTCCACCTGGGGATAACTTTTTAACCATCTCCCCCATGGTGAATTTTTATAGTTTATTTTTATACTTCTCCTCTGTATTAATTATTTTCTTTCACTGATCGTTGTATGGTATTTTTTACAGTGAACCTTTCTTGATATATTGAAGAGCCAGCGCAACGAGCACGGCTAGAATTGTTATCCCGATCATCTCAAAATAAGCTACTTCTGGTGGAGCACTTGTGACTGGGATTGGGTGCTGCAATTGGAGATACCCCCGGTAAGAGGTTACAAGGCCAAAGAGAAAAATTAAAAATACAATCACCCATTGAATAACTGTTGCAATGACATATAAATTATGCTCATTAAAAAAACCGATCATCAACGATCACCTCCACAAATATCGGCTCTCCCACCCCACAACAAAAACCCGGTGTACACAAATCACAAACCGCAGAGTACTACTTGAAACTTCCCTTCACCCCCTGCCGTTTCCAATCACCCTTGTGCCGTCTCCAATAAGGAGGGTGTAGGAGAGTTAGGCTCTAAGAGCCTGTTTGACCCAATCCACAATAAAAGGTGCAACCTCTTCAATCTGGTCCATTGCAACCTCAAAATCCTCAGGACCTCCATACCAGGGATCCACCAGATCAATCTGGTCCTCCCGGCCGGCTTTGGGAACCGGAAGATTGGGATCAAAGGACCGGTACATATGAACCTTGGAATCATCTGATGCAGGAATCTGCCGTAAAAGAGAACGCATATGAGAGGCGGTCATGGGCAGGAAAAGATCAGTGTTTTTAATCTCTTCCTGGGTAATTCGGTGGGCAAAATGATTGCGGGGCAGCTGGTAGCCTCTCTGCCTAAGAACCCTCTGAGCCCGGGGATCAATGGGATGTCCGTGCTCCTCAGAGCTGACTCCGCTGGATTGAACCTGGACCCGGTCTGACAAACCGGCATCATCAACATATTTCTGCAGGACAATCTGGGCCATGGGTGAGCGGCAAATATTTCCTGTGCAGACTGTTGAAATTGTATATTTTCCTTCAGTAGTCATAGTTCTTCCTCAGCGGAGGGACTCCCCTCCTCTGCCCGGGTCAGGGTTCTGAAACGATAACGGGAGACTGTGCCCGCTGGAGAGTCAGATCCAGTTTGCAAAGAAGCAACAGTCCCTGCTGGCACTAACCAACCGCTGTCGGCACTTACCTCAAAAGTACCAGCTTTTACCAGATCATCAACATTGGGGGCAAAGGAATCTGCCTCCACGGCAAGATCAATATCAGTCACATAAATGTGATCTGCCCGGTCAATCAGCTGGCTGTACAGCTGCGAGCCACCAATAATCCAGATTTCCCCCCGGCGAATCCCATCATCGGGGATAGAAGGCTGAGAAGCCATGTGGAGGGCTTCTTCCAGATTCTCAGCAACAGAAGCACCAGGAGCACGGTAAGCAGGATCGTGGGAAACCACAATATTGTCTCTTTGAGACAGGGGCCGGAATCGTGGATTCAGAGATTCCCAGGTCTTCCTGCCCATTACTACCGGGTGAGAAATCGTCAGCTCCTGGAAATGCTGCAAATCCTCTTTCAAGTGCCAGGGCATAGAACCATGAAAACCAATCGCACCCTGCCGTCCGTCGGGGGTATATCCCTGAGCCCAGATCAAATTTATCTGAGGCTCTTCAAAATAATTTTTATCTTCCTCGAGATCTTCATCCCAAGCAGCACCAGAAAATTCTAGCCCTTCTGGCTTGGGCCGGGGTTGGTGGTAACCGGTGCGGCTACTGTCATGCTCCATATCTGACAATACTCCTTTATTGATGATTTCTTCATCATCATACACTAAGGCCAGCGATTTTACACCGCTACCGGGGCGGTAATTTTAGGATGATGTTGGTAGTTCAGAATATGAAAATCCTCATATTTATAATCAAAAATGGTGTCAGCCTTGTCAATTTTCAGCTGAGGATAGGGATAAGGCTGCCGGGAGAGCTGTTCCAAAACCTGGTCGACATGATTATCATAAATATGGCAGTCTCCCCCGGTCCAAACAAATTCTCCAGGCTTAAGATCAGCCTGTTGAGCCATCATGGCAGTCAGAAGAGAATAGGAAGCAATATTGAAAGGCACACCCAGGAACATGTCAGCAGACCGCTGGTAGAGCTGGCAGCTGAGTTTTCCATCAGCCACGTAGAACTGAAAGAGGGTGTGGCAGGGAGGCAAAGCCATATTTTCCACCTCGGCCGGGTTCCAGGCAGAAACAATCATCCTGCGAGAATCTGGCTGATTCTTGATCAAATTGAGAACAGTGGAGATCTGGTCAATGGTCCGGTTGGGATTGTCCGCCGTGGGAGCAGGCCAGCTGCGCCACTGAACCCCATAGACTGGCCCCAGATTCCCATCAGCATCAGCCCACTCATCCCAGATATGAACCCGATTCTCTTGCAGCCAGCGAACATTGCTGGATCCCTTGAGGAACCACAGAAGTTCGTATGCTATTCCCCGAAAGAAAACAGTTTTGGTGGTCAGCAGGGGGAAAGAATCTTCCAGATTAAAACGCATCTGCCTGCCGAATAGAGAGATGGTGCCGGTCCCCGTTCGGTCTGATTTCAGACTTCCGGTTTCTAGAATGAGACGGACTAAATCCTCGTAAGGAGTGGGGATTCCGTTATCTTTCTTCTGCGGAATGCGGATACGAATGTCTTCGAGCTGCTGCTGTGTAAGTGCCATAAAGATTAATTGTAGAAAAAGCATTAACATCGACGGACACCTTGCTATCTGTTCACTGATAGGCAGACAGATAGGCAGAAAGTCTCTCCCAGCTGCTTCTCGAATAGAAAACGCCAAGCCTGTATAAGAAGCTGTATAAACGTGTATAAAAATATGTATAAAAAGATGCATATTATGCTTACCGTGATGAGGAGGGGTCGACGGGCATATTTTGTCCCTTTCTCTGTTCATCTATTCATAAGGAGTGTTCAAAGAACGCTCACATATATCGCATATACGATAATCTGGATACAGCCTTACGGCTCGAAAACAACAGAAATGAGGAATTATGGCACGTTTATGGGTTGAGCGTAAAGAGGACGGCACCTGGGTCGGCCACAAGGACGATAAGGCAGAGGTCGTTTTTGGACATGGGGATGATGTTTTTTCTCCCGGCGATTTGCTGAAAATCGCTCTGGCTGCCTGCGCAGGTCTGTCCAGTCAGTTCGCTGTTGAATCTGCCTTGGGCCAGGGGAAGGGAGCCCGCATTGTTGTTGATGGAACCTACGATTCCGATGGCGACAAGTATGTGAGCTTCTCTGAGAATCTCGTGGTGGATGCCACCGATGCCAAGCTGTCAGATGATGATGCAGCCAAGCTGGAAGAGCGGATTAAGCGCCATATAGATAAAAGTTGCACAGTCAAGCATACCTTGGTTGAGGCCACTCCAGTTCGGATGGATATCAATATTCGTCATTAAAAACCGCTAAATATCACAACCATAAGATCTAAACAATCACAAGATCTAAATCGTAAGTCTCCCGGTTGGGTTTGAAAACCGGGAGACTTACTTGTACTGGGCTAATAGGCAGGGAGCTGTCTATCAACCCACATCTTTGACATCTGAGACGTCCCAGGCACCTAAGGTGCTGAGTCATCAAGGTATCCGGGACGTCTCTGGCAGGGGAAAAAGTCTGTAAACCGGGGCTTGTCCAGGCGAACGGCTTTCCTACTCCTGTCTGCTGCCTATGACTCCTTGTCCTTATGAGACTCCTTGTTGTCAGAACTCTGAGGATCTATGGTAACAGCAATGTTCATGGCCACATCATCATCTGCCTGAGGCACCAGGACTTCCTGAACGCCTTTGACGTTCTCCAGAGGAACAGTCGGTACATCAGCTGCAGAACGGGGAATAGTATCGAGCTCAGACTCAGCAGCCTCTACATACTTGCGGGGAACCACATAAACAGGGCCAACAGCATGCTGTATCAGGCCCTGACTGACTGACCCAAAGATAAGGCCGGTAAAACCGCCCCGCCCCCTGGACCCGACAACCACCACATCATTAGTCATGCTGGCCTGAGTCAAAGCTTCAATAGCCGATCCTTCCACAACCGATTCTTTAATATCCAAATCCGGATACTTCTGATGCAGGGGTCGCATTCGCACTTTTAGATCATCAAGATAAGACTCCATGACCGTGTTCTGTTCCTCTTCATCTATGGAGTTGACCCCGGCTGGACTGATACTGCTCAAATCAGGGACGGCTGACAGAACCGTGAGGGTTGCCCCCCATTGGTTAGCAAACTCAGCCGCAGTATCAAGCGCCTTAATCCCCCACTTGGATTCATCCGCCCCCACAACGACTCGTTTAATTGTGTTATTCAGATGCATAATTTTGCCGCTGTCATCGGTGTAAGGAATGACGACCACAGGACAGTATGCAGCAGCAGGAAGGCTGGAACTGGTTGTGCCCAGCATGCGCTCTGCCAAACCTCCCTTACCCCTGTTCCCTATAACAATTAAGTTATAATTATGCGACAATTCGATGAAAACACTGGCTGTGTCTCCCGTCACAATCAGGGTTGTTGCCTGCACCCCCTGCTCATCGGCAATAGCTTTTGCTTTGGCCAGAATGGTCTGAGCATCGTTATGAGCAGCCTTGTCATCGCCCATCGATGTATAAGTAACATCAAAAGAAACAGCAGCATAACTAGGCAGAGAGTATGCACACACAATGTGCAGGGTCAATCCGGCATGATGTGCATAATTGGCCGCCCACCAGACAGCCTTGTAGCTGGCGTCTGATCCATCAACGCCCACCAGAATGGCCTTGTCATACTTTGCCATGATTCCTCCTTTGGAGCAAATTTATATGATAAATTCAATTTTACTCTTTTTAACGCATAAAGTCATGCTCACACAGGGTGTGTCCCAGGAAGAAAAGAAAACACAAAAAATAAATCAGCTACGATAAATAGATCAGCTATGAATGTACTGGAAGCTGGAGGCGTTGGAGATAGTGCGAGAAGCGATAATTCCGCGCAAAGCTGCCCCACACTCAGAAACAGTGACTGAGCCGTCAGCATTCACCGATTCAACAATGGCCACATGTCCATATACTGAACTGGCCCCCTCCTGACCGCGGGCGAAGACCATGACGTCACCTACCTGAGGAGTATTGCTGACGGAATAACCCAGAGCCCTGGCCGAATCTGCCCACTGAGCACCATTGCCAAAGTTGGATCCTACAGGCAGGCCCAACTGGTGACGCCGCACATAGGCCCACCAGGTGCACTGAGAGAAAGAGTAATTATTGCCCTTATCGCCGGTAGCGTGGCTGACACTAATGGTAGAGGCATAAGGAAGGGCGTAGCGGTAAGGGGTATCGGTGGTATAGGTAGACAGGGAATTAGCAGAATGAGAAGCAATACCGGCCTTCTGGGCATCAGTTAAGGGAGTGGCTGCCTCCGTAGACGCCACCTTCATTTTCTGGCTGTCTTTGCTCAGATTAGAGGTATCTACATTGGTTGAATTGGTTTCCAGCCCCCAGCTGGAGCTCAGGCTCTGGCTAGTCGATGATTCCTCTTTGGAATTCCATGTTCGTGACTTACCGCGACTGACCAGACCAGTAGCATCCGCCGAAGCTTCAAGAACCTGAGAAGGGTTATCGATGGAGTCCCCACCCGTTGCCCTGCCTGCAGCTGAAGCATAGATAGTTCCAACGGTGCCGACCAGAAGAGTAGCAGCGCCAACCATCATCATCTGAGACTTGCGCTGGGCTTTCTGAGCCCTCAGACGCAAGGCCTTGCGGGTAAGAGGAGCCTGATTAAGCTCCTTCTTCAACAGCTGAGTAATCTCCGGCTGCTGAGGAACATGCTTGCCTGTTTGATGGCTCCGCCTGCGCTTGACGCGTACAGACGCAGCTGGTACGTGTACTCCAGAGGGCATAAACAAAGACTCCTTACACATGGGATACAGGTATCAGCTTAGCAAGAGTAGGCGAATTTGTATTTTTTGTGGAGATATAAGCTGTAAGAACGACCTTGAGAAAAGTTCCCCATCGCCTTTTATAAGGCGGTAGACGCCAATATATAGGAGCCAGGTTCCTCTATTGCTCCACTGACAGACACCGAAGGCTCGCTGGCAGGAATATAGGCAGCTTGGCCACTGCTCAAATCCATAATCTGGCTGTTGCTCCTGCAACGAATTACTCCATCAAGACAGACAATGATGCGGGGGCCAGGCCGGGAAGCAAGCATATGCTGAGGGCCAACAGCCTGGGAGAATTTTGCCTGTGTTCTCCTCAATCTGTCGCTGACCGTCCACCAGCCTTTCGTCGCTCCGGATTTAGGGTCCACATGACCATAAGCCAGCATGAACTCTTCCAGAGGCGGTTTATAGGTAACTACATCTGCCTGAAAGACAAGCTTAAGTAAGCCAGATGAAGGATCAATGGGAGGAGCCGGCGAGCAGGAAAGATTTTCCAGCAGATGGGGAATATCCCTGTGCTTAATGGTCATTCCAGCCCTGAGGACATTATCGGAGTTCGTCATGATTTCAGCTCCTGTCCCCTTCAAGTAAGTATGAACAGTCCCTGCAGGAATAAAAACAGATTCTCCCTGGTCAAGCTCCACAGGGTTCATCATAGCAATACAGAAAATACTGGGGTCAGAGGGGAAAGCTTCGGCAGCGATACGGGCATGATTCAGAGCCAGCGCAATCTGACTGGGGCAACCGTCAGCTTTAGCAGCCCTCTGGCAGGCAGCGGCCAGGGCTGTTACCTCTCCTCCGTCGGTCTCAGAAGTCACAGCCCTGGAAAAAGCCTGGAAAATAGCCCCTTCCCTGCCTGTTTTATCAAAAGCGGCTGCAGGGCCTGTCGCCTGGGAAAGAATGGTCACCATGGAGTCTGCCAAGGGGTGATCAATATACTGCAAGGCTTCAATCTGCCGACGAATCGGCAGAAAACCAACAGAAGCGCTGAAAGGTTCCAGGGCTACCACCATTTCGTGTTTGGCCACAGGGTCTTTGAAAGATCTGACAGGATCATGAATATCAATCCTCCGGGCTTCCTCTTCTGCAAAGCCCTTACTCGCCTTATCCGCTCTGGGGTGGACCTGCAGAGACAAGGGGCGGTCAGCACAAATAATTTTGAAGAGAAAAGGCAGGGTAGCTCCCCAGCGGTCAATAACCGACTGACCTGCCATGAAGGCAGGAGCCCGCTTAATTGCTGTTGCCAGATCAATTTCATCCCCGTCCACATCTAAAAGAGAGGGAGACTGAGGGTGACCGCTGAACCAAAGCTCAGCCAAAGGACCGTCATCAGTCAAGCGAAAGAGCGATTGTAGACGGGAATCCGACCCCCAGGCATAATTGCGGTGAACAGGCCAGATACGATACATGTCACCTCACTTCGTTTGTTGATCCCCAGTATGTCACATCATAGCATTCGCCTGGCCAATAACCGGGTCGAGTCAAGCAATAACCGAACCTATAGCATATACGACTGGGTAGATACAATAAAAGCGTGAAGATAGCCCCTATTTATGATCCCGAAGTAAGGAAACCAGCTCCCCATGCAGTTCAGGTGGACCTGCGCCTTATTTTCGGTCTGGGTACCATTCTGTGGAGTCTGGCTGCCATTGTCTGCTTGGCCCTGCTAATTCTAGGTTTTCATGTTCACAAAGCCCTCTTTGTCTGCCTGTGCGGAGTTCTTATTGGAATCCTCCTACTTATTTGGGAATACCTGCACAGAAAGGACTACCGTCTGTTGGCTCTCTTCCCTCAGAGTTAGGGACTGACCCCAGAGTTAGGGACTAACCTCAGAGCTAGGGGACTCAAAAGAATAATTTGCAGACTCATGCAGGTTTTATTCTCACTTTCTTTTTACTCCTATGCCGTCGCCAGAGGAAGATAAAAGCTGAAGGTACTCCCCTGCCCAGGCATGCTCCATACCCCTATGGAACCATGATGTGTTAAAGCTACATGTTTGGCAATGGCCAGGCCAAGACCAACTCCATCTGACGTTTCCTCAGCCTGATTAGAGCCCCGGTAAAAACGTTCAAAAATTCTTTTTTGATCTTCCCGGCTGATGCCCTTCCCGTGATCTATCACACGGATCAGGGCCAAATCCTTGTTTTTAGCCCTGCTTGCCGAGAGGACAACAGTAGAATTGAGGGGTGAATAAAGGATAGCATTCTCCACCAGCTTGGTAATGGCCGCCTCCACCTGATCTCGGTCAGCGTTGATTTCCAGGGATTCATCCCCCTGAATCAGCACTTTGATATTGCGATTCTGAGCCAGGTTCTTACAAGCCGCACCCACATTCCTTACCAAATCCATAACCCGCAGACGATTACGCTCGGAAGGCTTGATGGTTTGCTGAGCCTTCATCAACAGGATCAAATCTGCCACCAGATGATTCAAATGACGGGTTTCCAAAGCAACTGTCTGCGAATCTGAAAGCAGGGTCTGCCGGGTCACATTCCCTGCCTTCAGACTTTCTTCCAGGTCATGACCAAGCTGAGACAAAGCTTGAGTAGGAATCAGGAGCTGGCGAGAAATATTGGTCACAAAGTCATCCCTCAGCTGGGCAAAACGCCTCTGTTCACTGTTATCTTGGACGAGTACCAGGACTAGGCTGTCACTGATTGCTCTAACTGTTATAGTCAGCCAATTGCGGCGGGAAACCAGCTGCATCTCCCGATCTTCATCATTTTGCTGGCTGGATACACTGTCAGAATCATCGTGACCAGGCGCACCTTGACCGGAGACTGCCTCTGAAACTGCCATATTCGATGGAGTCATGGTTACCAGATCAAAGCTTTCTTTTTCTCCGCTGATTCGCGACCGGTGGACGGCATCCAGAACCTGCTGATTGCTGATCGAATCGTTACTGGCTAAGCCCAGCTCGTAGACTGCGGGGCTGGCTCGAACAATTTCATCTTCCTTGTCTACCACAATTGTGGCGGAATTAATAGTGCTCAGAATACGAATGGAAGACGAATCCAGATCTTCATCATCCCTGTCCTCATTGTCATTATCATCTTCGTCGTCATCATCTTCGTCTTTGTCCTCATCCCAGGCCCGGTGACCCGTCCGGCCCTTCTTGTGTCTGAAAGCATACCGCAGACGAAAAAACCAGTTTTCTACCTCATCAGCAGCCGTCTGACGGGATTTTTTGGACGATTCAAACAAGGGCGAAATCAGCCGGAACAAACCGACAATAATCGCGCCAAGAGCTATTACAGCCATGACTACTATGATTGCCAGCACAGCTAGTGCTACCCCATCGAACTGCATACTCCCATTGTGACACAAGCAGAGGCCAGCAATGAGGAGGATGGCTTAGAATAGAAAGTACCAGACTGGAACAAGCGGTATCAAACAGCAACAGTTTGACATGGCCATGAACGAAGGACATATATATGAGAGTTATTTTTACTCAGGAACTCAAAATGGTCGCTGATAACCTGGATCGCATGAGCAACGGGGTTCATCTGGCGATCGTTAAGGCCGGACAGGCCCTCCTCAATACCGACATTGATGCGGCTCAAGAAGTCATCGATGGTGATGACCAGCTGGATAAGCTGGAAAACAGCATCTTGGAACATTGCGTAAAACTACTGGCTCAACAAAGTCCCGTAGCTACTGATTTACGGGTTGTTGTTGCTACTATTCGCCTGGCTTCTACTTTTGAACGGATGGGAGACCTGGCCCGGCATATTGCTGAAACTACCCGTCGAGCCTATCCTAACAGCGCCATTATTGACCAGACTCGGGAAATTTTCGAAAAAATGCAGGAATTTGATGCCACTGTCTCTGCTGAGCTGACTTCCATTCTTAATACCAGGGACACAGAGCTGGCAGAAAAAATTATTGTCAATGATGATGTCCTTGATAATCTTCACAAGCAGACTTTTGATATTGCCACGTCTGACTCCTGGGAAGGAAGCCGTCAACAGATTATTGATCTGGTCCTCCTGGGCCGTTATTACGAGCGTTTTGGGGACCATGCTGTTTCCGTGGCCAGGATGCTGATTTATATGGTCTCTGGTTTTGACCCGACAAAGCAACCTCAACTTGAAAAGGATCAGGAAGTCAGCAATAAATGAGCAGAATAATCAGGAGTCGGCACAAACAGAAGGACCTGACCTGGCATAAACCGAATCTTCTATAGATAAGAGATAAGTATAGTGAGGGCCTGGCCACAGTGGCCAGGCCCTCACTATATTATGATATTTGTCTATAAATATGAAATATGTCTACACATATCTATCTAAAATTAGAGATAGATGCTTAGCATAATTATTACTTCTGGCCCTGAGCAGCAACTGCAGCAGCACCAGCAGCAGCAGCCTCAGGATCCAGATACTCGCCCCGGGGCTTGATGGGCTTGAAATCTTCATCCAGCTCATACAGAAGAGGAATTGCAGTAGGAATATTGACCTTAGCAATCTCTTCTTCAGTCAGATTATCCAGCATCTTCACAATGGCGCGAAGAGAATTTCCATGAGCAGAAATCAGAACGGTCTTACCCGCCATCAGCTCTGGCTTAATATCAGTTTCCCAATAAGGTGTCACGCGGGCAACCACATTGGACAAGGCTTCAGCCTCGGGGACGTCGGCCTCATTATAGCGGGGATCATGAGCCTGTGAATACTGATCATCAGGATTAATGTCAGGGGGCGGGGTGCCGTATGAACGGCGCCAAATCATAAACTTCTCATCGCCGAACTCCTGACGGATCTCAGTTTTGTTCTTACCCTGCAAGGCACCATAATGACGCTCATTCAAACGCCATGTGCGCTGAACAGGAATCCAGAGGCGGTCAGCCTCATCAAGAGCATAGTTGGCTGTGTTGATAGCACGGCGCAGCAAAGATGTGAAAACAATGTCCGGCAGAACATTCTTCTCCTTGAGAAGCCTGCCTCCTCGCTTAGCCTCTTCCACACCCTGCTCAGTCAGGGGAACGTCCACCCAGCCGGTGAACTGATTCGTTTTATTCCATGCGCTCTGACCATGTCGGAGCAATACTAATTTATAAGTCATGCCTCAATTTTACTCACCCAGTCCGACGAGAAGCGGCCACAGCCTGAGAATCTGCCCGTCCTAGAGTCCCCCAAAGAAAAAGCCAAAAATAGCCGTTATACAGATGGACAAAAGAATAAGAAGAGACATACACTGTAAAGCGCGTTTATACCGTCTTTCTTTGATGGCTGTAGTCATAACAAGGATAATAACAAGACAGGCAACCGTTACAATCAGGGAAAGAACTTCAACGAAAATGAGAAAACCCAGCGAAAACCTCCCTGCTAGAGATTTCCCGTGCAGCAAAGCCCAGAAAGTAAGCGTCTGACTATAAACAAGTAAAGCTAGAAGAATAAAGGCAGACCACAGGAAGAAGATAAGAATCCTCTGGCCGCGGGAAAATCCTATGGAAACCATTAAAGTATTCTTGCCATGAACCTGATCATTCTCCAGATCACGAAGATTATTAATCATCATCAGGCAGACGGCCAGGACTCCAGACAGAAGGGAAGCGCCAACAGCAGCCATAGGCAAATAATTCCAGGGATAGCGGCCAGTCAAAGCCAGCTGGATCCCCAGGCAGGCAATAGGGCCAAAGAAAAGAAAAGCGACAGCCTCACCCCAGCCGGAATACCCGTAAGGATGGGGACCGCCGGTATAAAACCAGACTGCCCCTGCAGACAGTACTCCCAGCAGGAGCAGCTGCCAAAGTCCGGTTATAACCACCACGGCCAAGCCAGCCAGACAAGCGATGCCCAGACTAATCAATCCAGCTGCCAGAACTAATCGAGGGGTGGCTCCCCGAGCAACCAGACGGGCAGGTGCCTCCTGGCCCCTATTCTGGTCTGTTCCCCGGATTCCATCGTGATAATCATTCAAAAGATTGGCAGCAATCTGCAGAAAAAGAACCACAGCCAAACACAAGGTTGCAACCATCCAAAAGCGCGAGGGCTGAACTATACATTCCCCCCACCCTTCTTCATCTCCAGCTGGAGGCCGCAGGCCAAAAATCGGACAGGCTTTCCGGGAAATTGATCCCCCCCTGTTAAAAATCATTAGGGGCTGATAAACAAAGGCTGTGATCGAGACCACTGGTATAACCCCCAGGATTAAAGTCTGGGGACGAATTCCTGATAACCACATTTTTCCTGTATTCTTGCTCACAGGAAAATTTTATCATGCTTTCCAGGGATGCTTCACATTACACAGCCTGCTGGCTCTTTGTGAAAGGTCGATCAGAAGGAAAATATCCTCAGCACACTCCTTATGCCAGGTTCAGGGGCTTGACCAGGGGGAAGGTAATGGTCTCGCGGATAGTAGCCCCTGTCAGAGCAATCAGAAGACGATCAATACCCATCCCCATGCCGCCGGCGGGAGGCATACCGACCCCCAAAGCCTCCAGGAAATCTTCATCTATATCCATAGCTTCAGCGTCCCCTGCCAGGGCCATCCTGGCTTGATCCACAAAACGCTGCCGCTGAACCACGGGATCATTAAGTTCAGAGTAAGCCGTTGCTAGTTCAAAGCCACGAACGTACAAGTCCCACTTTTCTACCTGCCCAGCAACAGATCGGTGAGACTTGGTCAGGGGGCTTGTTTCTACAGGAAAATCACGAACAAAAGTTGGCTCCCAGAGCGTATGAGGATCTTCGGTATAAAAATGCTCCCACAAATGCTCCACCAACTTTCCATGGTTTTCCACTTCGTCCCGCTCGACTCCCAGCTTGTCTGCCAGGGAAGCCAGATAATCGACTGATGTTTCTGGGGTAATTTCCTCCCCCAGCTTTTCTGACAGAGAACCATACATAGTTATAGATGTCCATTCTCCGCCCACATTGTAAGGAGTTCCATCGGCCAGGGTCAGCTCCGTGGTACCAAAAGCATCGAGGGCAGCCTGCTGAACCAGAGACCTGGTCAGTTCAGCCATGGTGTCATAGGTGCCGTAAGCCTCGTAAGCCTCCACCATGGTAAATTCGGGAGCATGAGTTCCATCGGCACCTTCATTGCGAAAATCACGGTTAATCTCAAAGACTTTATCGATTCCCCCTACCAGCAGACGCTTGAGGAAAAGCTCGGGAGCAATACGCATAAAAAGATTGATATCAAAAGCATTCATGTGGGTTTCAAAAGGCCGGGCCGTAGCGCCACCATGATTGGTTTGCAGCATAGGTGTTTCCGCTTCCAAATACCCCCGTTCATCAAAATTGCGGCGGAGAGAGGAAACAACTTTGGCTCGGTTGCGAACCATATCCCTAGCCTTGCTGTCGACAATCATTCCCAGATAGGGCTTGCGGGTCCGCTGCTCTTCGCTCAGCTCCTTATGGAGGGCAGGCAAGGGCTGCAAGGCCTTAGAAGCAATCTGCCAGGAATCCACCATGACTGACAGCTCGCCTGTATTGGAGGAGATGACCTTACCGTGGATATAGAGGTGATCGCCCAAATCTACCAGCTGCTTATACTGTTTCAACGAGTCTGGGCCAACTACTTTTCGGGAAATCATGCCTTGAATACGGGCCCCGTCGCCGGAAGAAAGCTGGACGAAGCAGAGACCTCCCCCATTGCGCAGGAAGAGCACCCGGCCTGCCAGTCCCACAACTTCATCCGTTTCCTGACCCTTTTCCAGGGTCAGGGCACCATCGCTGCCGGTATAGCGCGAGCGCAGATCAGCTATGCTGGTAGTAATGTCCAGCTTGACTGGGTAAGGATTCATGCCGTTCTTGAGCATGAGAGCCCGTTTAGCTACGCGCATCTGAACCTGCTCAGGATGGGCTGACGGCCCGAATTCGCTATTGGACACATCTATGGCTTCATCCAGACTTGCTCCCTGATTAATGCGGTCAGCAATAGCCTGATCCTGCTTTTCCAGCATGTGGGCATGTTCGATGGTTGCCAAACCCGCCTGGACCTGCATTTCTTCCGATGTCTGCTGCTCTCTTCCTGTCTGTGCTTCTTCCTGGCCAAGTGTCAACTGTTCTTCATCCTGTGTCACGTTCGCATTGTTCATAAGGCCACAGTCTACGCAAAGCCCACTACCAGGCGGTAAAGAACGAAACAGGAAGTCACCTACAGACAGATTTCTTCCCTTGCCCCTGTGATATTCTTAATACGTTCCTCATTCATATGTTCTCATATGGTCACTGTACAGTAAGGATTTTTATGACTGATTTCGCTCAAGCTCCCCGGGAAGACCCCACTGCCGGTAATCCCGCTCTTCCCCAAGACGGCTTTCCCCAGGGGGACACCGCGTCTTCCCCTGCTCCTCACCTAGAGCCAGGACGGGTTCGTAAACCTCTCACAAAGTCGCAGATTAAAAGTCTGCGGACCCTGGCTCAACCCCTGAAACCTCTGGTGATTATTGGCAAGAACAATGTGACTGATGCCGTGGCAAACCAGGTAGATCAAACCCTTGAAGGTCGTGAACTGGTAAAGGTTCAGGTTCTGGGAGAATCAGATGTCAGCTCAGCAGAAGCAGCCGCAGCCCTGGCTGACCGACTCCATGCTGCTGTCATTTCCGTCATGGGCAAGCGGGCTGTACTCTATCGTCGCTCCCGCAGAAACGATATCGATCACATTCGCCTGGGGGTCTAGAAATCCACCGGGAAGTTTAAGAGCCCAGAGGCAAAGAGCCTGTGCGGGGAAGGAAGAGAGAAATAACCCTCGGGAGACGACACAGGCCCTGCAAGCTGATTTCCTCTCCATCGGCTAGTATTTTATGGTGGTTACGGGCTGTAGCGCAGCTTGGTAGCGCGCTTCGTTCGGGACGAAGAGGCCGCGGGTTCAAATCCCGCCAGCCCGACCATTGTTTTTTTCTTTGCTTATGCACATCAGCACTGTGATTTTCGATAATTCCCGGAAGCTCACAAAACCCCATAATCTTACTTCACATAATACTGGGCCTGAGCATTCCAGAGCTGATAATATTTACCGGACGAATCTGCCAGCAGCTCTGTGTGAGTCCCCTTCTGAACAACCCTCCCCTGGTCAAAAACAGCAATATCATCGCAGAACTTGCAGGATGAAAGGCGGTGGCTAATGTAGATCGCTGTTTTGCGCCCTGCAATTTCATCGAACTTACTGTATATATCAGCTTCTGCTACAGGATCCAGGGCGGCTGTAGGCTCATCCAGAACAATGAAAGGTGCATCTTTATACAATGCCCGAGCAATAGCAATCTTCTGGGCTTCACCGCCGGAAATATTCACCCCTTCCTTATCCAGATCCTTATACAAATTCGTATCCAATCCTTGAGGCAAGGAAGCGAGGCGATCTGCAAATCCAGCCTTGACCAGGCAATCCATGACTTTGTCCCTATCATAGTGAGTACTGGTGGCCACATTCTGGCCCAGAGGCATGGCAAAAAGCTGAAAATCTTGGAAAACAATGGAGAAAATATTCATATAATCCTGGTACCGGTATTTTCTGATATCAATGCCATTAAGCAATATGTGCCCTTCAGTAGGATCATACAGGCGGCAGAGCAGCTTTATAAAGGTAGTTTTTCCACTTCCATTCATACCCACTACAGCCAAACGGCTTCCCACTCTGAATGACATAGTCACATGCCTCAGGGCATAATCAGATGCCCCGGGATACTTAAAGGACACATCCCTGAATTCAATCTGATACTGGCGGTCTGACCGCTTCTCTGTAGTCAGACTTCCCTTATACATCGTATGAGGAACATCCAAAAATCCATATGTATCAGTCAGGAATTCCCCATTAGTCCTGATTGCCTCCAGATTGGCAATAAACTCACTAATCCCGGTAAAGACTCCAGTTACTGCACCAATATACTGGGTAGCTGAACCTATGGGGAAAGCTCCTCCCCAGGCCTTGAGACAGACAAAAAGATAGATCAGGCCGGACATGATTGACTGTACTCCCCGAGAAGCTGCCGTCAGAAAACCTAGTTTCCCCCTGTAGAGCCTGTCTATCAGAGATCCTTCAGTAAAGATAGGTTTCTTATTCATGTGATATTGACCAATCTTTTCCTGATTATAGAGGCGAATATCCAGGGATCCCTGAGTAGCTTCACTTGCTAAATGCGAATAAGCCTTAAAAAGCCGGTTGCCTAAACGGGCACTGTCAGCAACCCGTGTCACCACTCCATTTTCATATTTGGTAAAAGCCCAGGAGACGGCAATGGCACCGGCAATCAGAGCAAGAATAAGCAGAAGGCAGAGAGGGTTATTCAGGAAGATCAGGTCAGATTTTCTTACAGGGAGGAGGAAAAGCTGGACCGACAGGGCAACTCCGCCAACAATAGATACTACTGACCCTATGAGTTTGGAAGTAATATCCTCAATCAGGGATAAACCCCATCCGCCCCAGTTCATGTTCTGTTCAGCCTGGGATTCCATGTCAGCAACCTGTTGGCTGTCAGCGCTGACAAAATCCATGTCAGCTTTTTTATCAGCAAAGATTTTGAGGGTAACCGACCATATTCCTGCTTTGTTGGTTTCATACCACCGATTGAGCACGTGGGTAATCATAGCCAGAACAGCAGTTACAGTCACAGTAATAACCACCAGGGTCCAGATTTTGGCAGCCGGTTGCCACAGAACCAGGGCATTAAGAATCAATGCAGACAGGTAAATGGTAACGAAGGGAGTTCCCTTGAAAAACAGCTGATAGAGTACAGTGGAAGGAAGTAGTTGTGGTGAATATTTCTGCCAGATGCGCACAGCCCTGCCATACCGCTGAAGAGCTTCCCCCATGGAAATGCGTTTTTTGCTCATTTTTTTACTCATTTTTTTCCTCCCCTTCCTGATAATACTTGCTTTGAACAGTAAAAAGCCTGGCGTAATCCCCACCGAGAGCCATGAGAGAGTCGTGATCTCCTTCCTCGGCAATCTTTCCCTTTTTCAGGTAAAGAATTCGACTGCAGAATCTGGTCGAGGCCAGACGGTGAGAGATAAAAATGGCTGTTTTCCCTTCTGTCATCTGGTTATAGCGGGTATAGACAGAATTTTCAGCTATGGGATCCAGAGCTGCTGTGGGTTCATCCAGGAGGATAACAGGCGAATCACGGTACAGGACCCGGGCCAGCATCAGTCTCTGTGTCTCTCCTCCGGAAAATTCAGTCCCATCCTCATACACTTCTCGGGTTATCTGAGTTTCTTCCGAGTGGGGCAAACTCTGTACTTTCTGAGCCAGATCGGCCTGCTCCAGGCTTTTCCACAATTTTGTTTTATCAACAGTTTCTACTTCCTGGGTTATATTTTCCCTGATTGTTGCCGGCAGGACAGAGAAATCCTGGAATACACCGGCAAAGAGGGAATAATATTCCCGACGGTTAAACTGGCGAATATCCTGACCGTTGAGGAGTACCCGCCCTTCAGTCGGGTCAAGAAAACCTGATACAAGCTTGATCAGAGTTGATTTTCCAGCCCCATTCAGGCCTACAATCGCTATTTTCTCCTGGGGCTTGATAATCAGATTCATGTCATGAATGGTGTCTGCGGATGCACCGGGATACCGATAAGACACATGATCTAAGCACAACTCATATGGAGCCTGCGGCAGGGGCTTTCCTCCGGAGAAGCGGAAAATCTCTGACCATTCCAGGAACTCTCTGACTTTTGACAGGTCCAGACTCTGCCTGTAAAGGGTAAACGTCTGCTCTAAAATTCCACTAACCCAGGTAGTAAAGCCTGTTACTGCAGAAAAATACAGAATAAACTGAGAAACAGTAATATTTTTATGAATCACCATAGTGATTAAAACCAGATAAGCCAGTCCGTTGCGCAGAAAAGTCAAAAGAACATCAACCACGTTCCCCACGAACAGTTTTGTCTGGGCATTTTTGTTGAAATTTCTGAAAAGTCGAAAGTTCTTATTCCACAATTCCTGAACCCAGCCAACCATGCCAAAAATTCTCAGATCCTTGGCATAAGTGCGGTCAGACAGGAGTTTGGTGGCATAATTCACCGCTCCCAAATAGGAGGCTCTTTCATCCTGATGCTCATAAGACCAGCGGCTCATTTTCATATTGACAAAGAAGCCGATTACCGTCAAGGCTGCTGCTATCAGGGCCAGATATATATTCAACCCAGACAGGAGAGCTAGGTAAATAATAAAACCAAGAATATTGGTCAGCAGCTGGGTCAGAGTTTCCCACACTGCTTCTGCTGGCTGGGAATTTCCATATGTTGCCTCATCGGCCTGTTTGCTGTAGTCCAAAAATCGCGTATCCAGCAGGTTAGGATAAGACGTTTGGGATCGTTTAGTGTTGGCGGCCATGATGATGGATAAGCGAACAGAGATCCTGCCTGGCATGGTATCCAGTTTAAAATATTCATACCCGCCGTCAAGAAAAATCAGAATCAGGGTAAAGATGCCAATTGTTGCCAGCAACTGGCTCATGCTTCCTTTGCTTTCGATCACGTTGAGGGCAGCAGGGGCAATGAACATCTGAGCCAGACTCTGACCCACGGCAAAAACGGCGACTGCTATACACAGCCAGAGGACTCTTTTGTGGCCATTCCAGGCAAGCCGGATCATATAAGCCACGTTGCTGGCCATGGAGTATCTGGGCTTAGCCTGTTTTTTAGACTCCTGACCCGGCTTGTCCCCATGCTCTGCCTGGTCCCGCTTATTTTCACTGTCCGGCAGACCCTGGCGCCGTGCCTGGTCTTGGTCATCGGAATTTGTCTGTTCTGCTGTCGTGGATTCCATATTCCTCACCTCACCATTACAGTGGCAACTCTAGCAAGATGATAATTTTTTGGAAGCTCTGGGGGACGAATTGCTATATTCCGGTGATGAATTGCCGAGTGATGAATTGCCGCACTTGTATACCGGCCGCCGGCTGAAATCAGAAATTACCTCAGCCAGAAAGGGAAGAAGAAACAGCAAGCTGTGGGAGCAAAATCTCTGTGGTGAAAGCCCCCTCTTCTGAATTACGGCTGATGTATCCTCCTAGCCTATCAACAATGGTATCAATCCTTTCCAGACCAAAACCATGTCCCAGCCCTTTGGTTGATTGGAAAATCCTTCCTCTCTTTTTCAACTTCTTTCCAGCAGCAAAATTAGTGAAAGAAATATACAGCTGTTGCCCCTTCATATCCATATAGACCCTAACCTGCCGCCGCTCTTCAGGTAAAACTAGAGAAGCATCAATAGCGTTATCAAAAAGGTTACCAATAATGCAGCAGAGATCAATCTCTGACAACCGTAATTTTACAGGAATATGGGCATCAGCTGTGACCGGAATCCTCTTGCTCTTGGCCAGAGAAATCTTTGAATTTAAAATCGCGTCCGTCATAGGATTGCCAGTCTTGATCACTGTATCCACCCGGGCAAGATCAGAATCCAGTTCATCAAGGTATCGGCGAACCGCCTCCAGATCTCCCCGATCTGCAAAAGCTTTCATAGTCTGAATGTGATTTCTGTAATCGTGTCTCCACCCACGCATCTGATGGTACATGGTATCCACTTCAGCATAGTGAGTTTCCAGCAGATCCTGTTGGTAGGCAGAAATTTGCCGATCAATCCTTTTTGATGTCAGATATGAAATCAGTCCCATAACCTCATCCTAGTGCTTTACCCCGTAGATAGTGTTTGTAGTAGGCAGCATTGTGTTGCTCGCTTTGTTGTGTTTCTCACTTCCCCAGACCAATAATTGCCCGGTTAACGCCCTCATAAGCCCCGCGCGGCAAGGGGATTGTGGTTCCATCATCCAAATAAATATCAGTCGTGGTCACCCTGAGGATTTTCGTCAGATTAACAATGTCAGACCTGCCCACCCGGTAAAATCTATCGTCCAGGTTTCGTGCAACCTGGCTCAAAGTCATCTTAACCGTATAATCATGAGCCGCATGAATAGTCACATAATTTCTCCGAACTCCTACAGATACAATCTGGTAGACCGGGATTCTCTGAACTTCAGAACCCGCTTCAAGAGTAAGAACCTGCTCATTCTTGTGAAGTTTGCCCACAGCCCGGTCCAGAACAGAAAAGAGTTTCTCTTTCTTCAGCGGTTTCACTAAGTAATGAAGGGCAGAAACATCATACCCTTCTTCAATGTACTCGGAATAACCGGTGACGAATACAATTTGGACAAGATCATTACTCTTACGAAGCTCCCTGGCCAGGGACAAGCCATCCATACCTGCCATTTCAATGTCCAGAAGAATTATATCCATGGAGTGATCATCCTCATAGTGGAAAAGAAAGCTCTCTGCAGAAGGAAAAGACATAATCTGAATATCATGATCTGTTTGCCGACCCCAGCGACGGACCAAAGATTCCACATACAGGCGGGTGTCAGCGGAATCATCACAGATGGCAATTTTATACAGCATACGTTCATTATAGTTTTGGAACCTACTTAAGAATATGGAATATTCCCGCTGATATCAGGACGTCATAAAGTCATACACACTACACCATAAAATATAATAAAATGAATACAAAATCAGGGAACCAGTTTAGTATAGTTTTATGCTTAATAATGATTCAGAGTCGATTCCAGATATGCACATTGCGGACAAAGAAGAGCAAGATCCCAGTCTTCTCTCCGACTCGGCAGATGACGGTATTCCCCAGGGTTCTCCGACAGCAACAGGCTTTTCACCAGATGCATTTATGGCTGGGCTGGACGATCTTTATTCCCTGCACCCTGGTCCTCAGAAGGTGGAACAGTACCTGACATCGGCACTTGAGCAGACTGTAGAAACCGGCGATGAGGCAGGGCAATTGACTGTAATCAATGAGCTCATGGGATTTTACAGATCGCAGAGCCGACACAGTGAGAATGTCAAACTGGCACAGGCCTCGCTGGATCTTGCCCTGCATTTAGGACTGGAAGGAAGTCCCCAGTGGGTGTCGGTCCTGATCAATGCTGCCACCGCCATGCGGGCAGCCCAGCAGTATGATCAAGCTCTGGAATTATACAAGCAGGCACTTTCTGCTGCTGACCAGGCCCCGCAGACGGATTCCCGAACCATTGCTGCTCTGCATAATAATTTATCGATGCTGTATTCGCAAACTGGTAATTTTACTCAAGCTTACCAAGAACTATACCAAGCGCTGACTATTATGACCAAGGTCAGCCCTGACCCTCAAAACGACATTGACATTGCCACAACAAAAACGAACCTTGCCCTGGTCCTCCTGCAGATTGCCAGTTCTAAGCAGAAAGAATCCGAGCGGAAAGTCTCATCACGCTCATCACGTCCATCACGTTCGTCACGTCCATCGCACTCACTACATGAGACTGCTGCATCTTTACGTGCACAGGCTGTAAGTTATGCGCAGCAGGCGCTGAATATTTATCACCATGATCCTGGCAAACATCTGACAGACAGCGCCCACTATGCCTCGGCTTTGGCTGGTTATGCCCAGGCAGCCTTCTTTGCCGGACAGTTTGAGGAGTCCCGACTTTATTACAGAAAGGCACTGGAACATATCAGGAAAACGTATGGAGCCGATAATGATTATTACCGGACAACACTTGCCAATTCCCGTGCTGTGCAGGAGATTGCAGATTCGCAGGATAAGGCTCCCTTAAAAATCAAAGGTCTGGACCTGGCCCGGCAATTCTGGCAGGAATATGGCGAACCCCTCATCTATCGAAAATATCCTGAATATAGGGGAAGAATCGCAGCCGGACTGGTTGGACACGGATCCGAATGCTATGGTTTCGATGATGACTTGTCACACGATCACGATTTTGGCCCGCGTTTCTGCCTATGGGCTACAAAGGAAGACTATCAAAAAATTGGTCACGATCTGCAAGCAGACTATGACGCCCTTCCTCAGGAGTTTCTTGGCTTTCAAACCCGAAGCTCTACTCCCCGTTCCCAGGGTAGGGGCAGAAGGTCAGGTGTCTTTAAAATCGGCGACTTTTTCGAGTCCATTACTGGTTTATCCCAAGCTCCAGGCCAGGATGAGCCTCTGCTCTGGCTGAACCTGCAGGAGTCAACCCTGGCAGCAGCCACAAATGGGCAAATCTTTGCCGATCCCCTCGGTGCCTTTTCTTCCCGTCGTCAGGGATTCAAAAACATGCCTGATGATGTTCGATTTTCTCTGATTTCACGTCGCCTGGGCATGATCAGCCAGGCTGGTCAGTATAATTATTCTCGCATGATTGCGCGGAAAGATCAGCCTGCAGCACGACTCTGCCTATCTGAATTTGCTAATGCTACCAGCTCCCTGATTTTCCTCATCAATAATCCCCTGATTGTGGGTTATGCACCTTACTACAAATGGCGTTTCGCAGCTTTACGGAACATCAGCAGACGGCCGTCAACCCGGCTGTCTGAAATCTGTGAGCAGCTGGAAAACCTTCTTCTCCTTGATGTTTCACAGGATAATAATCAGATCACCAGCCTGATTACCACTATCTGCCGGGAGATTGTTGAGGAACTCCAGCAGGAAGGTTTGACTTCCAGCAGTGAGGATTTTTTGGAATGGCATCGCCCCTATGTGGAAAGCCACATTTCTGAGAAAAATTCTTTTCTTAGAAGTCTGTAGTTTCAGCAGTTTCTGGGTGGAAATAATGATGCCGACAGACGGGAATATATGATTCATTGCCCCCAATCTGAATCTGCTCTCCTTCATAGACCGGCTTCCCATCAGCCACCCTCAAAACCATAGTTGCCTTGTGGCTGCAATATTGACAAATAGTTTTAATCTCCTCAATTTTGTCAGCCAGAAGAAGCAGGTGGTAGGAGCCTTCAAAAAGTTTGTTCTGGAAATCATTTTTCAGGCCAAAGCACATGACCGGGATTGCCAGATCATCAACTACCGCAGCCAAATCATAAACATTTTTCTTTGATAAAAACTGACACTCATCAACCAAAACACAATAAGGCCGGGGGGATAGGCCTCTGACATAGTCCACCAGATCCATCTGGGGACTGATAGGCACCGCTTCACGGTTAAGACCGATTCTGGAAGAAATATGACCATAGCCTGACCGCGTGTCGAGCATAGAAGTCATGAGGGCAATTGGCTTGCCCTGTTCCTCATAATTATGCGCAACTTTTAAGATTTCTATGCTTTTCCCCGAATTCATTGTGCCGTAACGGTAGTAAAGCTGTGCCATGGTCACCTTTCTCATACATCACCATATTGTCACCACACTTACCATACTCATCTCCCGGTAGCAAGAACCATTTTCAACACGGCATAGTCCCGGAACGTGTTTTATCTCACGAACCTTCGTCTTGATTCGATGCCCCGGTGCCGATACCATAAATAACGTTGTCTCATACGAAAGAAAATGATTATGTATTTAGCACTCAATATTGCTGGAATATTTATTTTCGTGCTTCTTGGCTGGCTTTTCTCCCATGATAAGAAACACGTTGCCTGGGGATCAATTGGAATCATGATTGTTCTCAACATTGTCATCGCCTGGTTCCTGACCTCCTTCTCCTGGGGACGGGCCATAGTCCGGGGAGCTGCTACTGGCTTTAATCAGCTGGTCACCGCAGCGTTCAAGGGTATTAATTTCGCCTTTGCTAACTGGGTTGGACCCACTGGAGTCAACCCTGCCCCGGTTAACTTTGTAGCTTCTGCCCTCCTGCCAATTCTGCTAGTTGTGCCTATGTTCGATATTCTGACCTATGTTGGATTCCTTCCCTGGCTGATCAAATGGGTTGGTCGTGGTCTGAGCTTTATTACCCGTCAGCCTAAGTTTGAAACATTCTTCTCAGTTGAAATGATGTTTTTAGGCAATACCGAAGCCTTGGCTGTATCTAAGCTGCAGCTTCAAAGAATGAAACCGGCCAGAAACCTGACTCTAGCTATGATGTCTATGAGCTGCGTCACCGCATCCATTATCGCTTCCTATACCCAGCTGGTTCCAGGCGAATATGTGCTGACCGCTGTTCCTCTTAACTGCATCAACGCCCTGATCGTGGCCAACCTCCTCTACCCTGTGCAGGTCAGCAAGGAAGAAGATACCATCGCCACACTGGCAGACGCCACAGAAGCTGCACCTGACACCAATGAGACTGTTCCTGCTTCTGCTTCTGCACAGACCACCGCGGCTGTAGCAGAGACCCCAGCCCCTGCTCCCGCCGCAGCCACTGCCATTCCTGCTCCAACCTTTGCCGACCGTCTCCGGGCAATTCTCCCCTGGACAAAGAAAACTGATCAGGCTGCTGCTGATGGATCTGTTGCAGAAGACTCCTCTACCAAGGTTGCCAAGCCAGCCAAACAGAAGAAAGAACCTTTCTTCTCCTTCCTGGGTGATTCCATTCTCGGTGCCGGTAAGCTAATCCTCATTATCACGGCCAATGTCATCGCCTTTGTTGCCCTGGCTGCCCTGATCAATAAACTGCTTGGCCTGATTAATCCCCAGCTGACTCTGGAACACATCCTTGGCGTCTTCCTTTACATCCCATCCCTCCTCCTGGGGCTGGATCCGGCAACTGCCTGGAACATGGCAGGTTACATGGGAATGAAGCTGGTTACTAATGAATTCGTGGTCATGAGCGAAGTCACCAAGACCATCGCCCACTTTGCCCCGCATTACAAGGCCGTTCTAACTGTTTTCCTGACCTCCTTTGCTAACTTCAGCACCATCGGCATGGTGACCGGCTGCTTCAAAGGTCTGGTAGACAAGGAAAAGAATGATCTAATCTCCAAAAATGTGGGCCGCATGCTCCTGTCCGGAATTCTTGTTTCACTCCTGTCCGCCGGCATGGTGGGTCTTTTCGTCTGGTAAGACCTGTACTGTCGTTCCCATCTCAATAAGTAAATAAATAAAATAAGCAAACAAAATAAATACACAAAGCCCCGCAAAAAATGCGGGGCTTTATTCTATGCTTTATCAGTTGTCTCAATACCTATTCAGTTCAGTTTAGTCAATTCAGTTTAGTCAGTTCAGTTCTGGTATCGTTTCTCCTGCAGACGCTCAAACTCAGACTTGCTCAGGGTCCCCACCTCAACCATGGCAGCTTCAATAGTGTCCAGAACCTGATTGCGATCATCCATATTGTTCGCAAAATCATAGTGATTCCCGTCAATCGTCACCATAGCCGAGGCAGAATACCGGTCCTTCCAGTCCGAATAGTAAGAGAGCAGGGTCTTGTAGTAGTTCAGTAAGGAGGGATCTGACTCAACCTGCTCATACTCACGGCCGCGAATCTTAATCCTGGACAACATCGTTTCCAGATTGACATCCAGGAAAATCATCAAATCGGGTGACTTCTTTTTGGCAGCATAAGGGAGCTCCTCAAGCATATTATCGAGAAGTGCTTTATAGATTTTCCACTCTTCCTGAGTGGCATGGCCCTGATCAGTATTCATCTTCATAAAAATCGAGTCCTCGTAGATGGACCGATCCAGAATATTGTTATCTTCCTGCATAGCCTGCTTGATCATGGCAAAGCGGCGATTGAGGAAGAAAACCTGTAGGAGGAAGGCATAAGGGTTAGTCTCAGCCTTTCCCTCTTCCACTAGCTGATTTCCCTTGTAAAACAGGGGAAGAACGGGGTTATCTTCGACGGGTTCAAAATAGGCCTTGGTCCCCAGCTCATCAGATAAAATCTGAGTTAAAGTACTTTTTCCAGCGGAGATTACTCCTGCACACGTCAACAAAATGCGACTCACCTCTTATTTTTCAGTTGTCTGACCCTGGTCCGCCAAAAACATCAAGAACATCTAGGGAAGATGCCACCGGGGATCCACCAAGTCTTGTAGGTAACGAAGTAAGCCTATCAGGCTATTCGGTCCAGGTCGACTAGTGTGGTCAATCTCTCATTTTGGCTTGTCGCTGTCATGACCGCCATGATTGCCCATGCCTTTATTTCCATACTGATTGCCATGATTGCAGCCGGAGCCAAGCATGCGACAGGAGGGCTAAAATATAAGCATGGTCCCAACACATGAATCAGCAAATTCCCCAGATAAGCAGACAGAGGGGAACTCCCAGGAGCAGGCCTCGCCGGTGAAGCTGACCGATCAGGAATTCCTGTCACAAGCAGAAGCCGTGGTAGCTTTGGAATGGAAGCAATTTCAGAAGGTCACCAATGAAGGCGGCCGAGCCCTCTGCCAAGGAAATTGGCCTGTTTTTCATCAGATGCGGCTGAGTCAATTTCTTACATGGACTGCTCCTCTCCTGATCAGCTATCTGCAGGATCTGGAAGAAGCTGAACAAGAGGGAAGAAATTTGCTGACAGAAAAATATGCCCGGATGATGGAATCGACAGACGGTGATTATTACAGGCAGCATCTGGAAGCTTTCATGCCTGCTTTGTCAGACAAGCGGCACAGCCAGCAGGAAAGAATTATTTCACGCCAGGTTGCCTGGGCCAAAGATTTCGTCAGCCGCTACCCCCACCTGGGCTCTCACATGAGAGTCATTACTACCTCAGAAGACACAATAAATAAAACCAGCCTGGAAACATATCTGAGAGGAGAATTAGGGACTTACTCTCAAAGAACCCTGGACCTGTATGACAGCTTTATTGCCGGTCAGGAACAAAAAGGACTGAACGAAACAGAACAAACCATTGGGTGGACAGTACGGATGGCAGGTTTCACTAATCTGACCGCAGCAGAAAAATCTCAAGAAGATTCCATTCAAAAAGAATCCATCCAGGAAGAATAATACTGTATTTTTATACCGCATACTCCACTTTTCCCGCCAAAACTTCAAGGAGTAAGGTCAAAATCTGAGATAAAAATACAGAATAATCTTTTTTAATCGATACCATAAGGACCAGGCAAGCGCTAGTCACCCACTGTGCAGATATCCACTGTATGTGAGACAGCTGCATGGGAGACAGGCGAAGCCGGACACAATGCAATGAAAGGAACATCATGACTGTGACTAATCCCTATCTGAAGCGGGTGTATGACCAGGTGGAAAAGCGGGATGGAGACCAGAAGGAATTTCTCCAGGCCGTCCGCGAGGTTTTTGAGACTCTGGAACCAGCGGTGGAAGCTCACCCCGAGTATGAGGCAAACGGAGTGGTTGAGCGACTGGTTGAGCCCGAACGCGTGATTAAGTTCCGGGTTGCTTGGGTTGATGATCAGGGCGCAATACAAGTGAACCGCGGGTACCGGGTTCAGTTCAACAGTGCCATCGGCCCCTATAAGGGCGGTCTTCGCTTCCATCCCACCGTTACCGAGTCAGTGGTCAAATTCCTGGGCTTTGAACAGATCCTCAAGAACGCCCTGACCACCCTGCCCATGGGCGGAGCTAAGGGAGGATCTGATTTTGATCCCCGGGGACGGTCAGACGGAGAAGTCATGCGTTTCTGCCAGGCTTTCATGACTGAACTGAATAGGCATATTGGTCAATTCACTGACGTTCCTGCTGGAGATATCAACGTTGGCGCCCGTGAAATCGGCTACCTCTTTGGGCAGTACAAGAGGATTCGTAATGAATACAGCGGAACCCTGACAGGAAAAGGTCTGGAATTTGGCGGTTCGCTGATTCGGACCGAAGCCACCGGCTACGGGCTCTGTTATTACACCAGCGACGCGCTGAAAGCCCTGCGCAACGATTCCTTCCAGGGTAAAACTGTGGTTATATCCGGTTCAGGAAATGTAGCTATTTTTGCAACAGAAAAAGCAACACAGCTGGGAGCAACCGTAGTAACTGCTTCTGATTCCAATGGCTACATTTATGATCCAGCTGGAATCAACCTGCATGTAGTGAAAGATATTAAGCTGAATAAGCGCGGCCGGATTAAGGAATATGCCGATCGGGTGCCTGGCAGTGAATACCACGAAGGCAGCGCCGGGGTTTGGAATGTTAAATGCGACATTGCCCTGCCCTGCGCTACGCAGAACGAAATTGACGGAGAATCTGCCCAGAAACTGGTTGACAATGGCTGCACTGTGGTCTGCGAAGGTGCTAACATGCCTTCCACCCCTGAAGCTATTGCAGTTTACCAGGCACATAACGTTCTTTACGGCCCTGCCAAGGCTGCCAATGCCGGAGGCGTGGCTGTTTCCGGTCTGGAGATGAGCCAGAATTCCCTGCGCCTGGCCTGGACTGCCGAAGAGGTAGATGAGCGGCTCAAGGGGATCATGAATTCCATTGTGACCGAAAGTCTGGCTGCGGCCAAGGAATATGGTCTTGAAGGCAACCTGATGGCTGGCGCAAATATTGCCGGTTTCGTCAAGGTAGCTAATGCTATGGTCGCCCAGGGAGTGCTCTAATTTAAAGCTTTTTATGGCCTCTTTACGGCTTTTATAGCCTCCGGTAGATTCGCTCCTGGCCTTCAACCCTATCCAGGATAAAGGGGTTCCAGGGGTCGCGATGGACCTGATCGGTCTGTACATCTCCGGCTTGGTAAGGTATAGCGTCGTTGAATATTTTCTCATATTCGGCGACGCTTACTTTATGCCTTCTATGCAAAAGAGTCTGCGTATGGCTCCTATGCAAAGCGTGACTATATCCATCCTGGAGAATACCGGAAAAGAACTCTCCTACTGCTCCGGATCCATAGGAGAAGAGCCCTAGACGGTCGCCAGAAGACAGACTGCTGTCATGATCCAATAGCGACAGCAGACTCAGATACAAGGACCCTGTATAAATATTCCCAATTTGTCGTGAATAGAGGGTGGATGCCTGGTAACGTTTTTCCAGAGTTTCTTTCAGGAAATGGCCGTGTGCATGAACAGAAATATCACTATCGGCAGAAGCACCAGTCTTATTATTATTATTATCCGCGCTCTTGCTATCTGAAATATCGCTGTCTGAAATATTATTATCTGATATATCGCTATCGAGAACCCCTCGGAATGCCTTCATTCCCATCTTTGTATAGGGAAGATGAAAACAGATGGCTGCAAAGTCCTTGACAGAGCGGCCGGTTTCATTTTTATACTGTTTCCAGACACGATGAAAGAAATTAATATACTCTTCTGTAGAATATTTTCCGCGTGCCAGAGCCATATCCGTATAGACCGGCCGCCAAAAATCGCCGATACTGCGGGAATAGGCTGTCGACTGCGGTTCCAGAGCCAGTATGCGGGGATTTTCAGAGATTACCATCGCAACAGCCCCAGCGCCCTGAGTCACCTCCCCAGGAGTATTCAGACCATACCGGGCAATGTCAGAAGCAATGACCAAGGCCTTTTTACCAGGATGTGTGTGTACATAATCAACAGCAGTCATCAGACCAGCTGTGCCCCCGTAGCATGCTTCCTTAATTTCTATGCTCCGGCACCAGGGACTGAGACCAATAAGATCATGGATAAATAAAGCCGATGCCTTGCTGGCATCAACCCCTGACTCGGTGCCTACAACCAGGAGACCAATATTTGTGTGACCAGTATCTGAAGCACCAGCAGAATCCGCAAAATATAAAGCTTTCAGTCCAGCTGCAGCCCCCATAGTTACAATATCCTGATTGGATGGAGCGACAGCCTGCTGGTCCTGGCCGATCCCAATCGTATATTTATTCGGATCCACTCCCCTAGCCTGTGCCAGCTCGGTCAGATCCAAATAAAAACCAGGTGTATACAGAGCCAAAGAATCAATTCCAACCGGAGGAAAATCAGCAAAACTCTGCTGAGCAGGCAGGGGGACAGACGATGGGGGGAAATTCTCTTCAGAAGATTTATTCTGTAACATGGTTCACTCTCCTTTTCTGCCTTTTTCGCTGTTTCTGTTGTTTTCGCCTTTTTCGCTTTTTTTGCCTGTTTTGCCTGTTTCGCCTGTTTCAGTATTTTTTCTTGCCCGTACTGATTCAAGAATCTGCTTAGCCCTCTCCAGGCTCTTATCGCCATCTTGCAAACGGTTGCTCACCAGGCTGATTTCAGCGCCTTGTGCGCCTGCAGCCATGGCCAAAGACCGGGCGTGAAGAGCCATATGCCCCTGCTGAATTCCCGGCCCGGCCAAAGCTCGCAAAGCAGCGAGATTCTGGACCAGTCCTAAGGCGGCCAGCAGACATTGGAATTGCCCCACTGATTTTGCCCCAGAAACGCGTTTCGCCAGGGCTGCCATGGGCAGAGAATCAGTAGCACCTCCCACAGTCCCCAAACTCAGGGGCATATGTAGGCGCCCCTCCAAGTTTCCTTTCTCGTTCACGGTCCATTCGCTCAAAGGCCGGTAAACTCCTTCCCTGGCAGCATAAGAATGGGCGGCAGATTCCAAAGCCCGGGTATCATTGCCGGTTGCTAAAGCTGAAGCCGTAATCCCATTCATAATGCCCTTGTTGTGAGTTACAGCCCGGTCATAATCGCAGAAAGCCAGATTGGACAGCTTCTCAATCCGTCTGGCAAGAGAAGGCCCATCCAAATCCTTTGTTTTCAAGGTTTTAGGATTAATTTCCAGACTCGCTTTCACTGTCTGCGATTCGTCCACTCGGTTGGTCAGAATTGCCACCAGAGCCTTCCTACCAACCCACGAGCCAGACGCAGACGCCACCGCTTCGCAGATAGTGTTGACTATGTTGGCCCCCATGGCATCGCCGGTATTAATATGCAAAGCCAACTTTACAAAATACTTTCCCCCCAACTGAGATTTCCCTTGAATCTGCTCATAAGGCTGTGCCTGCTCTCGGGGCCAGGTCTGAACTCGCTCCCGGACCTGTACCTGCCCTCGGGGCTGAGCCTGTCTTAAACACTCAATCTGCCACTCGACCAACCCGCCTCCATAAGAGAGAATTGACGGATGGGCCTGATCAGCAATAGCCTTAATCTTGTCCTGATTCAAGCGAAGAATCTGAGCAATTCGATCAGCATCCTGATCTGAATCTGCGCCGAAAACAATCTCACCCGTTACCAGGCGACGCTTCGGGGCAGACGCCACAACAAACCCATTAAGCCTGGCGATTCTGGCTCCGTTGTTGGCTGCTGCTATCACGGATGGTTCCTCTGTCGCCATCAGAACCTGATAATTTCTGCCATTAACCGCTAGATTGCGAACTATTCCCATGGGAAGAGCAAACTGTCCAATTTGGTTCTCAATCAGATTGTTGGCAATGTCATCATCAAGGCCTCGAAAGGTAAGAAGGGCAGAAGCATCCTCAGGGCTGAGAAGATCATCCCCAACCAAAGTCTTTATGCGATCCTCAGGCGAAAGTTGATAGAACTTCACCTCTGCTCTCCCTCATCCTTCTGATCAGACATGCGTATCTGAAGAGCGACTCCGATTCCTCCCCCTACGCACAGGGCGGCAACGCCCGTCTTCTTGCCTGTATCGCGCAAAGCATAAAGAAGAGTCACCAGAATCCGTGCCCCGGAAGCCCCCAGTGGATGCCCCAGCGCCAGTGCTCCCCCATGAATATTTAATTTATTTTCTGGAATTTCCAGCTGGTTCATGACGGCAACGCTCTGAGCAGCAAAAGCCTCATTAATCTCAAAGAGATCGATGCTCTCAATGGTCGAACCCGTTCTCTTCAGCATTTTCTCAATGACTCTTTTAGGCGCATACCCCATAAAATCAGGGTTGATGCCACCTTCAGCATATCCTTGAATTTCTGCCAAATAAGGAATATGTCTCTTCTCAACCAAATCTTTGCGCATAAGAATCAAAGCCGCTGCCCCATCGTTGATTCCGCTGGCATTTCCTGCAGTCACCGTACCTAAAACCTGGGTGCTGTCCAGGGACTGCTCGGTTTTGTCCACAGGCTGTCCGTCCTTCTCCAAAGAACTCTGGCTCTTTGCCGTATAAAGTCTTCCTTCCTTTTCTGAATGGATAAAAACGGTCCGCAGACGGCCAAGCTTTTCCATGTTCGTATCTGGCCGAGGGCTATCATCCTCATCAACAAGAATATCGCCCTTGCGAGTATGAATAACAACCGGAGTCATCTCTTTGTCAAAGGCGCCAGAGCGCTGAGCAGCAACTGCCCTCCTGTGGGAAGAAAGTGCAAATTCATCCTGCTGATGACGAGTAATCCCAAAAGTTCGAGCCACATTTTCCGCAGTCATCCCCATAGGCTGTCCGGTAAAGGCATCAGAAAGACCATCCCGAAAAATACCGTCAACAAACTCTGCATTCCCATATTTATTACCAAAACGCATATGGGGTGCATAATACGGCGCGTTGCTCATACTCTCCGTGCCGCCAACCAGAACAATGTCAGCATCCCCCAGCAGAATCGCTGCTTGCCCTAAGCGAACAGCCTTAAGACCTGAACCGCAGACTTCGTTTACTGTCATCGCACTGCTAGAAGTGTCCATTCCGGATTTGAGAGCAATTTGACGTGCTACGTTTTGCCCGTTATTAGCCTGCAGAACATTGCCAAAAATCGATTGATCAATCTCAACTGGGTCAAGGCCGGACCGCTTAATGGCAGCCTTAGCTGCGATCGTTCCCAGTTCTACTGCCGATACCGATTTAAGGGATCCGCCAAGAGTCCCAATAGGCGTGCGGACAGCACTTACAATTACAACGTCAGTCATACTTTTCACCTAAAGGCATACCATCCGGCAGAGGCCCAGACTATGGAAATATCAACTTTACCGCCTCAACCTTATACTATTGCGCTTATTTCTCTCTTTTAGCACAATAGTTTTACGAGCACAGTTCCAACAAACACTCACAGCGGTTCCAACGAGCAGTCACGGCAGTTACAGCGAGCACTCACAACGGTTACGACGAATCGTTCGGCAAGTTCCCCACTGGTAATTATCCGATTGAAAACACCATACCAATTACACTAATCCAATTGCACAAATCCAATTACTTTAATCCAATTACACAAATTATGGGAGAAAATTATGAATGAACCAAGAATTTACTGCAAACATATTGAGAGACAAACTGGAAAATATCGAAAAAAGACTCGTTTTTCACCCTTTCAATGGAAAGTATACTCACATACCCCTCACCCAACTGCACAAGTGGAAAACAAGAATGGCTATTTTCCACGGTTTTTATTTTTCCGCTGTGCAGTTGGGTGAGGGGTACTTTTTTATCCTTTCTAAAATCACCTTTTTTCCATACCATTATCTGGAAAATACACTGTTAATAATAAGAATATTATGTTCTTATCTTCTGCCGGCACCCAGAAAGCCATCATTTAAATAACGATTCGAATATTCGCTTAAACCGTCGTTTAGATATTCGTTTAACAGGTGTTTTAACAGATGTTTAAGCGAATATCTAAATATCTAAAACGTCATGCAGGCGAGCGCCTAACCGTTTCAAGACTTAAGACGCACCACCGATGACAGAAATGGGCATAGACATGGCTGGTATAAAATTATGACAGGTATAAACAAAATCAATCAATAAAAACTTATTAATAAAAGTCAATCAATACCTAGATACCCTGGAATGAAAGGCATTTCTCATGGAAGAGTCTGGCATGAAAAACGATGAAATCACAGAGATGAGTAAAAGCGCGAAATTCTTCACCTGCTGGGGACCAACTGATGCCCTGTCTGCCGCCTACCACGATCATCGCTGGTGCAGGCCACTGCACAACGATCAGGAACTATTCGCCATGCTGATTTTGGAGGGCCAGCAGGCAGGTCTGTCATGGTCCCTCATTCTCAGGCGAGAGAAGGATCTTCGTCAGGCATATGATAATTTTAATCCGGTTTTAGTAGCGGCGTATACCGATGCACGACTGGAAGAGTTGCATAATAATTCAGCAATTATTCGCAACAAACTAAAAATCCGATCAGCCCGCAATAACGCCCGGCATTTCTTGGAAATTCAAGAAAAGTTCGGAAGTTTCGATTCCTATATTTGGTCCTTCACCCAGGGCGAAGTAGTAGATCATCATTTGGGCGAGACCGACCCTATGCCAACCGAAAACAGCCTATCTCAGCAGATCAGCAGAGATTTGAAAAAGAGAGGATTCACCTTCGTGGGACCTATCATCATATATTCCTATCTGCAAGGGATTGGCTTAATCAATGATCATCGGGAAAATTGCCCTTCCCGTTTGAGCCAAATTTGAAATTACGAATTTGACTTACGAATTTGGATTAAGAACGATAGGCGGCTGCCTTCACCGGGCAGAAACTCGGCTACGAGCAAGACTCATGAACAAGATTCGGACTATACTGGAAGGGTATGATTGGATGGGTACGGTACCGGTATAAACAATCTGAATAATTCAACGATGAATGGAGCACCAATGGATATCACTGAAAAATATACCGCAGATGATAACCGCTATGACGGCCGCATGCCATATTCGCGCTGCGGAAAGAGTGGCTTGAAAATGCCGCAAATTTCACTGGGTTTGTGGCATAACTTTGGCGATATTTCAAATTTTGCAACGATGAGGGCTATGTGCCGGACAGCTTTTGACGCTGGTATCACACAGTTTGATATCGCCAACAACTACGGACCCGATTATGGGGCAGCTGAGACGAACTTCGGCCGCATTCTCACGTTGGATCTGATGCCTTACCGCGATGAACTGCTCATCACCACCAAGGCAGGATTTGATATGTGGCCCGGCCCCTATGGAGACTTTGGTTCCCGCAAATACCTGCTGGCCAGCTTGGATCAATCTTTGAAAAGACTCGGCTTGGATTATGTAGATATCTTTTACAGTCATCGTATGGATCCTGATACTCCTCTGGAAGAAACCATGGGGGCCCTGACTCAGGCGGTCAGGTCTGGCAAGGCTCTGTATGCTGGAATTTCAAATTATGATGCAGCAACGACTCTGAAGGCTGCCGCGATTTTGCGAGACTCCCATACACCTTTTGTGATTAACCAGGTTCGATATAATATTTTTGACCGTCACATTGAGAAGGATTCATCGATAAAAGTTCCTTCCGGCACAGGTTCTTCAGGCGGATTGAAAGCTGCTGCCAAAGAAGCGGGAATTGGCCTAATCATTTACTCCCCCTTAGCTCAGGGCCTGCTGACCAGCCGATATTTAGACGGAATTCCGTCTGACAGTCGGGTTGGTCATGACCCGCGTTTTCTCCATCCGGGAGATGTGCGTCAGAGGCATGATCAGATCTTGGCTCTGAATTCCATCGCCGCCCGTCGAGGACAGAGTTTAGCTCAAATGGCGTTGTCCTGGATCCTGCGGGATGGGGTGGATGGCCCAATCAGCAGCGTTCTGATTGGTGCTTCAAAGCCTTCTCAGATTCTAGACTGCGCCAAGGCAGTGCTCAATACTACATTCAGCGATGAGGAGCTTGCAGCTATAGACAAGATTGCGCCGGCTCATTAGCCCGATCCAGCTATCTGATCAAGTTACCCAATCCAGCTATCTGATCCAGGGCTTAACAACCTTTTTCCACGATTTAACTGTCACCAGGCTTCGCGGAAGGGGCTGAGAGAGGGATGTATACTCGTGAATCACCCCGTCAGTCAGACCAGCAGTAATAATTCCCTTCTTAGTCAGGTATTTCTGCGCACTTTTTGTACTTTCCCCGTAGGGATAGGCAAAGTAACGGGCGGTTATTCCCAGACGCTGAGTCAAAATCTTTTGCGATTCCTGATAATCAGCAGCGAAACGCTCCGTACCCTGCTGTGAAGTCAAAACAGGCTTGTTCTTAACCATAAAATGCATATTATTAGTATGCAGGCCTACAGTTACCAGAGGACTGTCCACCATTCGCCGAATCTGAGACCAGGTAGCCAGGCTGGTGCCCTTATCATAGCTGCCCGTCTGGCTGGTAATGACGAAAACAGTAAAGGGGTAGTTTAAACGCTTCAAAATGGGAAAAGCATTGGCATAGACCGTACTATCCACATCGTCAAAGGTGATCACCGCATACTGCCGGGCAATAGGTTTGCCTGATGCGACCATAGCGACGGCTTTATCCAAGCTGATGATCTCGACCTTGTGCTTTTTCAAATATGCCAGATGGGAGCGGAAGACAGTCGTCGTTATTGCATAATCATGCAGCTGCCTATTATTGGATAGGCTCTGAGCAATGGTGGTAGCCAGGGACGGCTTCAGAATCCGGTGATAACACAGGATCATGATTCCGTTTGTTTTCTTTTCTGATTGTGGCAGGGTGCTGCCCGCCAGTTCTTTATTGATGGCTTGTTCCGCATGTACCCGGCGAATTGAACTGGCTGTAGCAACAATCAGACTGCAGATAATCAGAAGGATAAAGATCCTATGCCAGGTTTTTTCTGCCTGTTTTTTCCTTTTGAGAGCCTTCTCAGACTTATCGCTGTTCATGGCTGTTCTCCTTGTCTGCGTCTGCTGCCTGCTTACTGTTAGTGCGCTTATCACGCCTGATACCCAGATAAATAAGGCGGACAATTCCCAAAGCAAAAATCACAAGTGAAGAAATTCCTATCACTCTCAAAGTTGTTAGAAGAGTAGGAATATCACAATTAAAGACGACATAAAAATTGACCAGACTCTCCTCCTGCTTGCCTGCCAGGAAAAATACCATGAGAACAATAAGCAGAATCTGCAAAAGAGCAGAGATGACTGTAAGGACTACTCCCCACCAGGATGGACGCCGATTCATGCTGCCAACCCCCTGTCTGAGTCTCCCCAGGCCGCATAGGTAATGTGATCAAAAGCGTGATAAAAAGCAACCAGGGTAACAACAATGGTATAAAGCCAGTACACATAAAAATACACAGGAACCAACAAAAGGCTGAGAAGAGGAATGTGCACCAGAGGATCATCATGATTGACAACCTTAGCCATCAAGTAGAAGAGGAGGGTGACAGCAAAGTAGACGATAATAATGTCGAGCCTAAGTTCCAGGTTGCGGGCAAAAATATACTCAGCAATCTGCCTGAAAAAGGAGTAGGAAACCATAATAATCCACAGATAGCTCAGCAGGGCATCCAGACCAATCAGATGGGCACCCATAGTCAGGTTTTTCATGTAGGTAAAGCGCTTGCGGGTTACCTCCACTCCCCCTCGTGCCCAGCGGATTCTCTGTTTAATAAAGCCGCTGATAGTTTCAGGAACATAGATTCTGCACAGGGCTCCCGGCTCGTAGCCACAGGTGTAGCCAGCTTTATAAAACTTCCAGGTAACGTCAATATCTTCGGTCATAGCCGAGGTGTCCCAGCCGTTAACGTCAAGCAGAGCCTGGCGACGGAACATGGTGAGTACTCCGCTGACTGTGAGAATGTGATTGGTAAAAAAGTATTGAGACCGCTTGATGAAGTCAATATTCATCAGGTATTCCAACCACTGCAGCCAGGTGATAATTTTTCCTTTGTTCAGCACTGATGGACGTCCAGTGACCGCAGCACAGTCAGGATGATGCTGAAGAAAGGTAACCAGCCGGCTGATGGCCTGATGGTGGAAAACTGCATCGGCATCCACGCAGAGAATGTAATCTGACTGGCTTGACCGCAGGGCAGTATTAAGCTCCTTAGCCTTACCCAGATTGCGCTGAGAAGCAATGACGATAATATTGTTGTATTCATCCTTAAGCTGGTTCATAATACCCAGAGTTCCGTCTGTGCTCTGATCGTCAATGAGGACCAGCTGATAATTGGGGTAGGTGGATTTTTCCAGGGAATCAACAGCATCTTTGAGGACTGGTTCTTCGTTGTAGCAGGACATGAGCACATCTACCCTGGGATATTCCTCAGCGGCTGCCTTCTGCTCCAAACCGTAAGTTTGTACCAGCCTGCCCTGTATGTTCCTGCTCTTTTGGTGCATCCTAAGCTGTCTGGTAACATCGTGGAAAATCGCACCGATTATCCAAATAAGGGACATAATAATCGGATAATAAACTTCAAAGGCGCCTAACAGGATACAGCCCTCCCCTATTTATAAGCTGTGTATATTCTTAATTTCAAACCCGAGTTATAGGATAACTGCACCCCTAGTCATAAGAAATATCGCGGGGAGCATATTTAGGTTTTTTACCATTTGTGAACAAAATGGTAATTTATAACAGCATAAATACTCTTTTAAATTTCTGTATTTATGCAAAAATAGTGTATATTGTACAACTCAAAAAACCCTACAACTCACTGTTCTTTTTAACCTTCCAAGGTTCCTTTTTCAAGGTTCCTTTCCGAGATTCCTTTCCGAGATTCCTCCCATCTGTCTGAAAGAAAATTATAATAAAAATGAGAATTATTGAGGTATTGTTATGAAAAAATTTTGGACATCGCTGACCACTATCTTTCACCAAGCTCCACTGGGAACGAAGATTATGATGATTGTAGCTGATATAGGCTTGATCATGGCTCTTCTTCCCACAACGACATTGTTGGGCCTTGTCCTGTCTTTCTTTGCCGTTGCCTGGTCAATTATCTCCCTAATCCGGCGCAAAAAGCATAAAACAGATACCTCACGAGCAGCAGCGATAGCCCTGATTATTAGCTTGATCGGCGCTGGAATCGGATATACCCGTACCACAGCCGCAGCCAATCCCGGCTCAGATAGTACTTCTTCTTATAGTGCAGATGACGAAGATTCTTCACCCAGCCCCTCTGATTCTGAGGATACGTCAGATTCTGAAAATGATTCCAATAATGATTCTGATTCTGATAATAATTCTGATTCCAACGACGACTCGGATTCGAATGATGATCCGGACTCCGACACCTCCTCAGCCTCCTCATCACCAGAAAAAGTGAGCGACGGAGCTTCATCGGGAACCCTGGCAACCGTTGTCCTAGCTGCTCTGGCAGTCAAGGGACGGGCTCCCAAAACCGGATATTCCAGAGCCAAATTCAGCAAAGGCTGGGAAGACGTTGATTATAATGGCTGCGACACCAGGAACGATATTCTGGATCGTGATTTGATCGACAAAACCTATAAGGACGGTACCCACGACTGCGTAGTTCTGACTGGAATTCTGCATGATCCTTATACAGGCCAGACTATCCACTTCCGCCGGGGACAGAAAACCAGCAGACAAGTCCAGATTGATCATGTGGTAGCCCTGTCTGATGCCTGGCAGACGGGGGCTCAGCAGATTGACGCAGATCTGCGCAAACAGCTAGCCAACGATCCCTTCAACTTACTGGCAGTCCAGGGAGCAGCCAACGAACAGAAGTCCGATGGGGATGCTGCCACCTGGCTGCCGGCCAATAAAAGCTATCGTTGCAGCTATGTTGCCCGTCAGATCGGCGTGAAGCATAAATATAATTTGTGGGTAACTGCAGCAGAAAAGAATGCTATGAGTGCGGTCCTGTCTTCCTGCCCCAGCCAGACTATCCCCGCCGACAGCGGCCTGACCGACTTCGTTCCCTACAGCCAAAAGAGCAGCAAGAACACTTCTCCCTCTTCTTCTCCTCCGTCGGCATCTAGTAAAGCAAGGACAACTACTGCCCCCAAGCTCCCTCCGGCTCCTCGGCCTACCCCAAAGCCTGCTCAGCCTACCAGGCCAACCCAGCGGTATACTCCTCAGCCTCGTCGCACCTATACTCCCTCAAAGCCAACTCCGCGCCGCACATACATTCCGCCCAGGCGAACCTATACCCCGCCTCGAAGCTCCGGATCCGGTTCAAACGTCTACTATCCCAACTGCGCTGCCGTTAGAGCCGCTGGGAAAGCTCCTCTATACAGGGGCCAGCCCGGCTACAGCGCCAAGCTGGATCGTGATCACGACGGTGTCGCCTGCGAATAGACAGCCTTTGTCCAGGCAGAAGAACCGTTTAGATAAGTCTGCCTGGACAAAATCTCTAATATCTAACACAAGATCCTCAAAATCCTGATTCCAGGATTCCTGGGATCAGTCTTCCTTTACAAGATAGTCAGCATAGCGCTGGGCTGCTTTGTCTAACTCTTCCTGAGAAATATTCAGTGTACCGGAGACAACAAAAAGCGGCAAAAACTTTAATCCCACATAATACGCGGCAGTCTCAAGCGGCTTGAGCAGCTCTTCGTTTGTCGCATGAAAACGCCCTTCCCTGGTGTAGTCCTCCGCTTTTGCTCCCTGGGTGAAAGCCAGGGCCATCTCTTTACCAACCAGGGCCTTGCCGGTGGAACCATACGCCCAGCCATGCACCAGAACTTTGTCTAGCCATTCCTTCAGCAATGCCGGCGTACTGTACCAATACATGGGGAATTGAAGAACAATGCGATCGGTGTCTTCCAGTATTTCTTGTTCCGCCTTTGCATCGATGCGAAAATCAGGATAGAGACTATACTCATCTCTGACCTCGATTCCCTTCTCCTGAGCCTTTTTTGCCAGGACGCGATTGACTATTGATCCAGAGTGAATATCAGGATGGAAGAGAAAGATACGGGTTGTCATCCAGCTGATTCCTTTCGTGCAGAGTGCTTTTTCAATAAAACTTTCAATAAGGCTGGCATCTATTCTACAACAGAACAGAGCTTTCAGCCATTAGCCACTGTCATTCAACTGCGCTGATGTGTTGGATGAAGAATTTCTTTTATTTATTCTTCAGTAATCGTACCCTTTAAGCGCCAGAACTGGCCCGACGACATAGTGGTTATATTGGTATAGCTAACATGAGAAGAAAAATCATCAACATTCACAACCGTATTGCTACTTTCTTTCTCTTCCCAGGTAATCATTACCAAACTATCTCTCAGCTGAGTAATCTCAACAGTACAGTGATTGACTGTACCGGGAGCGAAGAAGCTGTCTTCCACCACCGTGACATCAAGATTCGTATCATCAACAAATGTTAAGCGGTAACGAGCACCTTCTCCAAAGTCATAGAGTAATGACTTGCCGGGCAAGCTATTCTCATGTAACTGATGTAACTGATCAGGTAGTGTATTGCTCAGTCTGACCATTGTCAAGACCTGTTCAGCGTGTTGCCCATAATCGTGTCGCCCATAAGATGGCGTGATAGGAAGGATTTGCCCGCAGGGCAGATGCCCGGCTTTATAATCATCAGCGCTTGGTTCAAACCTTCAAAACAGGAATCGTATATGCTAAATCAGTCAGTGGCTCTTTATTCATTAATTTACATAAAACTTCGACAGTCAGGCGAGATAATTTATCGAATTGCTGACCAATAGTAGGCATAGAAGGGTATACAGCCTCAGACAGAAAAGTACCATCATACCCAAAAATAAAGAGATCCTCAGGAACGCGAATACCTCTAAGCAATGCACTTCTCTGTATAGCGACGGCAACTGAGTCCCCGGAAAAAACTCCATCGAAATTAAAATCTGAGTCTAATATCTCATTCGCTGTTTTAATATATGTTGAAAATTCAAATTGATTGGGAGCGAGCTCTTTGGTAACGACATCTATGCCATGAATGCGCAGTTCTTTGGCGAATACCTCATGCCTTAAGCTGGAAGGAGTCTTGACTTTGGAAGATGCCGAAATCTGAAGAACTCTATGCACTCCTTTTTGAATAAAAGCCTGTGAGGCTATAAGCCCGCCCTGTATATGGTCCGATGAGACTACAGGAATAGTCGGTGCTAAGTAACGGTCAAGTGCAACGATTGGAGCATTAATACGTGAATAATTAATATCTACTGAATGAGATCCAATAATTATTCCATCCACTTTATTGGAAATCAGCATATCTATGTAATTTTTCTCTTTATCAGAAGAATGCAGTGTGTTGCACAGAATCATTCTATATCCACGGCGGTCAAGCTCATCCTCAATGAACGATGTTACCGTAGAAAAGAAGGGATGCGCAATGTCTGGGACAACCAACCCTACTAAATTTGTTCTCTGCGAGTGCAGGCTGCGAGCTAATTGATTAGGCTTGTAATTCAATACATCAATAGCGTTATCAATTGCCTTGGCGGTTTTATCAGAAATATACCCACGGTTATTTAAATACCGGGAGACAGTATTCTTAGAGACTCCTGCAACCCGGGCAACGTCACTCAGAGTAGTCATAAACTTCACCCCTACACCTATTGAGATATCACAATAGCTTGCAAACTCACACTGTGTGTTACTGCTTCGTTAGTCTAAATTATGTAAAGGACTGTTTATGCTCGGAGTGGATAATAATAATAGTCCGCACCTTATGTATTTTTCTCCGAGGAACTCAAAAAGGAACGTTGCCCATTATCCTTTTGCCGCACTAAACTCGCACATGACATTACTCAAAACAAGATTTCAATCCATATCCGTTAACGTCACGCAAGGTAACTATACCGTCATCATTAGCTGTCTTTACAAAAATGCCAGACTGATGGTCGTCTGCAAAAATATTCATAGAGTGAACAATACGTCCTTTATTTATGAAGATTTCTACAGAACTTTGATCACTAAAAATTTCCACATCAATCATCGTATTTTTATCAATTTTGAGCGGACTTCTGGAGATTCCTTTGCTCCAATTATCTCCCTTACTGCGATCAATCCTGAATTCAGAATGGGCAAAATCGAATGAGCATACCACCTCTAGACCTCTTGCATTGTCTACGCGTAACAGCAATTGAAGTTGACGGGCAGTCGTATTCTGCATATCGATTTTAAAATTTACATTAAAAGCAATTCCGTCACCGGCGAGGAGACGAGTCTCCGCATGATCAACACGAACGCGATCCACGTGTGCAGGATTAGTTCGCAGACTCATAATTTCCTGTGCCGGAGTGGTCGAGAGGGTTAAATCGTCATTCATTTTTACTTCACGCGGGATGCCGAAAGAACCGCACCACCCTTCCTGGTATGTCGGCCCCCAGTCCTTCCAAAATGGCATCCAGTCCCATTCGTTGGCCCAGCCGACCATCAGCCGTCGGCCATTACCATCTACGAAGGTCTGAGGAGCGTAAAAATCAAATCCCCAGTCGAGCTCCCCAGTAACTGTGTAGAAAAATTTCCCAGTGTGATAATCGAAATCTCCCACAAAATACACAGTCGTTCGTTCCTTGCAACCCATTGGAGAGCACATAAACACCCATTTATCTTTCATAGGGAAGAAATCAGGGCATTCCCACATGTATCCCCATTCTCCGCGAGATTCAAGGAGAACATTCACATACTGCCAGTGGTATAAATCCTTTGATTTATACAGCAATGCTTGAGCGCAACCACCTCTTTGAGCGCCGCAGACAAGATAATAGGACCCGTCATGCTCCCAAACTTTTGGATCTCTGAAATAATCTGTGGGAACATCCGCAGGTGGAAGAATAACAGGATTATTTTCATATTTCGTAAAATGAATACCATCCTCGCTGAATGCCACATTTTGTGTTTGTACAAAACCGTTGCCATGATTCGCAGTACCTGTATATATGAGATACAGCTTATCATCTTTAATCACTGCGCTTCCTGAGAAACACCCTCCCTCAGGATGGTTATCGTATTCTTCACTCGGGCCGAGCGCTATAGGAAGATACGTCCAATGCACTAAATCTGAGCTGACAGCATGTCCCCAATACATTTGTGACCAAAACCCACTGTATGGATTAAACTGGTAAAAGAAATGATACTGCCCTTTAAAATAGATTAATCCGTTTGGATCATTTATCCAACCGCATTGCCCCATAAAATGGTAACGCTGACGATATTTACCTTTTTGTACCTGTGGGGCATTTTCGCTAATATATTTTTCAGCTTTTTTAATAGAAGCCTGCATTAGTTCGAAAGACATGTCCGCTATCCTCCTGGGGAGTAGGCTATGCTACTCTCCTCTGCCTTAAATTGTGTAGAACTCTATAAATGGAAAACCATTAATTTTTTTGTGACTCGTCAAAGTCTTTACGCAGTTTCCTGGCAAAAACCGTATTAAGCTGCGATTCTCTTCTGGCTTTCTCTTCTTTGATTCTTATTTGTTCCTCGCGTTTAGGCGCATACTCCTTCCATCGATCCTCATATGCCTGAACAGCTTTACGCTGTTCGGGTGTGCTATCGGACGCTGTTGATGGGCGGGCAGGATAATAAGGAACTAAAGGAATCCGTTCCCCCACTGGGGCAATGGTTAGTTTCTCTTGAGTTGGGAGCGTTTGATACCAATAGGCGGTAGAACTCCAATCATCAGAGAGTTGGTTTGCATGCCCATGCTCAATCGAAACCCTAAGATGCTTGGTAAAGCGGACAGGATCAGTTATATGGAATCGATAGGAGACCTGGAATCCATCTGTATCTCCCTCGTGAACGATAGTTCCATAGAAAGGATAGGCATTCCGCTGCATTCCCCATCCATGATTAAAGTAATCCTCTGTGCCAGTTCCATTGAGCGATGGAGCTTCTTCACCATCAATGAAGAACATATCGTTGCCTTCGCCCCACCAGCTGCCCTGGAAATGCTTAACGGTAAGATTACAGCCAACATAATGGCCCTGACCGGAAACATCGAGAATGGTATAATTATCCTTTCCGTCTTTATTAACCACATTATTTACTTCTGGCGAATTCACCTGTATATCTGTTCCCCACCCTGCGCACGGATTCTGGCGCGTCCACGAAGAATGGAAATATGCTGTCTCTTCAGGAAGAGGACTGCTATACATTTCGTAATCAATATTAAAATAAAGAATGAAGGGAAGGTCATTCTCATTAACTATTTCAATTTTTGCTTTCTTGTTGAAAGGCATTGGGAAATAGCACGACACGGCACAGGGGACCCCATACTTGCCGGCCTCTTCTGGCTTAAGAGAAACGTTGAAAGGAAGCGAGGAAAAATTACCAGGATAACTATTCCCAATGCAGAAAAAATCACCCAAGGGAGCTAGAACGCTCGGAGTATCCTGATCATCCCAGGTAATTTTAATAAGAGCCTTCCTATAGTAGAAGGGATCGTATGCATCCCAAATAACCCCAAGTGCAGGATGAATTTCCATCACAGGAGCGGCAGAAGCACCTAATTTTGGATCTATGAGTGAGGGAGCGACAGATTTCCTGCACGACGAGGTCATCCACATATGTGTGATGCATCCTGGACCTTGGATCTCACCTAAAGTAATGCTTTCCTGCGCAGGAATCATCCAATAATCCTGGTTTTTCCCTCTCTGATCCCAGCTTGCAAGCCGTCCATTACGCGCGGAAGAAACCTGTGTTAAATCTTTAAATAATCCTGTAATAGCATTCATTGTACTAATCCTTTTCTTTATGTAATTGAAAAATTAAAATTGACTTAGCCTTTAACTGCACCAGCTACCATGCCGCCAACAATCTTCTTTTGGAAGAGGCCATAGAAGATCAGTTCAGGCACAATAATCATTACCCCAGAGGCAATAATGCCTCCATAATCTACTGTGTAAGTTCCCTTGAAGAAGGAGGCACCCATAGAAAGCGTATAATTGGCCTGCTCTCGAAGCATAACTGATGCAAATGGATATTCATTCCAGATGTATAAAACATTGAAAATTACGACGGTTGCAATAACCGGTTTCGACATTGGCAGAATAATTTTGGTAATCAGATCCCAAAGGGAACAACCATCTATAACGGCTGCCTCATCAATTTCACTTGGCAGTGCCTGCAAGTACCCGACGAAGAGCAGGGTATTAAATGAAATTGATGACGCTACATAGGGAAATATCAACGCCCATAACTCTCGCAGCCCAAAGAAAACATTTATCTTATACACAGGGAAGAGAAGTATGAAGGGAGGAACGCATAATCCCGCCAACAGGAAAACGTAAATTACTCTCTTCAATACTCTGCTGCGAAATATCATTCGTGAGAGTGCAAAAGAGCTGAGAAATGTTATTACCAGCTCAATGACAAGAGAGACAATGCAGACAAAAATATTATTCATATACATTCTTGGATAATTGAGCGTCTGCAGAGCATTCTTGTAATTCGTCATATTGAAGCTTCTTGGAGGAGCTGCTGGATTTGACAGAATCTCAGAATTTGACTTAAGGGACATCACAAGCATCCATAAGAATGGGAAAACCATTATCACAGTAATAAGGACCATAATTACTGTATAAACAGTTCGATTCTCCTTCGACAACATACTATTATTTCCTCTCGGAACTAAAAATGAAATAGATTCCCATGAGAACCAACGAAACCAGGAACGTTACGGTTGCGAGGGACATACCGTATCCATAATTCCCACTTTGAAAAGTCATTGAATAGCTGTAGGTTACGAGTGTTTCGGACATATGATTTGGTCCGCCACCGGTGGTTTGCTGAACAATTTCAAAGATTTTAAAGACCCCGGTAATTATTAAAATAATTACCGTTGATATGGTTGATCGCATAGAAGGGATAATTACATGCCAAATCCGTTGCCATGCATTGGCCCCATCAACTTTCGCAGCCTCAAGAATATCATCAGGAATCATCTTTAATCCAGCGATAAAAATAGTCGTTAGATAGCCAAGCTGCTGCCAAACATAAATGACAGCGATGCTGTAAGGAGATAGGACAGTTCCACCAATCCACTCTTTTGCCCATGATGCATGCCCTAATAGTCTAAGTGTACTATTAATTATTCCAATTTTTGGATCAAGAATATACACCCAGATGATTCCTACAATTATTGGAGCAATAATTGCCGGGGAGAATATAAGGGCCTTAGACATATCCGCAAATTTTAAGCGCTGATTCAGCAAAAGGGCTATGAAGAAAGACAAAACGAGTAATATTACAGAAACCAATACAAAGATAATGGCAGTATTCTTCAATGATTTCCAAAATATATTGTCGTGGAATAAATGAATATAATTCGTGAGACCATTAAAGTGAGCCTTGCCTATTCCATAGTAACTTGTAAAGCTGTAGCCTATAGCGATGAAGATTGGCAGAATTATGAACAGAATATAAACTAAACACGTGGGGATAATAAATCCAATTTTATATCTTGTTTTACTAAGCCAGTACATAAGAACAATACTTTCTCCACATTAGTTTCTGTTCTGGTGAATATTGGAATATCCTGTTGGAATATCCTGCTGGGCAGCTATTGGATAGCTGCTGGATAACTGTTGGATAGCCATTGGATAGCCATTGGATAGCCTATCGAAATGTGGATATTCTTAACCCTTATGGGAATATCCACCAGAACAGATTATTGTGTATATTAATTGTTGTTCTTTTGTGCCTCATCTATTTTTTTCAGAGCCTGATCAGGGGTATATGTTCCCTGAATAACCCCAAAAATAGAATCGTACAGAGCCTGCTGAACCGCAGTAGAAACAGTTAGATCAGGGGCAGCTTCTGGATATGTATAACTTCTATCGCTCAGAGCTTTGACCATCTCTGTCATCGTATACTGATTTTTACGAGGAGACAGCCCCGGATAATTTGTGCCAGGAAAGACTGAATTCTCATACGAGATCTTTGCAGCCTCCTTGCTGTAATAAAACTTCAAGAAAGCGTATGTGGCTTTCTTTACTTCAGCATTATCGGAGATTGAAGAATTTACAGCTATTGGCGCAGAAGGAACTCGCATACCGACTTTTTGGCTATAGTGAGAATCAGTAAAAGTCGGGCCCCACCAAAAGCCGATGTGGGAGCCGAATTTCTTGTCAAATTCGCTATTATCCCATTGACCTGAGCCAAACATTGCGGCTTTGCCATCTTCGAACTGCTGTTTGGCATCAAAATATTCCATCGTAGAAACATTACTGGGAAAAGCCGATGCCTGATGAAGCTTTTCAATTTTCGTAAAAGCATTCCTGAAGCTGGGATTATTAAACTTCTTCTTTCCCTTTAAGATGGATGGAATATTCTCCTGCCATCCGTAACGAGAGAGCCACAAGTTAAATTCCCACATGGCATATGAGCTGTTCTTACTCCCAATCGTGATTGGAGTGACCCCATAATTCTTCAGCTTTGAAACTATGCGCAAAAATTCGTCGTAGGTGGTTGAGTTAGTTGGATAGTGAACCCCTGCTTTGTCAAAGATTTCCTTGTTATAGAAGAATCCTTGCACATTGCTTTGATACGGCAAACCATATTGAACATCATTCGTTTGGAATGCTTTCTCCGCGCCGGAGAGTCCCTTTTTAATGGAAGGATTCTCTGCCAAAAAATCTTTCAGATTGAGGAGTACGTCTGCCTTAAGAAAATCAGTGACCTGACTTCCTTCTACCCAAAAAACTTCAGGCAATGATCCATCAGATGCCTCAAGCTTCATGTTCTTATTATGGGTTTCAGTGTCAGCAGCTTCAAACTTTACCTTATACTTACCTTTGTTTTTCTTATTAAAAGCATTAACAATTGCGTAAGTTGCAGGTTCCTGTTTTTGGGGATTTGCCACATTGATACCAAACTTTATGACAACTGCTCCTGTAGAATCTCTTCTTACCTCACTCTGGTTAGAAGCTCCACAAGCAGCAAGAGCGCCAAAACTCATGGCGATAGTCACTCCAACTGCGACAAACTTTTTAAAAGTTTTCACTCTAGTGCCTCCTTTGCGCACCTTGAACTACGTTGTTACGTTGCTAAGTTTACTCTTGAAGAAGGTTATGTAATAGTATGTTTCTCGATTAGCATAAAAAGAAATAAATTATCTAATAAAATTGGCTGATGATGGGAATTTTTACTATGGTTACTAGCTTCATACCCGATGTAGATTTGTGTTAATGGATATGTTAATCGATTAACATGTTGCGACCTGACCTGATTCCCTATCAGTAATCGCGATAGGCATTAACAGGGCTACAAGATAAGGGCTATAAGATATGCATTGAATGCGTAGAGGAAGATGCTTGAAATGGATGAGAATAATTGAAGTGGATAAGGGTGATAAGAGGTAGTAGTAATAGGGGAATAACAGGGGTATAAAATCAGGGCTATAGATCAGGGGTATAGCCCAGAGTAATAAGATCAGAGCAATAACGGGGCAATAAAATCTCAGAGCAATAAGATCCGTGTGGTCATTGATATCTTGCGAGAAGCCCAGTTACACTCCCCGCAGAAAAAGAATCAATAATTATCGAGCATAGAGAGCCTCAATGCCTCAAATTAAAAAATGGTCTGACACAAGAGAAAGTCTCGCTCAAAAGGAAAAGGAAATCTCGCTGAAGAAAAAATTACTGGGTGAAAAGCTCACTGGATAAAAGCTCACTCGATAAAAGCAGCATAGACAGACCGGCTCATTTTATCAGCATAATGAACTCTCTCTTGCTCTCGGCCGCAGAACATTCCACCCGTTGAAAACAGGTCATTCGTGATACGCAAACGAGTGCATTCTTTGTCGGTTCCGAATGTCTTCAGCAATGTGAACTAAATTGATAAAGGACTTTTATTCTTTGAAAACATCTCTCTTCCAGAAATTACCAAACGTGATACCTACGAAGGAATTTAAGCAAACTGACGCTTGGGAGCAGCGTAAGCTGGGCGATGCAATGCTTGAGAAAGTAGAAAGTGTGACGCCTTTAAGAAGAAACAGTTACGCATTATGGAGTGTCCCGGCTTATACTAATTCTAAACCTGAATTAGCTACTGGAGATAAAATTCAGAGTACGAAGCAGAGAATTCTTGATGGAGATATATTGCTCTGTAAAATTAATCCACGAATCAATAGAGTCTGGGTTGTCGATACAGGTAATCTTGATACTTCTTCTCCTATAGCTTCACTTGAGTGGATAATTTTTAGAACTTCTGGTAAAAGCATGGACCGCCAGTTCCTCGTAGATTTTTTAAGTTCACCAAAATTTAGAAATTTTTTATTATCAGAGACAATAGGTGTCACGGGGAGCCAGAAACGAGTACAACGTAATAGTGTAAAAGAATTTATGTTTCATTTACCGAGTCTTGCTGAACAGTCTCGCATAGGTGAGCTCTTCAAGACCCTGGATAATCTTATCGCTGCCACCGAGCGTAAAAAAGAGCTTCTACAAAAGAAAAAACAAGCATACCTACAACTCATTTTTTCTCAACACCTTAGATTCAAAGGTTTCACAAAACCATGGGAGCAGCGTAAGTTGGGTGATGTGGGAAATTTATATTCCGGCTATGCATTCCCCAATTCTGAGCAGGGTGGGAAGAATGGAATTCTATTTTTAAAAGTGTCAGATATGAACTTGGCTGGTAACGAACTTGAAATTACAAAAGCAAAGAATTATGTTACGAATAAGCAGATTGCAATATATGGGTGGAAACCTGTTATAGACTTGCCAGCAATCATTTTTGCTAAAGTCGGCGCTGCTATTATGTTGAATCGTAAACGTATCTGCACAAAACCTTTTCTGCTTGACAACAATACAATGGCTTATTCGCCTAATCCGATGAATCTGGATATCGCATATACTGTTTCTTATTTTCATACGATTGATTTTTCTTCACTAACCAGAATTGGTGCAGTACCATCAATAGCTGGAAGTGATATTGCTAAATTAGTAGCACCAGTACCTTGTATGAGTGAGCAGTCTCGTGTAGGTGAGCTCTTCAAGACTTTAGATGAACTAATCAAAGCTAATGATAGAAAACTTGAACTCTTAAAAAAGAAAAAGAAAGCATACCTGCAAAAAATGTTCATTTAATTGGTTAATTGCATATTGCTTTCCCCAAACTTACATTTAAAATAACTGTTTGCGAGGGGAAAGCAACGATTCATATTCTTACTGATATTCTTACTGAATTTCTGGTTTACAGACTACCTAAGAATTGCATGATCCTACTATCATCTTGTGTCTCAAGTTCTTGGATGATATGTAGATATGTTGATTGGGTTGTTGCCATATTCGCATGACCAAGTCTCTTTGCAACTGAAGCTATTGAGACCCCTTTATACAAGAGCAAGGAAGCATGTGTATGTCGTAAACCATGAAAAGTGATAACTGGAATTCCGGCTTCAATGCATAAACTTTCTAGACGAGAATTCACAGTTGAGTTATGTATTCTTTTCCCTTGAATGAATAAGAGAGAATCACTCTGCTCACAGTGATCTGACGTATCGATAAATTCCTTAAGTTGCAAAGCGAGTTGCCAGTCAATATGTATTTTTCGGCGAGAAGAATCGTTTTTTGTTGGTGCAAATCCTCCAGCTTTCGTTTTATAATTCCATGTTTTATTCACGTCAATAACGAGCTGTTTAAAATTAATATCTTGAACTGTTAAACCAAGCACTTCAGCAAAGCGTAGGCCTGTCTTTGCAGTTATAAGAATTGTATAATCAAGTAAATGATCGTGGTCTAAGCACAACATGTTTAGTAATTTTTTTAGTTCCGCTTGATTTAAAAATTTTATCTTCTCAGTTTGTTTAGCTTTCCCTTTAATGACAGCCTTCCTAGTTGGATCCTTTCTTAGCAGACCGTCTTCAATAGCATCTGATAAGGCAGCCTTCAGCTGATGATGAAAATCTAATACTGTTTGTCTTTCATGTGTCCGTGCGTAAGTATTTAAAAGATTCTGATACACTATACGATTTAGATCAGCAACTTTTGTGTTGGGGATAAGCAACTTTATCTGTTTCAGTGTCATTAAATACTTGTTAAGTGTTATTTGAGTCACTGCACCACGCTTGTATGTTTCAATCCACTCAGCGAAGTAACGAGAGAATAGTTGTTGAGCGTACATCTTACCCTTTCTATCAACTACGTCTGCAGCCAATAAAAAGGACTTTACTGGATATAATGGCCTTAAAAAATTTGAGCTACTTAATTCAAGCCTCAGATAAACATAAGTTGTAAATAAGCTTTCTTCCTTCGCTTAAGGAGATTGATCTTCTTATCGGTGGCAGCGATAAGATCATCCAGAGTCTTGAAAAACTCACCAATTTTTCGCTGCTCTTCGATTACCGGATAAGGGATCGGCATCTCAAAAAATAACGAATCTTTGATTGAAAAACGATCAGAACGAGCACCAGAATCGCCATAGTAACGCATGAATTTGTGCCAGTCTGAACTTTTGAAGAACCATTCAAGATAATTTGTATCAATACAATGCGTTCTGAATACTGTATAAAGCGGTGATATAATACCTTCTCTTTCCAAATTATTACAGTTTATAGGACCAACTGGTGCAGCAGCAGAAATCCGAGGATTGTAAACAAAATCTTTTGCTCGTACAATATAATAATTTACAATGTTTTCAGCATTTGAAAGATTACGATCAAAGAAATCAAGTTGGCTAACGATTCCTAACTCTGCAGAGTTTGTAAAGGTTTCTCGAATACTAAAATTATTGTTTTTCTCAGTCACTTTATAAGCAATATCGTTGAGTTTGCGCTGCTCCCATGGTTTTGTGAAACCTTTGAATCTAAGGTGTTGAGAAAAAATGAGTTGTAGGTATGCTTGTTTTTTCTTTTGTAGAAGCTCTTTTTTACGCTCGGTGGCAGCGATAAGATCATCCAGGGTCTTGAAAAACTCACCGATTTTTCGCTGTTCTTCGATTACCGGATAAGGAATCATAATTTCCTTCATGCCATCTATATCAATATTTTTCCCATCTCGAATTCCATAGATATATGGTTTCAATAGAATATTAATAAAATTATACGATCTAAAGAAAAGATAATAAAATTTTGAATTAGCCCCTTCTCCATGGAAAGTATGATATGCAGGACTAATAATCCCTCGCTGCTTAGAAATCTCTAAACCACCTTCAAAAGAACGCAAGTGAAGAATAAAATCCCCTTTGTTCACTAGCTTATAATTGCTGAGACTCGCCTTTTTGTACAATAAAACTCTACTAGACTCATCTCTCTGAATAGTCCCACTTCCTTGAAGGACTGTCAATGGAGGGAGATCCCCATGGTTTTTTTCCGAATATTCTTCAAATACATCACCCAACTTACGCTGCTCCCAAGCGTCAGTAAAACCACAAAAGCGCAGTGCTGGCTGTAATTCTTTAGTCATTTTTAGCCTCATTCTCATCGTCATCTATTGAGGTCTCTACAAGATCTGCAACCATAGACTCAAACTGAGTTTGAAGCCGTTCTATCTCTTTATCGACATCAGCGATCTGCTGATTTACCTCGTTAAGGTCAATTGGCTCTTCTTCCTCGAAAGTATCGACATACCGAGGAATGTTAAGATTATACTCATTGTGAATAATTTCATCACGGCTAGCTACATGCGCAAGCTTATCAACGTCTTTTCTATCTTTATACGTTTGAAAGATCAGATTAATGTCTTCGTCTCTCAGAGTATTCTGATTCTTTCTCTTTTCAAAATGTTGGGAAGCATCAATAAACAGGACATTATCAGTTGTTTTATCTTTCCTGAATACTAGTACAACTGTTGCTATACCAGTCGAATAGAAAAGATTACTAGGTAGGCCAATGACAGCATCTAGATAATTCTTCTCTAACAATGCCTTACGGATTATCCCTTCGGCCCCTCCCCTGAAAAGAACACCGTGAGGAAGAACTATTGCCATCCTTCCTGTAAGTTTCATGTGGTACAAGCAATGTTCCACAAATGCAAAATCTGCAGCTGATTTAGGAGCGAGTTTCCCATATTCTTTAAAACGTGGATCCTTCATCTTAGTTGCATTGTTATCCCATTTCTGAGAATAGGGAGGATTCGCTACAACTGCATCGAAAAAGAGTGGATGATTGATCCCCTGGGCATCAACACCATCTGGCCAGTCTGATTCAAGAGTATCAGCATTCCTCAAGAACATGGACTGATAGCCAACACCATGCATGAGGAGATTCATTCGGGCTAGATTAAATGTAGTTCGATTAAGCTCTTGCCCATAAAAATGAACTCTACTCCTATGATCCAAGCCTGTTAATTCTTTTTGAACAGTAAGCAGCAGGGACCCTGAGCCCATTGTCGGATCATAAATGGTAAATGTCGAATCTTCATTGTTAATGACATCTTTAGATTCATCACTTGCGTCAGGTGCTGCGTAAGTTACAAGTTTTGCAAGGACTTTTGATACTTCATGTGGAGTATAGAATTCTCCAGCTTTTTTACCGCTAGAACCAGCAAATTTCTCAATCAGATACTCATAGACATCACCGAGAATATCTCTACCGCCTTCATCGAGAAAGTCAACTTCATTAATTTTCTCTACAATCGCTGCGAGCGCCTTAGCTCTTGCAGCAGTTGAAGTCCCTAATGATGAGTTAGACAAGTTAATGTCATCAAAAACATCGCGAAAATCTTTCTCAGAATTTGGATTAAGAAGTGCATTCCTCTTAAAGTGATCAAAAATATTCTGGAAGTCTTCAGGACGAATTCTCTGATTTTGTATTTTGTCCAGAAGGGATTGCCAAGTGTCAGCAGGGTCTATTGCATAGCCAAGTTCATTAGATAGATCTTCTCTGTAGAGTTCTATTCCTTCACGCTTAGAACACCGAGTATAGGCATCATTAAGACTTTCTCCTTCTTCAATATCAACTGTCCCAGAACTCTCAAGATAATGTTCCTGCCTATCAGAAAGATACCGATAAAAAATAAATCCTAATATATAATCACGGAATTCGCTCGCATCCATTTTCCCACGAAGATCATTAGCCATAGCCCAAAGTTGGGATGACAAATTCCCCGCCTGATTATTTTTCTCTTGTTTTTGTTCTTTTGTTTTCCGGTTATCCATATAACTCGTTTCCTTTTTTGCCTGCCATTAAAGAATATCTAGTGTTTCCCAATCCAAAATTTCACGAATAATTTTGTGCTATATCTTCAGCAAAATCTTTAATAGCTATCCTAAGTAAATCCTTGTATTTCACACCACTGAGTGTACGAATTTTTGGATCAGTTGCATCTGTCTTATAATATTGAGCGTTTGTTGCTTTATTCAGTAGATCACTGCCCTCTTCGAACATGCCAATATCATCTCTACCAGCAACATGCTTTTCTAAAATTTTACTAAGAAGCTGGGAAGCCATTTCCACATCTACAAGTCCCCATTTCTGCCTGAACTGCAGTGCTGCTTCTCGTTTTGTCCGATTACGATGTGCTTCTATAATTCCATGGGTGTCTTGTGCTGTGACTGGGTATTGTTCTTCTGAAAGTTTCAAAGTACCATCCATCGCAGCCTTTGCAGTTGCATTAATACGCTCAGCATCCTGTCTATTATCCATCCGGTCTGTTGCCCGAATAAGATTTGAATAGGTTTCATCAATGCCAGGGAAGTTTTCATGTGCCTCATTGATAACCTGCGCCAACAGTTCATCAATATAGTCATAGTTAACGCTTACATCGGAGACGTGTTCCACCTCGAAGTTCAGACTTGCAACATCAAGTTTGTGACTCTGTGTATTATTCTTTGCCAACCTCATGAGCTCGTTGCGCATTACGGTAACAATATGCTCATGCTCATCTTTGGTAACTCCAACCTTAGAAAATAACTCCTCAGGATTATCGTAATCATATTCAGTATACTGCTTCAAAGCAGCAATTTTAGAATTATAGTCAGAAACTAAGTTAACTGCCTCCTGTTGCTTGGCTTCGCTTGGAGGTGCAGCAAGGGTAAAATCTTCAGATAATTCACGCAGCTGCTCAGCAATCTTATGCGTTTCTTCCAGAACATCAGAGAAATTCTTAGCAATAATCCCATCGTCCTCTGGCAACAACCCACTTTGTACAGCGGCTGAATCACGATTCGCATAAACTCTTATGGCTTCATCCATGAGAACTTTTGAAGTACGCGGGTATCGGAAATTGACAATATGCCCGTATTGTTTCTTCAGATTGTCATCGATTCGATTTGTTCGCGAGTAAGCCTGGATGAGGTTCGCCCCGCTCAACAATCTATCAACGTAAAGGGTGTTAACTTTCGGAGCATCATATCCAGTCAGCAATTGATCAATAACAATAACAATGTCAAGCTTTTCGCCCTTCTCTTGCTCTCCTTTAAGCCTATCCATGACATCATCAAAGTATTCATTTACTGTTTCCGGTCCGAAAGATTGACCAAAAGTATGATTATAATCTTCAATAGCACGACGCAACCCCTGATTCTTCGCAAGCTGTGTTTCACTATTATCAGTGGTCCATGAAAAAGTGACAGCAACATTTAAAGGCTTCTGATTCACCTGTCTCAGGTTTTCGTTGGCTTTTTGGAATTCATCGTAATACTGTAGAGCCATCGGAGCAGAAACTCCATTGCCTCCAACATGAGTAGTCAAAATTGCACCGTATTTGCCTTCAACAGAACGGTTCTTCCAGTTCTTCACAATGTTTTCTACCACAGCATGAACATGCTGAGGATTAGAGTCATAAACTCTTGAATCAACCAATTCTTCAGATTCTTCTGCACTCAAAGATGCTATTTTGTTATCTATCCACTCTTCGTCTTCTGCTTTATCTGGATATTTTTCAGCTAACAATTGTGGGAGAAGTTGCTCGTGTACCTCTTCGTCACTTAAAGTGTGCTCAAAATCCACTTGGAAACCAAGAACATTCTTATCTTGTATTGCTTCCCGAATCGTGTAAGCGTGTAACAAATTACCAAAAACTTGATAGGTTAAATCACCTTTGAAAACCGGCGTTCCTGTATAACCAACCCAAGCAGAGAGAGGGAACTTCTTCTTGACCAGTTCAACTGTTTCCCCATTAGTCGAACGATGCGCTTCATCAACAATGAAAACTACGTTTTTTTGGAAAGGTTGGAATCTCTTTCTACTGGCTAACTCGCCAAGCTTCTGTATGGATGTGACAATAATATTATGGTTGCTGCTTGTACTTCTTAGTTTTTTGTATAAGTCCCGCGTATTCGTAGTATCTGCTACAATTCCCAGACCCTCATCAGTAGCATCTGGATCGTAAGCATGATAGTTATCGTAGGTCTGTTTTGTCAATGCTTTACGATCTACAACAAAAATCACCTTGTTAACGTTCGGTAGTCTAGATGCCAACCAAGCGGTCTTAAAACTGCTGATTGTCTTGCCTGATCCTGTAGTATGCCAAATATATCCAACTTCTTGAGGATCAGTCCCAAACACATGCTTTCGCAATTGTTCTATAACCTTCTCAGTTGCATAAACTTGATAAGGTCTCATGACAATTAATTTTTGACGCTCTTTTTCACCGTCAAGAATCATATACTGTGTGGCCATTCTATGAGCCATTGGGATGGAAAGCATTTTGTCGCAAAACTCTCTCCAGTCCCATACCGGCTTGCTATCTTCTTTTCTTTGCCAACGAAAAGCAAAATCCGTATTGAAATGTTCAGAATCCGTATTAGCCATATACCGTGATTCATGAGGAGTCAATCCAACCAGAATTTGGGTTGTCGAATAAATACCTGTAAAAACTCCCTCATCAATATATTGCTGAATTTGATACAGTCCTTCCAGCGCATCATGTTTATCCCACTTTTCTTCAATATGAATCATGGGCAAACCATTAATCAGAAGAGTAGTATCAAAACGGCGCTTTTTATTCCGAGCGTGTACAGGTTCACGTTGAATTTGATTAACAATCTGGTAAACGGTGTTCCCTGCACCAACATTTGCCTGATCAAAAACATCAAGATAAACATGGTCCTGTACCTTGTGAGCAGTTTCACTATCATCTTGAGCAGTGCGACTGTTGTCCTCAGAATCTCTGGTAATTTCAACTTGTGTGATTCCGTTAATTCCATATATCCAGCGTCCTGCAGAATATGGAGTTCTGCATTCACGGAGGATTTCTCTCTTTACCTGCTCGAATTCTGATGGACTTAGGTGCGGATTTTTACCGAGCTTACCTTGATTATTTCTCTCCAAGATAGCTTTGAAATTAGCCCATAACTGTTCTTCAGTCTTAATATGTGGCTCATATTTCCACTGCTTTGTACCACCTATATTTTGAAGGTACTCGATTAACGCATCTTCAAACTCTTCTTCGCTTCTAAATGAAGTCATACTTTTATCAGAATTCTTCACAGTTGCCGATACGACTCGATCATTGAGTTTTCCAGTTTTAATCATAATGAATCCTTTGGTTAATCTGACTTTATTCTAATCGAGCACAGGACTCAAACAGGATGCAGTGTGGCGTTTTTACCCCCATTATGCTCACAGCCATGAAGCATGATGCAATACAAGTATTTTTCTATCTCTCACCCTTTATAATGCGTCCGCATAGCACGAATTACGATAATTTCTGGTTACTATTCTAACTATATAGTTCTGTTGCTGATCTACTTTATAGACAAGTCGGCTGAATACCAATTCTTTGCGGGCAAAGACCACTTAAAAAGGCCACTTAAATCACCACGAAGCTTCTCATAAGAGGGTTATAAGGCTAATAGGCCTTTCTTCAAACCCTGAGAAACACATCCACATGTTTCATTAAGAGCAAGAAAGAGCGAGAATCTGTTTTATTTTCTCAATGTCTTTAAGCACATGCACAGAAATACGATTCTCATAGGCCATTACTACGCTTTAGTTTCTGCTAAATTAATCACAGTCAGGGAGACGCTGCTGTCTACGCAGAATTCCACACCAATAGAGCGCGGATAATTATGACTAACTTAGCAACATGCTAATGCATATAGGCCTTCCACTTCCGATAAAGTGGGAAAAGCCGATGCCTTACGAAGCTTTTTGCTTGGAATTATCCTCTTCCTCTTCTGATAAAATGGCACATGCTGACGAGTATCCTGTTCGAGGGCTTGGAATTATCCTCTTCCTCTTCTGATAAAATGGTCTTACTGCTTCTTTTGCTGCTCTTGGCGCTTGGAATTATCCTCTTCCTCTTCTGATAAAATGGTCTTACTGCTTCTTTTGCTGCTCTTGGCGCTTGGAATTATCCTCTTCCTCTTCTGATAAAATGGGTTACTAATGAGGCTCTATTTAGCGCCCGCTTGGAATTATCCTCTTCCTCTTCTGATAAAATGGCGAACAGAAGCATATGGGTGGATATCCTGCTTGGAATTATCCTCTTCCTCTTCTGATAAAATGGGTAAATCTCCTCATCCACGCTCATTACGGCTTGGAATTATCCTCTTCCTCTTCTGATAAAATGGTTCCCATAACAAGTTCCTTTCGTTTTGGGCTTGGAATTATCCTCTTCCTCTTCTGATAAAATGGGCGCAGGCAGACTCAGGCGAAGGAGAAGGCTTGGAATTATCCTCTTCCTCTTCTGATAAAATGGCGCTACCTGGTAGTAGCCCGAGATACTGGCTTGGAATTATCCTCTTCCTCTTCTGATAAAATGGGAGCGAAATCAGGAAACTGGAAAGCGAGGCTTGGAATTATCCTCTTCCTCTTCTGATAAAATGGACCATTTCCGAGCATGATCGTCATCATGGCTTGGAATTATCCTCTTCCTCTTCTGATAAAATGGATTACCTGCCCCTGCCATTCTTCCCTTGGCTTGGAATTATCCTCTTCCTCTTCTGATAAAATGGTTAAAAATCAACGATCTTATTACGCGAGGCTTGGAATTATCCTCTTCCTCTTCTGATAAAATGGCAGGCGAGCCAGTATACGCCGGTTTTCAGCTTGGAATTATCCTCTTCCTCTTCTGATAAAATGGTCGCGCCCCCACCAGACTATACTTGTGGGCTTGGAATTATCCTCTTCCTCTTCTGATAAAATGGTGATTGGTGCTGTGGTTGTTGGTGTTAGGCTTGGAATTATCCTCTTCCTCTTCTGATAAAATGGCACAGACAGTTGAGTCATTCTTCTGCCTGCTTGGAATTATCCTCTTCCTCTTCTGATAAAATGGCCATCCGAGCCCGAGACAACAGTGTCTGGCTTGGAATTATCCTCTTCCTCTTCTGATAAAATGGTGACCCGCTTAACACTGGTATCCCCGGAGCTTGGAATTATCCTCTTCCTCTTCTGATAAAATGGATTATAGGTGATGGTCATTATGCGACTTGCTTGGAATTATCCTCTTCCTCTTCTGATAAAATGGCACACTACTGGTGTGCTTAACCAGGCTTTGCTTGGAATTATCCTCTTCCTCTTCTGATAAAATGGTTTTGAAGGATAATTCTGCGGCGTTTCTGCTTGGAATTATCCTCTTCCTCTTCTGATAAAATGGAGGCAAAATGACTGAGACGCGATACTGCGCTTGGAATTATCCTCTTCCTCTTCTGATAAAATGGCATACCCACGAAAATTCCTCGGACAACCGCTTGGAATTATCCTCTTCCTCTTCTGATAAAATGGGTAGCACCATCGCCCACATTCCAAGACTGCTTGGAATTATCCTCTTCCTCTTCTGATAAAATGGGTGCTGCCCGCCGGTTTACGCGGGATCGGCTTGGAATTATCCTCTTCCTCTTCTGATAAAATGGCCATCCGAGCCCGAGACAACAGTGTCTGGCTTGGAATTATCCTCTTCCTCTTCTGATAAAATGGGGGTTTGCGAAAATCGTTGCAATAGAACGCTTGGAATTATCCTCTTCCTCTTCTGATAAAATGGCCCGTTGGGGGAATCCGTGGAAGTATCCGCTTGGAATTATCCTCTTCCTCTTCTGATAAAATGGAGCAATCCCTCAGAAGAGGAAGATTTCAAGCTTTTTTGTACTTTTTACGTTTAAAAAAGTACATACAGATCTGGGGTTTCATCAGTTTTTTCCTTCTTTAAATTAATATATCGGTCTGCACTAGACCACTGATGATCACTGATGTGAAGAATTCGCACCTTTCCTTGTGGCGGTAAATTCCTTTTTATAACTTTCACTGTGGTTCTGTTCCCAGATTGAGTTGGTGTATATCTTGCGTAAACGGAATATTGCACCATTGCATACCCTAAATCCAGAAGAATATTACGAAACTCAGTTGCAGCACGACGCTGTTTTTTTGTTTGAACTGGGAGATCAAACATTACAAGACACCACATTCCGCCACTATCCTCGTCTTTTTTCATTATTCTTCCTTAAACAGCGGAACTGGTAATTTGTCTAATTTCCCTTCCGCATAAAGACCATATTGTTGAGCGAAATCATTCAGGACACTTGGAATAGTGAATCCTGAACCATTAAACTGTCGATTCACTGACTCCACTAAGAAATGTTTCACTTCTTTATCCATGATTTCTTCCGCAGGGCTGAGACTAGCAACTTTTACATCTACTGTTGGGCGAAAAACCTCTATAAGGTCATCTACAAGGCAAAAATAATTTGCACCCGAATGATGATTAACACCAAGTGAAGGATTTAAACCTGCTGAAATTACCGCTTTAGTTGCAAAACCGCGAAGAACCATATACCCATAATCCAGCTGCGCATTCCTTCCTATGCCTTGTCCAGGAAGCCTGCGAAAGTCTTTCTCGCGTGGGAAGATACGTTTCCAATACTCTCTTGCTGCTCGTCCTTCAATATTTCCTGGATCTCCTGATCTGACAGAATTCCCTAATCCACGTAGAGTATTGCCGCCTTCTATAGAAAGGGCATCCAAACATGCCGCTTGACCTAGTATCTTATTCCGAACTATCCTTCCCCAAGCATTTTTCTGTCTAGGCACTGTCATAGACACCTGAGCTCTTTGACGAGAAGTTATCCTGGTGTGAGTCGTTGCCCAAGAATGCATAGCTGCAATAGGAACTCCTCGCCAATCACAGACCATAACGCAAACACCATTCTGTGCGCATTGGTGAAGTAAGCCAGCCGAGCAATTACAATGCAATCCTAAAAGGATAACTGCAATATCAGCAAGAGGTAATTTACTCAGCTGATATTCATCATCTACATCGAATCGATGGACAACCAAGCGCCCACGAACATATTTCAACTGCCCATCTAAGTTGGTACAATCTATAATCCGCCAGGCGCTTTGCATAATATCACCTCATTCTTTGGTTTCAGTGTCCTGCCATCTGTATGAAACAGGAAGCCCCGCATTAGTTTTCCATCTTGGTTCTCCAAAAGCATTACGTCGGAGTACTACAGGACTCTTCTTTGATATTACGTCCACAGACACTCTCCATCCAGTTTTAGAAAGAATATTCTTTATTGCTGCATTCTCCACTAGCTCACTTTTCATATTTTTCAAACCTTCACCAGCAAACATTGAAGGACGTAGACGGAGTTTAGCCTCATCGGGAAAACCATCAACAGTCCACCGATTAACGATTTGAGAATTGACTTTAGAATCTTCTTCAAATTTCTGGACAAATTCTCCTACCTGTCCACTTAGCCTTGAGCCGCCTTCATCATTACTTTTGTCACCTTTTAGATCAAGAACTAGCTCATCACCGACACAGAGATATCCAACATATTCAGCATTCCCAGAAAGAATAGCATGTACCACTTCTTTCTTAGCATACCGCATAGATACTGAAGATCTCTTGAGCGGATATGTAAATAAATCTTCATTCTTCGCGTGAAGCAAATCATGTTGATAAACACGAATCATACCAAAGAAAATTTTCTTCTTACCATTTTTCCCGACAGTCCAGCAACGATAGATGCGGGCATGATGGAAGGCTGTACCGAGTTCGGCTGACCCTCCTTGAATCGCTATTTGTGCAGCATTCGAATTGAAAAATGACACAAGGTCATCTCCGGAATACCTCTCCCCATTAACATTGATTTGGCGAGATGGATCAGCTGGCAACCCATCTTGTTCGCTGAAATCAGGGAGCGAAACCAGCGCCTCATATAAAGCTGGAGTCGAAGCGTGGTTAATATCTATGGCTGATATTTCATGCGATAATGGCAACTTTTTTAATGGATGAATAGTATCTTCATGTGCGGACCTATTCCCTAGTTGAAGCCTTTCCCACCGAACCACGGGAATTTTGTCGTAATCTAGTGCATTATTCATGTACTCTAATAAGGCATGCATTCGATCACTCCATGCTTGGTACTTGTTATATCCCGCAGTATTCTCTGTAGGATAATCTTTCCAGTTAACTTCATCATCTTCAATTCGAGCAGTAAGTCTTTGCGCCTGCCTAAGTTGGTTCCGCTCAGTGAGAATCCTGGCTATCCCAGGCTCCATCATTGCAATTACGCATGCATCAACCGCATGATGCCTGCGATCAAGACGTGTTTTGTATCTACCACCGATGAAATGAATATTTCCACCAAGCCCCGCAGCGTTACGTGCTTCTGCCGTAATACTACCCGGATAGACTACAACCTGGGTCCCGGATAAATTATCCTTATCATCGTTAATCGCTTTCTTAGAAGTCTCATATTGTTCATGGTTAAAGTACCAATCAATTCGTTTATACAATTCATCTGCCATCCAAGAGACAGATTCAATTGAACGATTATCAAGCGGCTCATCAGATGTTTTCTGTTTTAACCGCTCAATCATTGATTTCTTGAAATTGCGTTGAGCCTGCGGTGAATATTCGTTTTTTGTAAAATTGAAGAATCTAACTTGTTTTATAGCTTTGTCTAGAGATACGCCACGGTCCTTTGCTTCTTTTGTTTCTGCCCAGGAGGCGAAAGGAATATTGCTCTTCATTCTGTTGCACTCAGGGCAAACGGCTGCAAAGTTAGTTCTCGTGTTCGTCGATCCAGGCCCCTTTCGAGGAACAATATGATCCATTTCGCACGTTTTAAAGGTGATGTCTCTTCCACAATATAAACATTGCCCATTTTGCCTTTGAACTGCTTCCCAGCGCCTAATATCATATTCATGGACAGACTCTACACCAGCTTCTTCCAATTGTTTTACAATATCTCGCCTATATTCGGCTCTCTTATCACTTATTTTCTGGTGTTCAGTTGCTTGTTTTACTGATGTAAAACCGCTACGAGTATGCTCAATTGTAACGCGTCTTGGCTGGCCCCACCTATTCAAACAATTCATAAGATACCGGTTGGTAATTTTCAATACTCTGTCAACTGCCGGGTTCCCCAATGGCTCACCGATTGGTGGCTGAGGGGGCCTCCAGCTATTGTTAACATGGTATATTCTTTGCCGTGCAGAGAAAAGGTCATCACCTGTATTTAACATGTCTGCAGTCAGCTTATTCAGAGCCTCTTCAGAATAAGCTGCACGGCCACGAGGCAGAGCGATCTTATCTAATTTAGTTAGTTCCTCATCATCAAGTGAGTCAATAAAATCAAGAGCAGAAGCAAAATTCTCATCAACCTCATTGACTCTATCAATATCAACAGTGTTTGAAAGTAGTTTAATCATGCTTTCTCGAGAATCATCATCCGCTTTATCCCACCACTTAGTGAGTTTTTCAGCAAGAGTTCCTTCCGACAATCCATGTATCGCTAAACTTGTCTGAATCACAGGTGGCATGTTGGAAATACGTTCTCCACCCTCGAAGGTTTTCCCGATTCCAGCTAGTTGATACCTGCCAATATGCAAGACCTCTTCGCAGATATCTTCCCACGTTGGAAGGTGATTGTCATCTTGCACACGTAATAAATATGTATAAATGTCGTTAAGTTCTGTTGGGGAAAGCATACGCTCAGAACCAGTACCAGTTTTAATTCGTAGATTCGTAATTGTTGCTACAATTCGATATTTTTGAAATGCTAGCGATGCCTTTAATGCCCGCTTCTTTCCTGTTAAAGGATCCTTCCCAATCCTCTTCTCAGCTGATCCTTTTGGCGATTTAGCCTCAAAAACAGCCATAAGCAATTCTTGAGCCTCATCTCTGCCAATTTTCTGCATATCAAAAATACGCTGTAACTCATATGCATAGTCGGATTGCCTCATTCGTTGAGGAAGAATACCTACCGCATCTCTTCTATTCCCCCGAGGACCAGCTTTTCCTGTTCGAATTCTTGCTGCAGGCTGTCCGGAAAAATTATCAAGATAATCTCTGACTAATTGAGAAGGAGTAAAATTAGGCAGATCCTTTCCGTCATTAATTTGATCTTGTACCTTTTCTTTGAGATTCTTATATTCTTCGGAAAGATCTGAATCATCAATATTTAACAATGCTCGAACATTCTGGTAAGGATTTCTCCAACCTCTATGACGTGCAATATGCCTGATAGCAATGCCTATCATCATTCTGCGCTGTTCGTCATCATTGATGAAGCCGTCAGCCAGTTCCGCTCTGCATATCCAGGGGCCGTAAGGTTCTTCTAAAACCGGTTCCGTATCTGTGTATCCATACTTCTCCAGAATCTGTTCAAGACGGTCCAAGCGCTTTGCCCTTCTCCTCCTCATGCGCCGTGTTCTTCGAGCTATGCCAGAAATAGCTAAGCGTGTTCCCCTCACCTTCGCAGCATCCGGATCCACACCGCCATCGTGGATTACACTCATAGTATTCAGAATACGAATTGGTGCACCATCGTCATCAACTTCGATAGCTGCCAATCCGGTAGAATTCAAACCAACATCAATACCAATTCTATAAGAAATTTTCTTCTTAGCCATATTAGAATTATGGCGCTTTCCCAGAAACTATACAGTAAAAACATAAAAAAATTACACAATATCTCAACATCGATACAGGAATTAATAAGCCAAATCAGAACGGGGTGGAGAGAAATCTCCACCCCTGCAGAAACAAAGCTTCTGCGGAGAATTCAAAACGACAACCTCAATAAATGAGCATCGTTCTTACTTGGAATTATCCAAGTCAGTAGTGTACACCACTTTATTCAAAATTGCAAATGTAATTCTCTGCTAAACCGATACTTTAAGGTATCAAGCAAAAACTGATAATGTGACATTACAAATTTTGGAATATCAGCCGAAGAGCAGCTACAAAACAGACAAGCATAGAAGCCCGCGCGAGGAAAATAATCGGGTTAGAAAAGAAAGGAGGTGATTAGAACCCCCGCGCGGAGAGCGGACAGGGTGGGATTCGAACCCACGGAACTTGCGTTCGACGGTTTTCAAGACCGTTTCCTTCGACCGCTCGGACACCTGTCCCTAACGTGCACCAGGAGGCTCATACGTCCGTTCCCGTTGCACAAGTTTATATAATACCTCACCTGATAGTCAGATTTAGGAGTGCAACACGCAGAAGGCAGACAGAGGGTTGAGCAAAGTTAAGTTCAGGCTACATCTCAACTCACCCTCTAAAGCCTAAGCTTCCCAGGCAACAGGATCAATAACCTGTCGGCCGCCCATATAAGGACGCAAAGCAGCAGGAATCTCAATGGATCCGTCCGCCTGCTGATGATTCTCCAGAATAGCCACCAGCCAACGGGTCGTCGCTAAAGTACCATTCAGAGTTGATACCGGACGGGTAGAACCATCCTCAGTCCGCTCACGAATATTCAAACGACGGGCCTGGTACTCGGTGCAGTTGGAAGTGGATGTCAGCTCGCGATACCTTCCTTGAGTAGGTACCCAGGCCTCGCAATCGAACTTGCGGGCAGCTGAAGAACCCAAATCTCCGGCAGCGGTATCAATAATCCGGTAAGGAACCTCCACTTTTCCCAGCATCTCCTGCTCCATAGCCAGAAGATTCTGATGCTGAGCGTAAGAATCCTCCTGCCGGCAGTAAACAAACATCTCTACCTTATTAAACTGATGAACACGAATAATGCCCATCGTATCTTTGCCGGCGCTTCCGGCCTCCCGCCTGTAGCAGCTGGACCAGCCAGCATACCGCAAAGGTCCCTTGCTCAAATCCAGAATTTCATCTTCATGCATTCCAGCTAAAGCAACCTCAGATGTCCCTACTAAATACTGGTCATCGGGCTCACGAAGACGATAAATTTCATCAGCGTGAGAATTAAGAAAACCTGTACCAGCCATGATTTCGGGACGGACCAGGGTGGGAGTAGTCGTCATAATAAAACCATGAGCCTCTGCCTGGTCCACTCCCATGGTCAGCATGGCAAGCTCCAGACGGGCCACAGCCCCGCGCAGAAAATAGAAGCGAGATCCGGAAACCTTCACTCCCCTCTTCATATCAATTCCTGCAACGCCTTCGCCCAGCTCCAGATGATTCTTAGGATCAAAACCCTCGGCAGCAAAATCACGCAGCTGGCCAACCTTCTTCACCACCACGTAATCATCTTCCCCGCCTTCCGGGGCTTCCGGCTCAACAATGTTAGACAGCTTCCACATGGCGGCCGTGTATTCTTCGGTCGCCTTATCGGCGGCATCTTTGAAAGCCGACACCCGGGCAGACAACTCCTTGGTCCGGGCAATAATAGCCGGACGCTCCTCTGCGGAAGCAGCGGCAACAGTCTTACCAATCCGCTTCTGCTCAGCTCTGGTAGTCTCATACTGAGACAAGGAATCACGGCGCTGTTTATCAGCCTGCAGAACCTCATCAACCAGCTCCACCGATTCGCCTCGCTTACGCTGGGATTCCTTGACAATATCAGAATTTTCACGAATAAATTGAATATCAAGCATGTTTAACAGAATAGCGACCACAGGAGACGCTGGAAAAGCTGAGCTGTTGGACTTATACCCAAAATTTTACTAATAATTCCCATCCAAGCCCTATCGAGAAAAATTAAAGGAAAGATTTCGACATCTTCCAGAAAATTTGAACTACCATGCGCATAATATATAACTATGGATCAAGGGTGGATTATAGCCCTCAGCATTATCGGGGCCATCATAGCGATTGCTCTTATAGTATGCCTATTCATCCTTGCCCGCCGCAAACACCAAGTAATTCAAGCCGAACAGCGGTACGGAGATAAGGTCTCCTATGCTTTTATTATCAATCCTTCCAAACCTCAGGCTGAAGAAACCCGCTCATACATAAAAAAATACTGTTCTGATCATAATATTTCTGACACTATTTTTATTGATACTCAGCTTGATAAAGATGGAAACGCCTGTGCCAAGGAAGCTCTTTCCCTCGGGGCAGATGTGGTTATTGCCTGTGGAGGCGACGGGACCGTCCGTACTGTTGCCAGCGCAATGTCCGGCACTACACATGCTTTTGGCATTATCCCGATTGGAACTGGAAACCTTTTTGCCAGAAACATAGGAATTCCTGTAGATAATCTGGAAGCAGCCATGGCTATCGCCACTTCTCATGGTTCTCGCCGGGTAGATATGGGACGAATGGCCCTCCTGGATTCTGATGAGCCCGAGCATAAACACGGTTTCCTTATTATTGCAGGAGTTGGCTTTGACGCTCAGCTGATTGATGACACCGATCCGAATCTGAAGAAATCCATCAGCTGGTTTGCTTACTTTTGGGGTGCCTTAAAGCATCTTTTTGAAAGCCGTATTCATGGAACAGTCATTTTGACTGAGGCCGACGGCAGCATTCATCAAACCAGGGGAGAAACTTTCCGTACTCTCATGGCTGGCAATTGCGGAAAAATTCCTGGCTTCAGCCTGATGCCCGCAGCCCACTACGATGACGGTCTGCTTGATTTTGAGACAATTGATACTACCCATGGACTTTGGGGTTGGCTTAATCTGCTCATTGACGTCATCCATCAAACCATCACCCGTAAGGCCGAGCAAAGTCCGATTACACAGCGGTCAACAGTTAAGCAATATCAGGGAACCAGTGCAGAGGTCCTGTTGGACAAGCCAATCCTGGCCGAAGTGGATGGGGATATATTAGAGAAAACCCAGCACATTCGGTTTACCATTGATCACCAATCCCTGATCGTCAGGGCTCCTCAGACGGCTAGTGAAACTGCTGCCGGGACTAGAGCCAATTCAGGAATGGGAGCTGATACCAGTGCAAGGGCCGGGGCTGACGCCAAAAACGGAACTTCAAGGGAAGCCTCTGGAAAAGCTGGGAAGCCTGGGAAGACTTGGAAAACTGGGAAAACTGGGAAAACTGGTGTCGACGGAAAGACTGACATCGATTCAGATTCATCTGAAGCAGAAAAATCTGCACCCACTTCAGGATCGGCGGGGGCATCAGCTACGGCATCGTCTACAACACCATCATCTACCACACCATCTCCTACCTCATCTCCTACCTCAGCGTCACACTTGACCGGAGAGACTCCCATCCTCCTCATGTAAACGATCCTTTATAAAATAAATAATTAAACTCAACTGTGCAAGAATCAGACTAAGTATAATATCTTCTCAGCATGGCACAATAGGAGTATGGTTGCAACAAATGCGGGAATGCCCGCCACCGAAAAAGATCTCATTAATGTCACTGAGGTTTTGGATTCTTACTACAACCTCGTTCCTGATGTTTCTGTACCTGAGCAGCGAGTTGCTTTTGGTACCTCCGGGCACCGGGGATCAAGTCTGAAGACTTCCTTCAATGAAGCTCACATTGTAGTAATTTCTCAAGCCATCGCTGAATATCGCAAGAATGCCAAGGTCACCGGTCCGCTTTATCTGGGCCGTGACACCCACGCCCTAAGCCTGCCGGCATGGAAGACCGCCATCGAAGTCCTCGTTGCCAACGGAGTTCGCGTTCGCATTGATTCTCGCGATGATTACACCCCCACACCTACTGTTTCCCAGGCTATCCTAACCCACAATCGCGCCGCAGACGGCAGTCAGCGGTTCAGTGGGGATGACCTGGCAGACGGCATTGTGGTCACTCCATCCCATAATCCTCCAACAGACGGCGGCTTCAAGTATGACCCACCCACCGGCGGGCCTGCCCCGGCTGAGACAACCAATGCCATTGCTCAGCGCGCCAACGAGCTCCTCCCCAACTGGAAGAATGTGGCCCGTGTGCCATACAGCCAGGCCGTCACGTCCGATCTGGTTGAGCGCTTTGATTATCGCGAGCATTATGTGGACGATCTGAAAAACGTTATTGATCTTGATCTGATCAAGAGTTCCGGAGTCCGTTTGGGAATTGACCCCTTGGGTGGGGCTTCGGTGAACTATTGGGAACTGATCAACGAGAAATACGGCCTCAATATTGGCCTAGTAAACCCGAAAGTTGACCCGCAGTGGTCCTTCATGACCATCGATCACGATGGAAAGATTCGCATGGATCCCAGTTCTCCCTATGCCATGAAGGGACTGGTAGACAGGCTCAATGCCGGCGCATGGGATCAGTACGACCTGGTAGGCGGTACCGACCCAGATGCTGATCGGCACGGAATTGTTTGCCCTGGCAGCGGTGTGATGAACCCGAACCATTATATTGCTGTCTGCGTGGAATACCTCTTTGGCGGTAATAGGCCCGGCTGGCCGGAAGGCTCAGGCATTGGCAAGACTCTGGTCTCCTCTTCCCTAATTGACCGCGTTGCCGCTTCTATTAACGCAAAGCTGGTGGAAGTTCCCGTTGGCTTCAAATGGTTCGTGGATCCGCTCTTTAACGGCGAAGTCGGTTTTGGCGGCGAAGAAAGCTCTGGAATGAGCTTCCTGCGTTTCGACGGCCGTGTATGGACAACTGACAAAGACGGCATTATTCCCGATCTTCTCGCGGCAGAGATAACGGCCAAGACCGGTAAGACCCCTGCTCAGCTTCATGATGAGCAGGTTGCACGTTTCGGACAGAGCTGGTACAAGCGGGTTGACACCCCTACCACCCTGGAGCAGAAGCAAAAGTTTGCCAGCCTGACCCCTGATTCCGTGACCGACACCACCCTCGGTGGTGAGGCCATTGAGCAGAAGATGACTGAGGCTCCCGGCAATGGTGCTCCCATTGGAGGAATTAAGGTAACAACCAAGAATAATTGGTTCGCTGCCCGTCCCTCTGGCACGGAGAACATCTACAAGGTATACGCAGAATCCTTCATTTCAGAAGAAACTCTGGACAAGGTTCTCGATGAGGCAACAGCTGTTGTCAACAAGGCCTTAGCCGACTAAGTCAACTAAGCTGACTAGCAACAAGCCAGATTAGACTCTGGAGTATTGCGCCACTAGTGCTAAAGCACTGCGGGAAAGCAGCCTCCAGACAATATTAATATATTAATATTTAAGAGCCCTGTTATTTGGTACAATGAATCAACGTATAGTGCACCAATAACAGGGCTCTTTCTTTTGAAGAGAGCCAATTTTCGTTGGGTTCATTCTTCCAGAATTCTAGTTCACGAGAACCCATTTCATTATTCATTTAGAATTTGTTGAAAATAGGATTGTTTTATGTATGGAAATACATAAAACAAAACCTTTATAAGGGTCGAGCAACCACTGATTTTAGATTATAGAAAACTACCCTTCACCCAACTGCATTGTCTCTAAATAAAAAGGTTGGAATTACGTCACTTTCTTTTTTTCCCTGTGCAGTTGGGTGAAGGATAGTTTATATGAAACCGGTTGGAACAGACTTCAGCACCACTAACTTATATTCCAATAACAGAAATTATGCATAAGGAGAAGCAATTGATAAAAAGATGAAGAGAAACTAGGAAATAGGTAAATTGTAACCCAAAAGTAACTAAACACAAAGTAAAGAGGAAGGGAAACAAGAAGGAAATAGAAAGGAAAATCTCTGGCTGGATGCCTCATCCAGCCAGAGATAGTAAGAATTCAGAGTTTGCGAACTCAAAATTCCGAGTTATTGAATAAAGAATTCGAAGTTATTGAATTAGGAACTCCGAGTTATTCAACGTTATTCAACTCCAAATTACTGAACTGTGAAATCCCAAAATTAATCCTCGTCGAAAGGATCGAAGTCGCGGCGAATACGGCGGCGGGGACGGGCCGTTCTTTCCTCACGACCTTGACGATACTCGTTATAAGCATCTTCATCGGCATAGCGGTCAGAACGACGGCTGTGAGAACCCCAGTCGGACCTGTCATACCTATCGCCACGGTCAGAACGGTCGGAACGATCAGAACGGTCGGAACGATCAGACCTATCGTCCCGATCATCACGGCGGGGACGGCGAGAACGATAATCACGGTCGTCATCCTCATACCGGGAATTATGGCGGTCAGAACGGTCGTCATCGTCATAACGACGGAAACGGGAAGAACGATCAAAGCGATCGTCATCTCCTGCTTCATCTCTACGGTCGTAACGGCTGCCTCGGTCGGCGCGGTCGGAACGATCATTCCGGTCAGAACGGTCGGCGCGGTCGGAACGATCATTCCGGTCAGAACGGTCGGCGCGGTCGGAACGATCAGAACGGTCATGACGGCGGTTATGAGAAGACCGGTCGGCGCGGTCGGAACGATCTCCACGATCGGACCGGTCGCCGCGATCACTACGATCATCACGGTCTCCGCGGTCATACCTATCTCCACGGTTGCCCCTGTCAGAATGGCCAAAACCACGGCCAGCCCCAGAACGGGAGTTGTTTTCCTGATCTTCGAATCCAGGAATTGCCAGAGAAATCTTACCCTTGTCATCCACGCCCTGAACAACTACCTCAACGGTGTCGCCTTCGCGCAAAACATCTTCCACAGCATCAATACGATCACCGTTAGCCAGGTTGCGAATCTGTGAAATATGCAGAAGTCCGTCGGTTCCGGGAGTCAGGTTGACGAAGGCACCAAAGCTAGTGGTTTTCACAACCTTGCCCTGATACTTCTCCCCTTCTTCAGGAATATGAGGATTAGCAATTTGATCAATCAACTTGCGGGCTTCTTCAGCGGCATTACCGCCTTCGGATGCAATGTACACAGTACCATCATCCTCAATGGTGACTTCAGCACCGGTCTTTTCCTGGATTTCGTTAATCATCTTGCCCTTAGGCCCAATGATTTCGCCAATCTTATCCACAGGAACAGTCATGCTGATAATCCGAGGAGCATAGGGGCTCATCTCGTTAACACCATCAATGCACTCGTTGATGACTTCAAGAATAGTGGTTCTGGCCTCATAAGCCTGACGCAGAGCAGCAGCCAAAATATCAGCAGGAATACCATCAAGCTTAGTGTCGAGCTGAAGGGCAGTAATAAATTCCGATGTTCCAGCTACCTTGAAGTCCATATCACCAAAGGCATCTTCGGCACCTAGAATATCAGTCAAAGTTTTGTAGACCATCTGGCCATTGACTTCACCGGAAACCAGCCCCATAGCAATGCCGGCAACCGGAGCTTTCAGGGGAACACCAGCATCCAGAAGGGACATAGTAGAAGCGCAGACCGATCCCATAGAAGTGGAACCATTGGAGCCAATGGCTTCAGACACCTGCCGGATAGCATAGGGGAACTTCTCCCGAGAAGGGAGAACCGGGATCAGAGCCCGCTCAGCCAGGGCTCCATGCCCCACCTCACGGCGCTTGGGAGAGCCCACGCGGCCGGTTTCTCCGGTGCTGTAGGGAGGCATCTCATAATTATGCATATACCGCTTGGTGCTAGGACCGGACAGAGCATCAGTTGTCTGCTCCATCTTCAGCATATTCAGGGTAGTCACGCCCAGGATCTGAGTTTCTCCACGCTGGAAGAGGGCAGACCCGTGAACACGGGGAACTACATCCACTTCAGCAGAGAGGGTCCTGATGTCACGCAGACCACGGCCATCGATTCGGTAATCTTCGGTCAGGATGCGGGTACGGACAATCTGGCGCTGCAATTCCTTGAAGGCATTGCCAATTTCTTTTTCTTTCTCAGCATCGTCCATATCGGTGAACTCCGCAGCCAGAGTGTCAACAACACCCTGCTTAATCTGGGCAATCCGGTCTTGGCGGGGAAGCTTCTCGGCAATAGAGAGGGCATCATTCAGGTCGCTGTGGGCAATCTGATCAATTCGATTGTAAAGATCCTCAGTGTATTCAGGGAAGAGGGGGAAGTCCTTAGTTTCCTTGGCAGCTGCCTTCTTCAGCTCATTCTGAGCCTCGCAGATGGTCTTGATGAAAGGCTTTGCAGCCTCAAGACCGCCGGCAACAACAACCTCATCCGGCTTGGTCATGCCTTCATCATAAATGAGCTTCCATGCGTTCTTACCGGCTCCGGCCTCAATCATAGCTATAGCTACGTCTCCATTGTCGAGCACCCGACCAGCAACAACCAGTTCAAAAACAGCCCGTTCGCGCTCAGACCACCGAGGGAAGGCTACCCACTGATCATCAATCAGAGCCAAGCGGACGCCGGAAACCGGACCTTCAAAAGGTAGCCCGGAAATCATGGTGGATGCCGAAGCGGCATTCATAGCAATCATGTCATAAGAATCATCAGGGCTGATGGACAAAACTGTTTCCACAACCTGGACCTCATTACGCAGAGTGTGAGGGAACAGAGGCCGCAGAGGACGATCAATAATGCGGCAGGCCAGAATAGCCTCGTTGGATGGGCGGCCTTCCCGGCGGAAGAAAGACCCGGGAATCTTCCCGGCTGCATACATTTTTTCTTCAACATCAACAGTCAGAGGAAAGAAATCGAAATTCTCCTTAGGACTGCTTCCAGCCGTAGTCGTTGACAGAATCATGGAATCATCATCAAGATAAGCGGCAACTGCCCCATCCGCCTGCTGGGCGAGACGACCTGTCTCAAAGCGCAGAACGCGCTTGCCAAAATCGCCGTTATCAATAACGGCTTCTACTGCTTTAATATCGGGACCCTCCATGGGTTCCTCCTTTATTTTTTCTTCATACCTAGTCGCAAGACCCTCTTGCGAATCATCATTTTTATCTGTTGCGTATCCGCTCCTGCGCCCCCCTACGTTTAGGAATTAGCTGGAAACTGACACGACTTTCTTATTTCTTTATATTTATTTATATTTATTTTCTGCGTATCTTTGCGTATCTTTATCTGTGTGCATGTATCTTTGCCATCTTTGCTGCCCCGTCCGACTTCCTCTGTTTGATTTTTTCCTGCTTAATTTTCGCTTCGCGTTATTATCCGTTGATATCAAACAGTGAGGGAAAGCAGAAAGCTTATGCAAAAGAGCCCAGGCGACAACCTGGGCGAAAGATTTTTAGTGACGCAAGCCAAGGCGCTCAATCAGAGAACGATAACGATTAATATCCTTATCCTTCAAATAATTCAGCATCCGGCTGCGTTCACCAACCATAAGGAGCAAACCACGGTTAGAATGATTGTCGTGCTTGTGCTGCTTCATATGACCAGTCAGATTGTTAATACGTGCGGTGAGCAGTGCAACCTGGACTTCGGGAGAACCAGTGTCACCCTCATGAGTCGCGTATTCGGAAATGATCGACTGCTTTTCTTCATTACTCAGTGCCATACCGGCCTCCTGTCTTGTTGCGCGGTGCCCTGGCCCGATGCCAAAGCGCTCTCTATCCGCGGGCGATACTCACGCCAATTGGAAACTATAACACTTCGGCAAGAAAAGCCAGGACAGACCAGGACTAAGCCTGTTCAGACTGACTGGGAGAAGAAGGCGCAGTAGGATTATGAGCTTCTGCAGCCAGGAGTTCCTTAATCTCAGACAGGAGCTGGGTCTGTTGGGCCTCATTGTCGAGCTCTTCTTCCTCGTCATCGGCCTTGTTGCGGTTAAGCAAAGCTGTGAATTTATTCATGGGAACTACAATGCAGAAGTAGACAACCAGGGCGATAATCAGGAAGTTGATAATGGCCCCGATGAAGGCACCAAACTTAATGGTGGAACCATTAAGAGTCACATTCCAGACTTTGCTCATGTTGGGCATCTTAAAGATGGCAGCAATCAGGGGGTTGATGATACTCGTAACCAGAGAGGTGACGATGGCAGTGACGGCGGAACCCATAACAAAGGCAACAGCCATTTCAACCATATTTCCGCGGGCAATGAATTCTCTGAATCCTTTAAACATATTTTTCCTTCCAAGAAGTATATAAATAAGAACGTTTTTATTCTACGGGTATAGCAAGATACAGAAGATAAAAAGGTTCTTGATGCCAGATTTATTGTTTCCTCTCTTAAAATGGACAGTTAAAAATGTACAGTTTATTAAAGAAATCGGGGAAATCCCTAAGTCGGGATAAACATGTTCACGAACCCGCCTAAATAAGTCAGAATCATAACCAGAACTTCCACCAGGAAAAAGCTGAGCAGGGCCATCCAACTGCGGGTAAGAATATTGAGAGATGATGTTTTCTTTACAGACACCAGAACCAGCAAGTAGGCGATCAGGAAGAGGGCTAGGCCGATGCCGGAAGAAAAAACACCCACATTAAGGGCATTAGCATAACCAGCAGCCGATCCATAAACGACCTGAGTGCCATACCAAAAACTGGTTTTAACCAGGCCCAATCCGCAGAGAAATTGCTGGGAAGAGAAGAGAAGAAGAGCAATTAAGCCCCACAGGATCCGTTTGGAATCCATGATTACCATGCCCAAAGCCATAAAAACCATGGTGGTGACCGCCCAGGAAAGGAAGGCCATACTTCGGGGATCATAGGGAGCTAGAAGGGACATCAATTCCTTCGTGTGATTCAGGGCCAAACTGCGTCCCCAACCGTAGGGAAGAGTTGCTGCCAGAATAGTGAGAAGCAAAAAGACAACAAAGCGGGAAGGGTGAGAGCGGCTGCGCTGCACATCAGCAACGGAAATATGCGATTCCTCGGCTGACTCTACCAGCTCGTCCTTCACCGACTGGCTGGCTGCTATCGCCTTTTTTTCTGCCATAGCTCATAGCTTAGCAGGGTAAGAGAATTTGACACTTCATGCGACAGGCAGGGAAGGGTTAATTCCATGACTTATGTATAATGTGGTAAGGCTGCTTGATCAGTCTTACCGCGAGCGTAGCTCAATGGTAGAGCCTCAGTCTTCCAAACTGATTACGCGGGTTCGATTCCCGTCGCTCGCTCCCGCGGTTTTCGCATAGGTCATAATATATAAGGCATAACATATAGGGTCAAGCACGAGGTATCGGATGACGAATTCTGACAGGAGCACCAGCATCCGCCCTTTTCCGGTTCATCACTCCCCCGCTGCCACGATTGCCCTTGTCCTCCGCTGGATCCTTGCCGGACTGGTCTGCCTCTGGCTGGCTTTTTGTACCGCAGTTGGGCCCATTTACCGGGCAAACCATTCCATCCTTACCTTTGCCGTCGGTAACTGGCTGATTCTTATCTTTTCCTTCGCCATCTATCTGTCACTGCTTGCTTCCCTGGTAGATCTCAGCCGTCCCCATTCTCGTCTTAAGACGGTTAGCAAACTCTTGGCCGCCCGGGCGAAAAAGCTGAAAAAACCAGTATTAACACGGTTAAAAGGGATGCGATGGATACAACAGATACAATCTAAGCTGACCGTGCATGCGAAAAAATCCACCAGCCGGAAGAATCCACCCGCACTAAGTCTGATCAAAAAAATAACCTCCTCCTGGCGGCCCTGGATCATCACTCACACCCAGTATTCCTGGCAAATTGCCTGTATAGTGGGTTTTTTCTGGCTCATTTTTTTGGCCCTGGTCCCCACGATTTTTGGGGCCGATGCCCTCTCTCAATGGAATGAAGCGAAACGGTGGATTGCCTACCTGAACGGCAGTCGGCCTGACTATATGGAATCGTTCAATGTGGTGGATGTCTACCCCATTGCCCACTACTTATGGCCTACAACGTCGACTTATTTGACTAACCAGCATAACGTTGTTCTCACGATTATTACCGGCAGCCTGCTGGAACTATCCAACCAATGGACAGGTTCGCTGGACCTGGGTTTTATCTTCCTTTCCCTTCTGCAGGCAGCCTTTGCCCTTTTCTGCGTCAGCGTTACCATGGCCAGATTCTTCCGTTTTGCTCGTCCTTCCCGAATTTACCAGGATTCTTCCCACCTGGAGCGGAATTCTACAGCAGGACCGTGGCCCCGGCTGATTATCATCGTATTCTTTTCCTTTAATCCCCTGGTTGTTTTCAGCATGCCAGCCCTGACCAAGTCTCCTCTTTTTGCTTTCGCTTTTCTCTGGTGGTTCGGCCTCTGGTTTGAAATTTTCGCTTCCCCCCACACCAGCAAAATTTCCCGCCGCCGCACTGCCGGCCTCTTCCTCAGCAGCCTGATTATGCTGATATCAGCGAAATATGCCCTCTATATTCTGGCAATCCAGATTATTCTGGTTTTGCTCAGCGACAGAAGCCGGTGGAGAACCTGGCTGGCAGGGCTGGTCCTTCCCCTGCTGATTTTCCAGGTAGGGCTGAATGTGGCAGTTGGCACTGGAGCTATTATAAACGGAGATCCAATTGAAAGCCGTGGAGTTCAAGTCCAGCAAATCGCCAGGGTGATGAAGCTGGATCCCCTGAATATCTCCCCCAAAACAAAGCGCCAACTCCAACCTATTTTCAACCTTTATGCCATGGGAAATACATATTTCCCCGATGATGCCGACAGGGTCAAATCTTCCGGCGGAGACCCAAAAATTGAAACATACAAGTGGGAAACAGTAACAGCCAAGGATATGTCTCACTTAAATGAAGCCTGGCTTGATTTGGGCAAACGGAATCCAGTAATTTATCTGGATGCTTTTCTGGCTAAAATTTATGGGTATTTTGATATTTCCGATCCCCCTTATGTATCTGCTGCTTATTATGTGAAAACCCCACAGATTGACACGCGGACTTCATGGATCCGCTACTGGCTGCCCGGTATTCGGGAATATATCAAAGACAGCTCGTTGAGGGCATCATCCAAGCCGGTTATTGGCCAACTCATGCACGGAAATTTTTATGTGATTATATGTCTGATGATCATCTGTGCTGAATTTATTCTCCGACGCTGGACCTATCTCCTGCGGCATTTTCCCCTTCTTCTGCTGATGGGGGTTATGGTTTTATCTCCGGCCAATAATTTTGACCGGCACATGCTTCCTTTAGCTTTTGTTTGTCTTTTTATGATAATAACTTTTATCCGTGAGTCCCGCAGGCATATTTCTCGCAGTCGCCGGGCCCTGCCTCAGTAAGTTCCCAAGCTGCTCCCAATTTATTCGTTCAGCTTGCACCAGCTCACCCTGTGATAAGAAGTTGGCCCCAAATCTTTTATTGCCCGTCTGTGCTGGGCTGTCCCATACCCTTTATTGCGCGCCCAGCCATATGGTTCCCATTGAGGATTTTTATCAGCCAATCGAATCATATAACGATCCCTGGTTACCTTAGCCATGACAGAAGCAGCAGCTACGCTGGCGCAGGTCTGGTCCCCTTTCACCACAGTCGTCACCGACAGTCTGAAAGCGAAGCGGGAACGAATCTGGTCAGGCAGAAGAATAGATTGAAGTATAGGACTGATGTAATCGTAAGGCCCATCCAAGATCAGGGAGGCAGGAAGCTGGCTCAGGCCTCGGGCCTCCCGGCTGCTGTGATCATCGGTGTCTTCAGTCTCCTCAGACGCATCTACAGCCTCAGAAGAAGAGCCACTGATTGTCTGTCCTATCTGATCCAGGGCCCGAACTGCTGCCAATCCCAAGGCGCTAATAATTCCTACCTGATCTATTTCCTTATTCGAGGCAGATCCCACAGCCCAGGTATCAGACCAGGAAGCAAGAGGATCGTAGAGAGCTTCCCGCTTCTTTTCAGTCAGCAGCTTGGAATCCTTCAAACCACTGGGTATAGAAGCAGTCATGGCTGATTCGTAGTCGGATTCATAATCAAATTTGTGCTCAGATGCATAATCAGGCGGGCGCAGATCCGGCAGGCGGAAAGCACATGCCCCAACCATAACAGGCCCAGCCAGACAGCCACGACCGACTTCATCGCAGCCAATAATCCACTGGGGATTATCCGGACCGGCAGCCAGAGCGGCTTCAACTCGCCAATGAGGACACATCTGGCGGCTGGATTTCCCCGATCCGATAATTTTGGCGGATTTAGCAGATGCGCCAGATGCGTCAGATGCGCCAGATGCGTCAGATGCGCCAGATGCGTTACACACCAGCAAAAACCCCAGTCTCCGACGTCAGGGTCTTCCATTGGGACAAGGGCCATACCACAGCCACAGCCACAGCGGCAACGGCAGAAATGGGGACCAGCCCATTGTTGCCGTCATCGGTGTGGAAACGGGAATCAGCAGAGTTAGAGCGATTATCTCCCATAACAAAAATGTTCCCAGCAGTTACTGTTACCCGAAAGGCCACATCGCTGGGGTTGACCCCGGTTTTTAGATAAGGTTCTTTGATCGGATGTCCATTGACCATAATGGGGTAACCGCTTCCCTTGCAGGAAACCGTATCACCAGGCAGGCCAATGATCCTTTTGATCAGATAGCCCTGACCAGTCTTATCTCCAGTAATCTTTTGGGTCAGCGCTCCCAAAAACCCCTGAGATTGAGAACTCTCAGCCGACGACAGCCAGTTGCGGGTATCGCGGAAGACAATCACATACCCCCTTTTCAGGGATGATTCCTTGCGCATCAGCTTATTGGCAAGAACATGAGAGCCGACAGGCAAAGTATCGGCCATGGAAGCAGAAGGAATAATATACTGAGTCACTACAAACAAACGCAGAGAAACCACAATGACTCCTATAATCAGAATCATGACAAGAGTTTCCACAAAACTCCGGATTGCAGCCCTGCGCTGCGCTGCCCTCTTGCCATATTGAGGAATGATGTAGCCGCCCCGGTGAGAATTCGCATGAGAATCATAATTCCGGGAAAAGGCCTGCCGGGGGGTTCTCTGGTTCTGATCTGCTGAAGAGCTGGTATTTTTATGCTCCATGCTCATCCTCCCGGATTCATAGGCCTGCTATCAAGGGTATAAAATTATTCACTGCTATTTACTAATGCTAATAAAGAAATTGGCTTATAAATTTATTAAAAAGTCCCAAGAATAGTTATTCCTGGGACTCGGTAAATTGCCAGTAGTTGCCGCTAGTTACCATTGAAGGAATTAAGCAGCTTTCTGACTGTTATCACGACGTTCCACAATACGTGCAGCCTTACCACGCAGCTTGCGCAGATAATAAAGCTTAGCACGGCGAACCCGACCGCGGCGCATCAATTCGATGGAATCAATGGACGGGGAATGGACGGGGAACCGACGTTCAACACCTACGCCAAAGCTGACCTTGCGGACAACAAAAGTCTCGCGCAGACCGGCACCGTTGCGGGCGATGACCACTCCCTGGAAGGCCTGAAGACGAGTGTTGTTGCCTTCCTGAATCTTGACGTTCACCTTAACGGTATCGCCAGAGCGGAAAGCGGGGATGCTGTCTGCATCCTTGAGCTGAGCAGCTTCAAACTGTTCTACAGCATTCATAATTATCCTCCATCGCCGCCGCATGCCAGCGCATGATAGAAAACGACTGCCCACAGGTTTGCCTACAGGCAGGTGCACCAATCCGCTGTCAGCCATGGATTCCTCCCGGCTGACCAGCTGGACCTGAAGGGCCTGGCTCCACACGGCAAACCAGACCCGGTGCATAGTACTAGGCCATTATACAAGGGGGGAAGAAAAACTCTTACTTTGACTCGTGATAAGACTTCTCCGTATTGACTTCCCAAACATTCTTCTTGGAAGTCCTGCCTGTCTTAATGTTGTTGACAGCCTCAATGGAGGTTGCCATAGAGTGATCCTGATTATTGTAATGATGCTGACCGTTGCGGCCCACGCAGTAGAGGTTGCCGAAGGAATCCAGGTATTCAATAAGCTGATCAATATCCTGGTAGGTGTCAAAGTAAGCCGGATAAGCCTTTTGGACCCGTTCCCGATGAGCATCCAAAACATCCTGCTTTCCATTGATAACCCGCATTCGGGTTAATTCCTTGATAGCCAAGTCTTCAGCCTGCTCATCGGTCATATTCCAGAAGTCATCGCCCTCATTGCAGAAATATTCCATCCCAATCCAGACAGTACTATCTACATCCTTGACCAGGTAAGGGCTCCAGTTGTTGAAGATCTGGAAACGGCCAACCTTATAGCCAGGATCCTGCACATAAATCCAGTTATCAGGAACAATAGGAGGATGCCCCAGAGTTGGAATATCGGTGTTGTTGCGAATCCGCAGCTTGCGAACCAGAAGACCCACGGTCACAAAATCGCGGTAAGGCAGGCCATTGGCAATCTCCTTCATATCTTCTGGAGCACCGGCTTCAGACTTATCCAAGGCATTGACCAGGTCCTTCAGAGGCATGGAAGAGATGAACTGATCTGCTTCTATCTGATGAGTCTGGCCTGCGGAATCGATATAGGTGACCGAAGAGATTTTTCCTCCTTCCTGATTGATAGCGGTTACCCGGGCATCAGTCAGAACGGTCACGCCTTTATCTTCGGCCTTCTTCTCCACGGTTTCCCAGAGCTGTCCCGGCCCCAGCTTGGGGTACCAGAACTCCTCGATCAGGGAAGTTTCCACCTTGGAATTGTCGGTCTTGTGCTGAGGCATGAGTTTAAGCACAGCATTCTTGAGAACATTCATAATGCTCAAGCCCTTGACCCGCTGGGCGCCCCAGTCAGCAGAAATTTCAGAAGGATGACGACCCCAGAGTTTTTCGGTGTAGTCCTCAAAGAACATGGAGTAGAGCTTACGACCAAAGCGGTTAATATAAAAATTCTCCAGATTGGTTTCCGGCAGCTTATGGAAAACAGAAGCCAGATAGCTGAATCCTGCCTGCATGGTGATCTTTGGACCCATGGCTTTCAAGGTGTTAGGGCTCAGGGTAATAGGATAATCCAGGAAGTGCTGGTTCCAGAAAATGCGTGAAACACGGTGACGCTTGAGCATGACTTCCTCAGTCTGTTCTGGATCTGGCCCACCCGGCTCAAGGTCATGGTGACGACCCAGTTTTTTATCATCGTAGGAAGGAGCCCCTTGAAGAGGAAGAATCTCCTTCCACCAGTTCATAATGCGGTCATCTTTGGAGAAGAAACGATGACCCCCAATATCCATCCGATTGCCATGGTACTTGACCGTGCGGGAAATGCCACCAAACTCTTTGGTAGCCTCAAGAATCGTTACATCGTAGGAGTTTGCATCATCTTTAACCAACTCCCATGCCGCAGTGAGACCGGCAGGTCCTCCACCAATAATAACGACTTTCTTCTTGTCTGCCACATTTCCTCCTTATAGGAATTATTCAGCAGTAATAAATCAAGTTTATTTTAGCTGAATGGGGAGATGATTGCCGGCAGATTATACAAATTTGGGTTATGCAGACTCGGCTTTTACCTTCTGCTGACAGTCTTCTACGCTGACTGTACACTGACAGTCTTGCACCAGTTAAGTTTTTACATGGCGTTCTTACAGAGATTTTTTACATGGACGCGGGAATATCCATATCAGATTTTTGGATCTCTTCAACATTGACATCTTTAAAGGTGACGATCCGGACACTTTTTACAAAACGGCTGGGCCTATATACGTCCCATACCCAGGCGTCAGTAAGCTGAACATCAAAATATACATCCTGACCGGCAGAGCGAACATTGAAATCCACCCGATTAGCCAGATAAAAACGACGCTCTGTTTCTACTACATAGGTGAAAAACTTAATGACATCGCGGTATTCACGGTATAAAGACAGTTCTGCTTCGGTCTCGTACTTATCCAGATCTTCAGCGCCCATCAGTTGTCCTCCACACTGCTTTTACGATTCACGTTTACGGCCACGACCAAGCTTGCGCCACCAGGGAATCTTGCTACTGCTGTCCGACTCGGCATCGGTCTCTGTCTCAGACTCCGCATCAGACTCCGCTTCCTCTGCTCCCATAGTAAAATCGGCGGCATCATCATCGGCTTCGTCTCTTTGGCGGGACTTCCTGATCTGCCCAGAATCCACAGCTTGATCACTGTCTTCATCCGTTTCTGGGTCAAAAGTCATGGATGCTAGATCTGTAATAAAAGACTTTTTGTGTTTTTCGATTTCGATCGAATGCTCATGCATAGCCATAGCTTCCTTCAAGCCTGGATTACTAACTATGGGCCTCATACCAAAAGCTTCCAGGGAAGCAATGGGATCGAACTCATCGGCCAGGGTTCCCAGGACTTCCAGGTCCTGGTAGCGATTATTTTCATTGTCCCACAAGGCGTCACGGGAAATGCCTTCTGGCGTGAATCCCAGAGATTTATACACAGTTGAAGATCTGTTGTTCCTCTGAGGAATCCCCACCCAGATCCGGTGCAGACCCAGGCCAGCAGGCTGCGGAGCAAAACCATAGGTCATCACCCGGGGCATGGCGTCACGGGAAAAACCACGGGATCTGTAGTCCCGGCCCAGAATAACCTGAATTCGGGCGGACTGTGCCCAACCATCAATATCGATCAGAAAAATCATGCCAATAAGAACATACCCCAGGGAATCGCTATGGTCAGAGTCTTTCTTGGCCGTTAAATCCGACTTGACAAAAATAGACCAAGCCATGACTCCCCTCGCTTCAGGGTCGGAAAAACTCTCCTGGCTGCGAAGTTCTCCCCGAGACCAGGACAGGTAGCGGGATACCCAGGAGCGAACCATAGATCGTTCGGCAGATTTACTCTTACCAGTGATGACAACCGAATCGTGATAAGCGTCCAAGGCATCCATCTGTTCGCAGTCCTCCCAGGAGGCAGGCCGCAGAACCATCATTTCGCCTTTAATTTGAGGAAGAGCGATGGATGCCGGCAACTCACGAGGGGAATCATCCTGGGATGGATTCTGAGCAGAAACCTGCTGATCCACAGAAGAATGCTGTGATTGCGCTGTCGAAGCGGATTGTGGCATATTAAATCAAATCCTTACTGTGAAGCGACTGTGCATCGTACATCGCTTCTTATTGTAGTACCGTTTCTACGCGAAATCTGACTGCTGGCTGAGAATCAGCCCTTGACCTTTTTCATGACAATAGCAGTCACGGCCTTAGCATCAGCCTGTCCGCGCGTCGCCTTCATAACGGAACCAATAATAACACCCATGGGTTTCATATTGCCGCTCTTCAGCTTGTCGGCGATATCCGGATGAGCTTCCAGAGCCTTATCTACTTCTGTCTCCAGGGCACCATTATCGGATACAACCTCAAAGCCGTGCTTTTTCACGACTTGGTCAGGGCTACCCTCTCCAGCCAAAACTGCGGCGACTGTCTGCTTGGCAAGTTTATCGTTGAGTTTACCCTGGGCGACCAGCTCTTCCACCCGGGCGATATCATCAGGGGTAATAGACATCTCTTCCAGGCTTTTATCCTCTTCATTGGCGCTACGAGAGATCTCCCCCAGCCACCATTTGCGGGCACCGGAAGCAGTAGCTCCAGCCTTTACCGTAGCCTCAATGAGATCAAGGGCATCAGCGTTCACCACGTCCCTCATCTCCAGGTCAGAGAATCCCCACTGAGCCTGCAGCCGGTTACGGCGCTCCCTCGGCATTTCAGGCATGGTTTTAGCCAAACGATCAATATGATCCTGGGTAACATGCACCATAACCAGGTCAGGGTCCGGGAAATAGCGATAATCATCGGCATCGGTCTTCACTCGGCCTCCAGCAGTGGTCTGGGAAGCTTCATCCCAATGTCTGGTTTCCTGAAGAATCTCGCCGCCTTCATCCAAAATAGCAGCCTGCCGGCGGATCTCATAAATAATAGTCTTTTCAATACCCCTAAAGGAGTTGACATTCTTGGTCTCTGACCGGGTCCCCAAAGGATCGTTGGGGGAAGGCCTCAAAGATACGTTCACATCGGCCCTCATGTTGCCCTGCTCCATGCGGGCATGAGAAATACCCAGGGCACGGACAATGTCACGAATGGTCCTCACATAGGCTCCGGCCACATCAGCAGCCTTAGCCCCTACTCCAGTAATGGGCTTAGTCACAATCTCCACCAGGGGAACCCCGGCCCGGTTGTAATCCACCAGGGAATGATCGGCTCCTTCGATACGGCCGTCTGCCCCACCCACATGCGTGTTCTTGCCTGCATCGTCTTCTACATGGGCCCTCTCCACAGGAACCCGGAAAATGCTGCCATCCTCCAGTTCAACATCCAGGTAGCCTTCCCCGTTTAAGGGCTTGTCATACTGAGAAATCTGATAGTTGCGAGGCATATCAGGATAAAAGTAATTCTTGCGGGAGAACTGTGACCATTCAGCGATGTTGCAGTGCAGGGCCAAACCTAACTTAATGGCATAGTCAATGGCCCTCTTGTTTACTACAGGCAAGCTCCCGGGCAGGCCCAGGGAAACTGGTGTCAGCTGAGTATTGGGTTCACCTCCAAAGTGGACTTCGGCCGGGCAAAAGAGCTTGGTCTTGGTGCTCAGCTCAACATGGACTTCCAGACCGATGACAGGATCAAACTTCCTGACCGCCTCGGCAAATTTCATCAATTTCTCAGCCATAATTCCTATTTCCAATCTTTTTCAGTTGACAACACTACTGAAAAGTTACATCTTTTTTTCTTAATCTCTCGCTGCTCTATCGATGCTTTTGGTTGTTCTCTAGTCTGCATCTGAGGTGGCAGGAGCATTCAGCCATGATGCGTTCAGGGACTTCCAGACCGGGCCTCCCCATTTGTCTTCCAAGGCTGCCTCCAAGGCTGCAGCTGGCTTATACATCTTGTGATCCTGCATTTGGTGAGCAATAAACTGGAATCCAACCGGAAGACCATCATCACTGAGACCGCAGGGAATGGACATGGCAGGAACCCCAGCCAAATTTGCCGGAATAGTTGCGGTATCGTTGATATACATTTCCAGCGGATTATCCATCTTTTCACCAAACTTGAAGGCGGTAGAAGGAGATGTAGGGGATACCAGCACATCAACTGTCTCAAAAGCCTTCTTAAAATCGTCAATAATCAGGGTACGAACCTTTTGGGCAGAACCGTACCAAGCATCGTAATAACCGGCAGACAAGGCATATGTACCCAGAATAATGCGCCTCTTCACCTCATCGCCAAAACCGGCTTCCCGGGTGTAAGCCATCATATTGGCCGCAGTCTGTGGTTCATCGTCCGGAGGCATGACCCGCAGTCCATACCGCATACCGTCGTACCTGGCCAGGTTGCTGGAAACCTCGGAAGGCATAATTACATAATAGGCAGCAAGAGCATACTCAGCATGAGGAAGGGAAATCTCAACTACATCTGCTCCCATGTCTGTAAGCAGCTGAACTGATTCATTAAAGCGGTCTTCGACTCCTTTTTGGAAACCGTCCCCACTTAATTCTTTGATTAGACCAATACGCATGCCTTTCAGGTCCATCTTCTGCCCTTGCCTGGCCTGCTCAGATAAGGCAGGCACCGGCTGAGGAATGGAGGTGGAATCTTTGGGATCATAACCGCCAATAATCTCCTGCAGAAGGGCTGCGTCCAGAACTGTACGGCTGACGGGGCCAATCTGATCCAGGGAAGAGGCCATGGCAATAGCGCCAAAACGGGAAACTCCGCCATAGGTAGGCTTGACGCCCACAGTTCCAGTCAGAGCGCCAGGTTGACGGATAGATCCGCCGGTATCTGTTCCTAGGGCCAGAGGGGCTTCAAAGGCAGCGACAGCAGCAGCAGAACCGCCGCCGGATCCACCAGGAACCCTCTGAGTATCCCAGGGATTATAGGTAGGGCCAAAGGCCGAATGCTCCGTAGATGACCCCTGAGCAAACTCATCAAGATTGGTTTTGCCCAAAATTGGCATACCGACTTTTTTGATCTTCTCAATCACCGTAGCGTCATAAGGAGGAACCCATCCTTCAAGGATCTTGGAAGCAGCTGTAGTTTCAATCCCTTTGGTAACGATCATATCTTTGATAGCAATAGGAACTCCAGCCAGGGGGCCGTCCTGTTCTCCCGTTGCCCGCCGGCGGTCTGCTTCATCGGCCTGGGCATATGCCTGGTCTTCGCTGACCTTAAGAAAGGCATGAATATCGCCTTCTGCAGCGTTGATGACCTCCATATGGGCCTCCACCAGCTGGCGGCTGGATACCTCTCCAGCGGCCAGCTTGTCTGCCATCTGTGATGCGGACAACTGGACCAGCTCTGTGCGCTCACTTGTACTTAATGCCATGCTTATTTGCTCCTCTTAGCAATTATTTTCACAATTCTGCAGCTTTACCCTAATCCGACAAAATCTGCGGGGCCACAAACATGCCCTCCTCCTGCCGGGGGGCACCAGACAGCGCCTCTTCCTGGGTTAGAGGGGCGATTGGCTCATCCTCGCGCATGTAAGCTTCCAGAGGGACAGGGTTGGCTGTTGGAGGAACGTGATCCTTGGCAACTTCCTGGACCTTGTCAATAGAGTCAGTAATAACATTCAGCTCGCCCTGCAGACGCTCAATCTCCTGGTCAGTCAAGGCAATGCGGGACAGATCTCCCAAGTGTTCTATTTCTTGTCGTGTGAATCTAGGCATAGCTCATACTATAGGGTCTCTGGATGACACCTCATATACAAAAAATTATTCATATATATAATTCAGCTCTTGTAATAATTTATCCTTCATCTGAGTAAGCTCGTGAGGCGATGGGCGATTGGAATTTTCATACATTTTTTCCATTGGATACCACCAGACTGGTCCCTTTCCTTTATTCCCATAATTCTCAAGGTCTCCGCTGACCCGCGGGAATAAATGCCAATGTAAGTGGCTATCACCATTTCCCAATAATTCATAATTTATTTTCTCTGCCTGGAAAGCCTGTGCCACAGCCTGTCCAACCACAGACATTTCTTCTAAAAATTTTAGCTTGAAATCCTTGTCTAATTCGAATAATTCATTCTTATGATATTTACATAAAAATAATGTATAACCTTTAAAATGTTGATTATCGCCAATTACTACATATCCAGTTTCCAGCTCCTTAACAAAGTATGGATTTGTCCCCTGCTTAATCATTTCAATTCTGTCACATATAAAGCACACAATTTCTCCTCTTATGTCTGCTCTTATGGTTCCTTGTGGTTCCGTTTTCCATCGATCTTGATCTTATGAATATTTATGGTACTCTTATCTGCCAATCTCGTCGGTCGGACGGTCTCGTCAGTCGGATGCAGCAGACAGAGCCGTATCTGGCAGTGCTACAGGCGGCAAATCGACAATCCTGGTTGCCACTGATTGAGTAAATGTTTGATCGTGCTCAACAAAAATCATGGTGGGCTGGGCCCGCCTTATCAGATTTTCTATCTGAACTCGGGAAAGAATATCTATAAAATTCAACGGTTCATCCCATATATAAACATGGGCCCGCTGGCTGAGAGAAACCGCAAGAAGGAATTTCTTCTTTTGTCCTTCACTGAAATCCTGCAGATTCTTCTCCATCTGACTATCAGAAAAATCAAGCTGTCGAAGAACCTGGACCAGCAGACGGATTCGTCTTTCCAGGCCGTCTTCCAGCAGATCCAACTGATTTCGGTTTGTATAATTTGTTGCAAGACCCAGCTGAGCCCGCTCCTGCTTATATTTATTCCGCATAAAATCTTCCAGATTCCCCTGCATAAAAGACGTATCCTGAGAAAGCAGGGAGATAACCAGGCCGTCAGCCACAAGAATCTGACCACTCAGCAGGCGGCAAGGCTGGACGGACGTATCCTGTGCAGCTGAGCTTTGGGCAGCTTCGCTTTGGGCAGGCGCACTTTGGCCAGGCATGCCCAGGGCACTGGCTCTGCAACAAATCTGACGAAGAATGCTGGTTTTGCCACTCCCGTTCTTCCCCTGCAGGGCGATCCGCTCCCCCGGATGCAGAGTAAAGGACAGGTTCCGACACAGACACTTATCCCCGTAAGCCAAAGACAGGTTGTCAACCCGAATCAAGTCCAGACTGTTCTGCCCATCTCTGCTGCTGTTGCTTCCATCACTACTTCCGCTGCTATCACTAGAGACAGCGGGAAAATCAAGAGGATGCAAGGACAGATCATCTGTCCTCTCCAGATCTTTCAGGAGCTTCTCCTTTTGCTCAATCGCAATATCCCTGTGGCGCTCAACCAATTTTGAGCGTTTCATAAGTTTCGCTGCCTTGTGACCGACATATCCCTTATCGCCAGCCCCTATTTTTGTAGCCTCTTTCAGATCAGACCAATGGCTTATCCTGACTGCAGCAATCTTCATCTGGTCAACTTCTTTCTGCAGTTTCTCATTCTGGGCTAGTTCGTATGCGTCCTTGCGCTTTTTATTGAGCTCCCAGGCCGAAAAATTCCCAGCCTGAATATCGATGCTTGTCTTGTTGATGGACAGAATATGATCGACACATTCATCCAAAAGGGCCCGGTCGTGCGAGACCAAGATAAAGCTCTTCTTCCGCTTCAGATAGTTGCCTACTTCCTTTCTAGTTGGTTCATCCAGATGATTAGTGGGCTCATCAATCAAGAGGAAGGCTCTATCCTTCAAAAAGAGGGCAGCCAGGAGAACTTTAGTCTGCTCCCCATTGGACAGGGTAGAAAAGGGACGGTTGAGGACATCAAGATCAACATTCAGGAGGGAGAGCTCTTTCTCTATCTTCCATGGCTCATAATCCTGCTCTTCAACATATTCTTCCGTATATTCCGTATATTCTTTATATTCTTCCACATGCTCTTTCCATGGTTCTGACTTGATCGATTCCTCAGTCTGCTCCGACCGTCTGCCGCTGATTGTCTGCTGGATTAAGTCAGAAGTAAGAGCGGACCGATCAGGGATATCGAAAGGAAAATAAATAAAATCAACATGCGAAGATATAGACCCTGAATAATCATACTTTCCCATCAGAAGTTTAAGAAAAGTAGTTTTGCCCCGGCCGTTACGGCCGATAAAACCCAGACGCCAGTTGGTGTCAATTTGAAAAGAAACATCTTCAAAAATATTGTCATAACTGCCTTCGTAGGCAAAAGTAAGATGTGAAACATTGATCAAGGACATGCAGCCTCCCTGAATAGTGAATATATGTGGAAATTTATAAATTATGAAACGAGGACGTGTCACCATATGAACTGCGCTTTGTATAATGCACACTTTGTAAAACGTGCGCTTTGTAAAATGTGCTCTTTGTAAAGCGCAGAACTATACAGATTCTTCGACCGCAAACTTCTACCGGAAAGTCAACGAAAAATCCGAAACCAGGAAACTGAGAAGCTGAAAGCCGTGAACCTGGGCCTTAGAAGGATCTTAAAAGGATCACAAAAAATCTCGCAGAGTTCGCAGCGGGACTCAGCTGGATTTATCGAAATCCAGAATTCTTAATCTAGGCTTTAGACAGAAATTATAAAACCATGCTTTTATCTATATCACAAAAATCGTTTAGACACGCAGGGGAAGTTAACCGTGTTGCATCATCCAGGCGTGCATAGCAACAGCGGCGGCAGCACCGGCGTTGAGGGATCGGACAGAACCATACTGAGTAATATAAACAACATCGTCAGCAATTTCCAAAGCTCGGGAAGTCAAACCTGGTCCCTCCGCCCCAAAAAGAAGGATGCACTGTTCAGGAAATTGGTAAGATTCTATCGGAACAGCTCCAGGAACAATATCCAAGGCTATCAGACGGGTATGCTGACCGCTTTCCTGATCACGGGTGCGAACAGCGTGAACAAACTCATCAATACTGGCATAATAATCGACGCTTTGGTAAAGTTCCGTCATCAGGGAGCCCTTTCGATTCCACTTGTGAGGACCAATAATATGCACACCTCTGGCTGTAAATGCATTCGCAGTGCGGACGATAGAGCCAATATTAAAATCGTGAGTCCAGTTTTCTATAGCAACTTCAAATGAGTGACGGCCGCGGCGATCCAGGTCCGCTTTGATGGCATCTACCGTCCAGTAGCGGTAACGGTCCATGATATTCCTGCTGTCCCCGTTGTCGAGAAGATCAGGGTCAAAGACTGAAGGAGATGGAGAAGAAGAATCGGCATTATCCGCAGAAGGCTGGTTGGGCAGCGATTTGTCGGGATGAGATTGGTCAGGACGCAGTTGCTCAGGATGCGGCTGATCAGAATGTGGCTGATCAGGATGCGGCTGTTCGAGAGGATACTGGTCGGGACGAGGCTGCCCCGGATGTTCCTCTTCCCACGGTCCTACCCCAATCTTGCGCAGACCCGGATCGCCGGCAGCCATAACTCGCTTGGTATAATCACTTGGTTCGTACATTATCAGCCTTCAAACCGATCACGTTTCAGCCGAAATCAGCCACGAAATAGGGGGATAAATCTGACGGAACGCTGAACACCTGTAATTGGATTAATAACAGAAATAAAAAGATCCTCATCAGAGGACGAAGCAGCATCGAAATTATCTTGACTGCCTGTTTCATTGCTGCTGCTGCCTTCTGTGCCGGCGCTGCCAATCCCCAAACTGCCAACCAGAGAGGCGATGGCCAGCAAATCTGCCCCCAATTTATCAAGAATGGCGAAATCAAGATTAAGCTCATTCCCATTCTGCAAAGTTACCAAAGATGAGGTCTGAATAAAGGATTTCTCTGACAACCATGCATCCAGCAAAATCACCCGCTTCCCTTCAATTGAGGGACCTTTGATGGATGGATAAACAAAATCCATGACGAAACCGTCTACTGACTGCCCCCTGGAAGCGGCAGCATGCATGACAGCGCTGACCAGGGGAATAGCAGCAGTTGTCAGGGCGCCAACCGCATCGAAATCGTCCACACTGAAACCCTGCTCTTCCAGGGTATCGAGCATAACGTGGCCAGCAAGTTGGGCACCTTCATGATCGTAGGTTACTGCGGTCAGCTCGCTGAAGGGTTTATTGGCAATCTCTCGGTGAACCATACGGGCCAGGCGTTTTCGAGGATCCAGCATGTCATCCGGCAGCTGATCGATCTCATCAAGCAAGTTATCACGAAGATCGGGAGTACCAGTCGCTTTGAAACCGGATGCAGAAGATCGAGACTCGTTGTTTGTCTGCTTGTCAGTCATATGGTTAACTCTAATTCATGGGCAGGAATGTTCATGCGCAGAAACGGCCATCCCACCCCGCCAAAATCAGAGCGTGCTGAATATTTTTTATGAAAATTACAGTTTTACTTGGATTATCAATTATGTTATTCTCAGCAATAAAAATATGCCAGCGGACCGATTGAAGAGAGTTGAACCGCTGCCAGTCATCGGCCCACTGATCATGATGATGAAGACCGTTATATTCCACCCCCACACGAAAAGCAGGATAAGCCATGTCCAGGAAATATTGCGGTTGCGGCTGCAAACGCTGCCGCAAAAACGGAGCATCGGGGCTAACCGGAAAATTTATGCTAGGGTTGGGCAAACCCGATCGGACCATGATCAGTCTGAGCTGCGTTTCCCTGGGTGAATCTGTATTTTCCCGCATCTGTTTGAGGGCTTGTCTACACTTCCGAGAACCACGCATACGCTGACATGATTCAACATATTTATACAGATCTTCTTTCGTGGTGCGCCTTAGAAGTGCATCACGGCAAATGAGAGAATCCCCGAACTCGATCAGTTGATCCAGACTCAGATAGGAAGCCATTTGAGTAAAAAGAAATTCCGGCGAAGAACACAGCAAACCATACACTTCAACTGTCGATCCAAGCTCATCGGCGTTGTTCGAATAATGCGCAGTAACGCCGAATAACCGACAGCGCCTGGTCTTGTTGCGATGAATGATGTGAATTTTCTGCTCCGGTCTAAAATGCCGGGGAATTTCACTCACGGCATCTGTCTCCGCTTTTTTAACTGGTTCAGGCCTAGACTCCGCTTGAGCAAAACCTGCCGTGGGTTGTTGATTCATTCTTCGCACGCTTATTTGTGTTTGTCTCTCTTTAGATTGCTGTTCATCTGTCCGATCCTGATTTACCTGTTCTCCAATAGGAGTGTCTGGAACAAACACCTCTTGTTCTTCCTGATTTATCTGCATCTGCATTCTTGACTTTCTATGACCAAGAAATTCACGCTCATACTGAATGTGATCTGGCACTCCGGGAACAGGGACTCCCAAAAGCGCTGCTGCTGTGTAATGACTGAAAGTCACATCGCGACGAAACCGCTTGCTAAGGTCACTAGCCAGACGTACTGCCTCCTGTTGACGCTGCCAAGCAGCAAACCTCATCAATTCCCTCGCAGAGGGATCTGGATAAATCTCGAACATAGGACCATGGTATATGTTTTTGTATTTTTTTAGGGCAAAAAAGGCGAAATGTGGATAACTTTTTGGGGTATTGAATACCACCCTTCACCCAACTGCATCGTTAATTTTCCGAATCCTTGTTTTTCCGCCAATTTAGAATTTTTGGAGTGCAGTTGGGTGAGGGGTAGTTTCCTATACCATCCCGAAATTGACAAAATTGCTCGTTTTTATACATGTATATCAAGCAAAATTCGTATAATTTTAAGTAATTTTAAGAAAGAATAGTAAAATTGACCGAATTGTCAATAAAGTGTAAGTTTGCTTCCAGTTACTGCGCAATTTCTCTCATAAATTCTCACAGGACTCATTCAAAGTTGCTAAAAAGAATAAAAAGAATAGAAATAATAAAGATAACACGAAGAAAATATGATGTGAGAATAGGCCCGTAGCGAATAGTGGAATGAAATGGTCTGGATTGCAGTTTGCCATACTGCAGGACAAAAGAACTACAAGAACCACAAAATCACAAGAAACTACGAGTCTTAACAGCCGTCTATGACTGTGGGACAAAGAATATTGCCGGGGAAGACACCTGGCAATAAATTGGTTAGGAGAATTATGATTCAGACTATTGCGATCATAGCTGCAGCAGTGGCCATCAGTGCCTTTATTTTGTGGTACTTCTTCTCTCCAGGAAAAGCAGGTTATGCACAGATGCAGGGAAATCGTCAAGTTGCACAGGTAACGGTCAATGGTGGTTACTCCCCTGCGCTGATTCAAATAAAAGAAGGGGTCCCCACTCAGCTTGTCTTTGACCGGCGTGAAACCGGAGAATGCACCTCCCATGTAGTTTTTTCTGATTTGGGGATTGACGCCCACCTACCTGGGAACAAAATTACATCTGTCGACTTGCCGGCACTGAAAGCTGGAGAATACCCTTTCGCCTGTGGAATGAATATGATCCATGGCATGCTCAAAGTTAATAAGTAAACAATTAATAAGTAAACAATAGATTGGGTAATTATGAGCAACATAAGGAGTGCACGGGGCGTGAGCAGTCAAAATAACATAAGCAGCATAGATAGTAACGATAATAACGGCAATAACGGCAATAACGAAGAGTTGGAACGTGCGAAAGAAATCAAGGACCTGAAAAGGCTGATCGTCATTGGTGCAGTCCTGACAACTCCGGTGTTTTTGGTGGGCATGATTGGAATGTTCGTACCCGGGATGCCTATGTGGCTAATGAATCCTTGGTGGCAGGCTGTTCTTATTACTCCGGTTATGTTTTACTGCGGCTGGCCGATCCACCGGGTGGGATGGATGGCTATAGTCCATCGGTCGCCTGACATGAACTCCTTGGTTACTGTTGGCGCTTTTGCTGCTTATCTTTACAGTTTGGTTGTGTGCATTGCTCCGGAAGCTTTGCCGCAGCAGTCGAGAACCGCATATTTTGAATCCGTCGGCGTAGTGATTACCTTGGTTCTGGTTGGCCGCCTGCTCGAAGCTCGTGCGCGCTCAGGCACGGGGAATGCGGTCAAAGCCCTGATAGGTTTACGTCCTCAGACGGCTGTAAAGATTGATAATCAGGCGCTTGCCTCAGGGGTTTGGCAGCGGCCTGATGTAGATAAGCTAGCTGGAGACGCTGTCAACACTACTACTGCCAATGCTGGGGTAAATTTTGGAGGCAAAGGATTCTCTGAAGAAACGGGCAACACGGGCAACATGGGAGACACGACCTCCAAGGATGCAGCCCGCCATCTTGCAGTCGTGGATGCCAATTCACTGGCAGTCGGCGACCTGATTGTTGTTAAAGGCGGGGACACAATTCCCAGCGATGGAATCGTGGCGGCCGGCAGCAGCACTATTGATGAATCCATGATTACCGGCGAATCACAACCAGTCAGGCGCGGAGTTGGGCAGCAGGTGACTGGCGCGACTTTGGTCTTGGATTCCCCTTTAGTCGTGAGAGTTAATAAGGTCGGAAAAGATACAGTCCTCTCCCAGATTATTGATTTGGTCTCCCACGCCCAGGCGACCAAGGCCCCTGTCCAGAAGCTGGCCGATCAGATTTCCCGGATTTTTGTGCCAATAGTCTTTCTTATTGCGGTCTGGACTTTTGTCATATGGTTCACACTTGGTCCCCAGCCGCGGCTGGCTCATGCCATTGTCACCGCGGTCAGCGTCCTGATTATCGCCTGCCCCTGCGCCTTAGGTTTGGCTACTCCCCTGTCAGTAACTGTTGGCATGGGTTTGGGAGCTAGAAACGGAATTTTGATTACAACGGCAAATGCCCTGCAAAATGCCCGAAGGATTAGCACAGTTGTCTTCGATAAGACGGGGACGATTACCAAAGGGATAGCCCACGAAGAAATAAAGACTCAGGAGAGTCAGACTCAGGCAGACACAACTCTTACAGACACAACTCGGACAGAACAAGCTGGGGACAATCATTATGAGTCGCATTATGAGTCACCAGAAACCAGCCTAGCGAGCCGCGTTTCCTACGACAATGATCAAATTAAGCCTTCTGCGCCAGCAGCCATAGCCCGACTACACCAGATGGGAGTCAGGACTATACTTCTTTCTGGAGATAAGCCGGAAACTGCGGAAAAAATAGCACGGCAAGTTGGGATCGATACTGTTATAGCAGGAGTTAAACCGGATGGCAAGGCGGCATGGATTGAACGGATCCAGGCCCAGACTCAGGCTCCAACCATGACTCAGGCTCCAGCCATGACTCAGGTACAAATTCCAGCTCATAAAAATGAGGAAAGCATTCAAAAAGTGAGGGACAACAAGAAAGCATTGGTCCTGGGAAAAGGAAATCATGACAATAATCGACACGGTCTGGTCGCCATGGTTGGTGATGGTATTAATGATGCCCCAGCATTAGCTCAGGCAGATATTGGTTTTGCTATGGGAACCGGCACTGATATTGCCATGAGGTCAGCTGATATTACCCTCATGAATGGAGACTTGTCTGGAGTGGTCAAAACCATTACCCTGTCAAAGGCAACAATGCATAATATTGCGGAGAACCTCTTTTTTGCCTTTGCTTATAACGTGATTGGCATCCCTTTGGCTGCAGGCGTTCTTTACCCAGCCTTCGGCTGGCTCCTCAGCCCAATGATTGCGGGTGCTGCTATGGCTCTATCATCGGTATGCCTGGTGCTCAATGCTAATCGTCTGAATAAGGCTGATATTAATCAGGCTGAAATTAATGCCGATATAAAAGCAAAGATTCGGGCAAGCACAGGTAAAACCACTGCTGCACTTCCTCACCTATACAATGACGAAACTCACCAGGCAGAGCAAGCCGGCATGCGGGGAGAACAAGACAGCGCAGATGCAGAGCAAGCCGGCATGCGGGGAGAACAAGACAGCGCAGATGCAGATAGTTTCCTTGACCCGGTCTGCGGGATGACTGTTGGCAAAGACAGTATTTCCTATGAATACCAAGGGAAAACCTATCATTTCTGCTCTGATCATTGCCTGGCAACCTTCAAAGAGAATCCTCAGAAATTTGCCAATCGTAGCTGAGACCCACCTCAGCAATCCCTTCCCTCCAGCAATCGACGACCGCAAACGTTCTGTTCTCACTTTTTCGTCTTTTCATCTTTTCGTCTTTTCATCTTTTCGTTTTCTCATTTTCTCATCTGTCTACAGGAGTCTTTCCGGCTCTGCGCCTGGTATTGAGACAGAGTACAAGCCCCAACACAGATCCCAGGGTAAAACCTATCCAAGCAGCCTGAAAACTCCATGCAGCCAGAGCGGAGAAAATAATAGTCCCTACAGGCATAGCCATAGTGAAAAGAAGGGAAAGGAAATTGCTGGATTGAGCTAAAAGATTAGCTGGCAGACTGGCCATAAGCAGGGATGACATTTTAGGATTTATTTTCCCTGAAACAAAGCCGGCAAAAGCGTAAATTACGATTCCGACCAGGGGCTCAGCACCCAAAGTATTGACCAAGCCTACAGCGCATTGAGACAGAGAGGAGCAAATCAAGAGAAAAGTAAGCGACTGCCGAGAGAAATAATCATGTGGAGTCAGCGAGCCCAGAACAATGCCTGCTACCAGTATCCCCTGTTCGACGACCAAAGATTGGCTGTAGCTGAGAGAAAAGATGGGACTTTTCAGTAAAGACAAATTATAAATGGCAGAAAAAGCAGCGGACATGCCATTTACCAGGAAGGCAGCAGCCAGAAGGCGAATAAATCCAATCGACTCATGCTCATCAAAAATCTGACGCATATAAGTCATCATCCGTCGAGCCTGTTTTCCCAAGGATATGCTCCTGTCACTCTGAGGAACGGGGTCATGAGTCAGATTCCTGTGAATTATCACCATAACCAGAGAGGCGAGGGCATAAGAAAAAGCATTCATCAGGGCAACGAAAGAGAAATTATTATTCGACATGTGCAAAATCCCAATGCCCAGAGCCTGACCCGCATAATCACACACATATGCCACCACTGTGGTGAAGGAAAAGGCCTCAACCAGATCCTTTTCAGGAATATTCTTCTTGATAATGGGTAACCTCAAGCCTGATGTATAATCTGTCAGCATATCACTGATAACATTGCACAGACAGACAGCAGAAAAGGCAAACCAGGTTGTCTCGTATACAGCGACAGCCACCAGGCTGAAGATGACTGCCTGAATGAAGCCAAGAGCAATGAGCCACCAGGCCTTCTTTTGAGTCCGATCTGCTGCAAGTCCTACAAAGACAGTGAAAATTGTGGGGATAACCACCACAACATTGGCTATGCTGACCGCCAGAGAAGCATGACTCATCTGGGAAGCGAAGACCACGAAAACGATGTTGTACATGGCCGAACCGATAGTGCTGAAAAAGCGGGACAGGGTTAGGAAACCATAAAGTTTATTTCGAAAGATAAGTGTCATGGCTTCAGTCTAAAAATTATTGTTTTTGACTGAGAAAAATTTTCCTATACTCAATAAAGATATATTTCTCTGTCATATATTCTGCTTATTAGCCATATATTCATTTTTGAGACTGGTCACAGTCTGTATCCACCGGGGGTCAGAAATATCCTCATTTTTGAGGAGTTTGCGCATTCCATTCTGATAGTAAGCAGAAGAAACAGAGCAATTCAAGGAAACAAAAACAGCAAGAGCCTTTTTCATCTTTGTCTCTCCTTCAGACCGTCTTCCCTGAGCAAAAGCAGCGTAGCCCTGAGCCCACAAATAGACAGTTCTCAGATAAGCCTCATCTTCTGTGTAGGAGTAGGCGGCAATTTTCTTGTCAAAGAATCCTGCGGCATCAAAATTCCGGTCATCAATACAGCGAAGATAACAGTTAAGAAGAGTAATCTTCAGCATATTTCGATACGACGAAAGATCGTTGAAATAATCGCTTTTTCTAAGCATTTCCCGGGTATAGACTATCAGCAGATTTACCGGCAGTAGGGTGGAGCATACCGAGAAAAGACGCATTTCATACTCGCCCCAAAAAGTAATGCGAAAAAGATAATCGTGAAGAAAATGCTCCTCATCATTGGAAATTTGAACAGATTCATTCACTCCCCGCATATTTGCCTTGATAGTCAGCGCCCGCACCATATGCCAGGCGTATTCTTGTGTACTGGTTTTCCTGCCTATCTGGGAGGAAGACTGCTTCAGCTGCGATTCTTCGGCCGCAGCCCTCTCTCTGCGGTATAGAGTTTTCAGCTGTTCATAGCTCAAAGGATAGGAAGTCATGGCTTCATAGATTTCCCCCTGCAGGGAGGCAAGATCATCGTCTTTGAAACCCCGGGCCAAATAAAAAAGTTCCTGGCTGGTAGCGTGAATATTGGTCAGAGCAACCAGGAGTTTGCTTGATGACAGATCATGGATGCCTCGTTCAAATTTAGACAGCATAGAAGCAGAGAATTGGCCGCCTGTTGCCTCTTCCAAAGAGATATGGCGAGATTGGCGAATTTGTTTGAAGGCCCGGCCCAGGCTTTGGCTGGTAATCTGGCGATCAAGCGGTTGGGGCGGCTCCACAGCAGGTTGGGCCGACGGCGGCTTGGGTTGAACAGAGCTATCGTGGTCTTGTTCCCAACTGGAGGGCGCAGTAATCATACTCTCCAGAATAATGGAGGCCCGGAACGGCAAATAGAAAATCTTAATTGGCAGATTTCCGCGATCTGCGATTTTATTTCTACCGTTCCGAGCCTTCCTAAGGGATCAAATGCCCGATTACACCAGGTTTTCAGTCGGCCAGGACGTCAGTTCCAGATGTTCTCCCCCGGTTTGATCTACCAAAACCGTGTCGCCATCATGAACCTGGCCTGACAGGAGCATACGGGCAAGCTGGTCGCCTACCTCGCTTTGAACCAGGCGGCGCAGGGGACGGGCTCCGTAAGCAGGATCATAGCCGGTATCTGCCAGCCATTCGCGGGCAGAGTCAGTAACATCGAGGGTGATCCGCCGGTCGGTAAGACGGGCGGCGACGCGCGATACCTGAATATCCACAATAGAACCCAGCTCCTGGCGGGTGAGGGGATTGAAAATAATCAGATCATCCAGACGATTAATAAACTCAGGCTTAAAGTGAGCATGAACCGCATCCATGACAGCACTGTGGCGCTGCTCTGGGGACAGATCCATATCCACTAGGAACTGAGAACCCAGATTGGAAGTCATAATCAGGATGGTGTTCTTGAAATCTACCGTTCTGCCCTGACCATCAGTCAGACGCCCATCATCCAGCACCTGGAGAAGAACATCGAAAACTTCAGGATGAGCCTTTTCCACTTCGTCAAAGAGGACCACCGAATAAGGACGGCGGCGGACAGCCTCAGTCAGCTGGCCTCCTTCCTCGTAGCCAATATAACCAGGAGCGGCTCCAATCAGACGGGAAACGGATTCCTTTTCCATGTATTCGCTCATATCTATCCGCACGATTGCCCGTTCATCATCGAAGAGAAAATCAGCAAGAGCCTTAGCCAGTTCAGTCTTTCCCACTCCGGTTGGTCCCAGAAAGAGGAAGCTGGCAGTAGGCCTGTCAGGATCGGAAATTCCTGCCCGGGAACGGCGAACGGCATCAGATACAGCCCTGACAGCTTCTTTTTGACCAACGACCCGCTTGCTCAGCTGGTCTTCCATGGTCAGAAGCTTCTCGTTCTCCCCCTGCATGAGACGGCCAACAGGAATACCAGTCCAGCTGGAGACTATGGAAGCCACAGAGTCAGCGTCTACATGATCAGGAACCATGGGCTCAGACTCATGGTCTGAGCCAGATTCTGAGCCAGATTCCGACCCCGCTGATTTTGCCGTATTTTCTGCCGCAGCCAGTTGCTTTTGAATCTCAGGAATATCACCGTAAAGAATCTTGGAAGCGCTTTCCAAATTACCTTCACGCGTTGCCTTATCGGCCTGGACCCGTAAAGAATCCAACTTAGCCCTTAGGTCACCTACCTTATTGCGATCAGCCTTTTCGGCAGACCACCGGGTATTGAGACCGGCCAGTTTTTCCCGGGCATCAGCCAGTTCTGACTGTATTTTTTCCAGACGTTCTTTGGAAGCGGTGTCTTCAGCCTTCTTCAGCTGCATTTCTTCCATTTCCAAGCGTGTTACCCGGCGCTGAAGTTCATCAATTTCCTCAGGCTCGGAATCCAACTCCATACGCAGATGAGCAGCAGCCTCATCCACCAGATCAATCGCCTTATCAGGCAGCTGACGGCCTGAAATATAACGGTTAGACAAGGTTGCGGCTGCCACCAGGGCATCATCCCCAATGGTTACCTTATGGTGAGCCTCGTAGCGCTGCTTGAGCCCGCGAAGAATCGCCACCGTGTCCTCAACGCTGGGTTCACCCACAAATACCTGCTGGAAGCGGCGCTCCAGGGCTGGATCCTTCTCAATGTTTTCGCGATACTCATCTAGGGTCGTGGCACCGATCAGACGAAGTTCACCCCGGGCCAACATAGGCTTCAGCATGTTTCCGGCGTCCATAGATCCTTCTGTCGCGCCGGCGCCAACGATGGTGTGAATTTCATCAATGAAGGTAATAATAGTGCCATTGGCCTTCTTGATTTCATCCAGAACTGCCTTCATCCTTTCCTCGAACTCACCCCGGTATTTGCTGCCAGCCACCATGGAGCTCATGTCCAGTGAAACGATCTTTTTATTCTTCAGACCAGTGGGCACATCTCCGGCCACAACACGCTGGGCCAGGCCTTCCACAACAGCAGTCTTTCCTACTCCGGGTTCACCGATCAGGACAGGGTTATTCTTGGTTCTGCGGGACAGAATCTGAATAACCCGACGGATTTCTGCATCACGGCCTATCACCGGATCCAGCTTCCCCTCCCTGGCCTGTTCAGTCAGATCTGTGGAATACTTTTCCAAAGCTTTGTATGTTCCTTCAGCGTCCGGACTGGTCACGCGAGCGCCGCCGCGCACCTGGGGCACCGCCTTCCGCAGTTCTTCGGGAGAGGCGCCGGCTGTACGCAGAATTTCGCCAGCTTCATTCTGGCCCATAGCCAGGGCAATCAGCAGGTGCTCTGTTGAAATATAGTCATCCCCCAAGGAGGTCATTTGATTCTTTGCTTCAGACAAGACCACTGACAGCTGACGGCTGGCACTGGGCTGGGTTGTTGACGATCCGCTGGCTGCTGGCAGATTGACCAAAGCCCGGCGTGTATCGCCCCCAATGGCCTGGGGATCAGCCCCGGTTTCTTTGATTAGGCCCTTGACAACTCCCCCATCCTGACGCAGGAGGGCATCCAAAAGGTGAATTGGTTCAACCTGTGGGTTTCCGGCAGCCGATGCCGTCTGTAGGGCATCTCCAATTGCTTCCTGAGCCAGAGTAGTAAATTTTTCGTCCATGCTCATCTCCTTATGACATATGGCGCATATCTTTACTGATCTTATGTACTGATCTTCTTGTCTGTATTTTCAGACATTCTAATGAAATTAACAGGAAACAAAAAGAATTATTCCAAAGTTGAGCGAACTCGACTCAACTTTTATTGACCATTTTTATTGATTGTGCCCGATGACTTATGCTCGATGAATTATGCACGATGATCAGTCTGTGGATAATCCCTCGAACAGATGAATTTCAGACGAGAATACCATAAGTCAACAAATCGGCGAGAATCAACTCCTAGGGCAACCCTGGTCCGGGGACTATGGGTCGGTACATCAGCTGACTGAGAGAAGAAGGCTCCCAGCATGGTTGGATCCCCTATCGTCCTTCCCCGAACACCGTAGCCGTCACCAGTTTGAATCTCCACCCGAAGATTGATAGGAAAGGTGCGAATCAGACTGGGATCAAGAGCCACAGCTGCTGCCAGAGGGTCATGCAGGGGACTGCCCTGAGCAAAAATAGGATCACTGGCCTCATTGGCAGATATATAGTAATCGGTCATTTCATACACAAACTGAGCTAAAGAAGTATCCAGGGCCTTAATAGCATTCATCTGGCTGCGAGTCATCAAGCATTGATAAGTCACATCTAGACCAACCATAGTAATATCCGCCCCTGAATGGAAGACCCGGTTGGCAGCCTCGGGATCGTTAATGATGTTCGTCTCACAAACCAGATCGTAACAATTGCCCGGCTGAGTCAGTGTCCCACCCATCAGAACCAGTTTCATGTCTGACGCCAGGGAGGGGTCTGATTGCAGAGCTAAATCAACGTCGGTCAGGGGACCGGTAGCCAGGATGGTTACTTCCTTGCCATAGCGGCGAACAGCCTGGGCTATGGCTTCTGCACCAGTCACCTTCTGGTTTATGTCAGCAGAAGAGGAGACAGGCAAAACAGCCCCTCCCAAGCCATTATCCCCATGGAAGCGGGTACAGCCGGGATTTACCGAATACGGCCGGCCAGAACGGGCGGGATCATCATTCCAGAAAGAAGGCTGAGAAGCCCCTTGATATACGGGAATATCCTGCCTGCCCAAAAAATCCAGCAGCTGCCGGCTGTTGCGGACTGCCTGGTCAGCCTGAACATTGCCAAAAATCCCGGCAAGCCCAATTAGATCAGCCTGTGGAGACGCTAGCAGAAAAAGAATAGCCAGGGCATCATCAATTCCAGTGTCACAGTCCAGAAAAATTCGTGTCTTCTTCGCTCCGGAAGAGACAGAACCAGCAGGAGAAGCTGTCGTGTCCAAGAATATACTGGCCATTATTCCCTCACTTTATGCCCAAAGCAGCCAGAATATCCTTCTGACTGGTCAGATATTTATCCGTTCCCTGCTCGCTGGCCTGAGGGGCATGAGACACCGGCCTGCCCTTAGAATCCGCATAAGAACCAGACTCAAAGAGAAAATCAAAATACTTCTGCCCGGCTTTAAAATCAATAGCTCCCAAAGTCAACGATCCCTTTCTGATTTGAGCAGGACTCCCCCAATACTGACCCTGGGTAATAACTTTCATACTCCGTCTGACAAAGGCGGGTTTAAGCCCAGCACTCCTGCCTTCAGGGGATGAAACAAGAATCTGAGCAGCATCATCGGGATGAAGATAGGAATAAGTATAGCCTTCCTGAACTGCTTTGATAAATTTTCGAGCTATCTGCGGATGTTTAGACAGATATGAATTGCTGGAGATAATACCCAACTCATCGGCATTACCGGGAATCCCATAATCAGGTTCAGTGAAGCAATTCAGGGCTGGCCCGTACATTTGAGCCTGTACACCCTCCCAGGTGGCATAGAAACCACCAAAATCAGCTTTCCCTGTCGACAAAGTGTTAAAAGTGGAAGTTCCTACCGTAACCTTATCAAAAATACCCTTTCCCCCATCTTTTTGAATCATACGCTTAATGACCGCGTCAGATTCATTGCCACCAAAAGTGGCGAAAGTTTTGCCATCGAAATCCCTGGGAGATTTTATAGATTTGTTGGATTTGAGAGAGCACCAAATAGCCGATGGCTTGCGCTGGATCTGCATCAGAAGAGAGAGTTGACCGTCTTTAATATTGGCATTGGCCACGTTGGACATATTGGACAGGGCAAAGTCGGCAACCCCAGTGGAAACTGACTGTTCCGCACCGGCCTGGCTGGTGGCCAAAATAGTTACATCAAGTCCCAGCTTCTTAAAATACCCCTTATCGCGAGCGGTAAAAACGCCAATATGATTGGTGTCGGGAGCCCAGGACATCATGAAGGTCACCTTGGTCAAAGAAGAATCCGACTTGCTTGCAGCACCCGGGGCAGAACAGGCTGTCAGACCAACTACGGCAGCCATTGACAGGAGACCAGACAGGGAGCGAGAGATCCATGCCTTACTGCTCTTGTTGCCGCTCTTATGACCGTTCTTGCCACAACTTTTCACGATTTTTTTATTACTATATGTATTATTATTCGCAATATTGGTCTTATCTTGGCGATTTTTGCCCCAAAAATGAGTAAGTTTATTCATACCTTTATCAGTAGGAATACCTTGAGCATGATGACTGTCTTGCCTGACAATGCCGGGAAAAAGCATAGCACCACTTCCTCGCCTCTAGCCTTAAGCTGCGGTTGCCTGAAGACGGCAAAGACTGGCAGAGACGATAGGTACAATCCTTGTCGCCCCGATGCCAAGCTGAATTATCCTTACAATTCAGACAGGTGCCACGCACCGGCAGGCATGTTTATTGTGAAACAAGCGTCAGACATATGAAGGCATAACGTGACTGCACCCTGTATTAACCGATTAACGGTCCCATCTCAACGGTCCCGCCTCCCCTACATTTTGTCAGGCGCGGTAACTCCCAGCAAAGCCAGGCCATTCTCGAAAACCTGGCAGGCAGCGTCATTAAGCTTCAGTCTAGCTGATGATCGGGCCGGATCGGGATCCTTGGCAAGCTGAGTCTTACGTGCATCGGAACCTTCCAGTTCAGGCTCAGTCAGTTTCATGGGAACCACCCGTTCGGCTGCATACCACTGATGATACGAGCCGGCCAAATCCTCCAGATAATGAGCAATCCGGTGAGGCTCGTTCAAATCCGCCGCTGTCTGTACCACCGAAGGGTATAGGGCCAGCTGAGACAAAAGCTCAGAATCGGCAGGAGAATCCAAGAGGCTCAAGTCTGCCCCGGCGACGGTAATTCCTGCAGCCTGTGCATTGCGATCCACATTCTTGGACCGGGCATGAGCGTACTGAACGTAATAGACTGGGTTTTCGTTGGAATGTTTGGTCATCAGATCCAAATCAATATCGATGTTCTGATTGTAGGTGGTTCTTTCCAGAGAGTAGCGGGCTGCATCCACCCCCACAGCATCCACCAGATCCTCCATAGTAACCACGTTACCAGCCCTCTTGCTCATTCGCACCGGCTTACCGTCTTTCACCACATTGACCAGCTGACCAATAAGGACCTGCATGTTGTATCCAGGCTTGTCGCCAAAAGCTGCACAAACGGCCTGGAGACGGCGGACATATCCATGATGATCTGCCCCCAACATGTAAATGGCAATATCAGCAGGATTCTTGACCCGGTGCCGCTTATTGAGGTAATAGGCAATATCAGCCATGATGTAAGCCGTCTCGCCATTAGACTTAATGATGACCCTGTCTTTGTCATCCCCGTACTTGGTGGATTGAAACCAGGTTGCCCCATCTTTCTGATAGATATCCCCCTGATCTTTCAACCTGCGGAAAGCCCTGTCCACTTCCCCGTCTTCATACACACTGTTCTCATGGAAGTAAACATCGAAATTTACCCGGAAATCAGACATTGTCTTCTTGATCTGATCAAACATCATCTGGACTCCCCGGTTGCGGAATTCCTCACGCTGGGGACTGTCGCCTTCAGATCCGTCATCTTCACGAACCCGAGGAAGATTCAGAATATCAACCCCATCAGCCTGAGCCTGCCTCGTTACTGCTTCAGCGATTTCAGTAATATATTCCCCCTGATACCCGTCAGCAGGTGCAGGCTCTCCATGGGCAGCAGCGACCAGGGAACGGGCGAAACGATTGATCTGTTCACCGTGATCGTTGAAGTAATACTCACGAACAACTGTAGCCCCATTAGCCTCTAGAACCCGGGCCAGGGAATCACCAATCGCCGCCCAACGGGTTCCACCAATATGAATAGGGCCGGTAGGGTTGGCAGAAACAAATTCCAGGTTCAGAGTTTTTCCTGTTAGATGATCATTCTGTCCAAATTTCCTGCCCTGGCTGAGAATCTGGTCAACAACTGCTGCAGCTGAAGCCGAATCAAGAACAATATTGATAAAGCCAGGACCGGCAACCTCTACGGAAGCAATTCCTTCAGCCTTCCGCAGCCGGTCAGCAAAAAGAGCAGCCAAGTCACGGGGAGCCATTCCCGCTTTTTTACCCAGCTGCATGGCAATATTAGTGGCCCAGTCGCCATGTGTCCGATCTTTGGGACGCATAACCACAATTTTGCTGGTCTCAGGAATAAGATTATCTGTTAAAGTACCGGCCTGACCCTGTGCTGACAGGCCATGGGCAATCTGTGAAATTAATTCTGCAAGTGCTTCTGGGCTCATTCTTGTTAGTTTATATTTAGCGGCATACACCGGAATTTTGCAGGTGCAGAAAAAACTACAAGTTTCTCAAAACGGCTCGTGAATGAATTTCATCAATTGATGAGATAAGCTCATCAATACTCTGCGCCAGGGAAAATTTGTGCTGACTATAGACAAATCCTGAGCCTGTCCTCAAGAAATCCATCAAAGGGTACTCACGGATAGGGGTTGGAATAGCCATATCCTTACAATTCGGATCCGAATCCAAATTCTCCTGAGTCTCAAAAGTCGGTTGTTCTGTTGAACTATTCAACAAAGAATCAAACGTGTAGTCTCGCCGTTTAATTTTATTCCCATTCACAAATGACCATTCAGGAAAAACAATTGCTTTCCTTTCCTTATCGGTAAGAGTCAAAGCATCACCACAGACAATATTTTTCTGTAAAACACTACTAAGTGCTTTAGAGAAATCAGAATTCATACTCTTCTTGAATCTGATGGTATAAGACTTCATTGCAAGTCGGACGGCCTCACCATAGTTCACGAAAGGCCACTGTATAGGATCTCCGGTGTTCCATCGTTTTCTTTATCGATTATCTATTCTCCGTAACTGTCTGTGGCCAATGCGGGAATGAGTGATGTCAGGGATTCATACATGGCACGCACCTTCTCTCGGCGCTTTCCCTATACCACAAAGTGCTCTGCCACAATGTCATCGAGCTGCTTTGCGATTTCCGGGAACTCTTTATTCAAGTCCAGTGTCCGGACGCTGATCTTATTGCCGCTCATCTGGTAGCTGTTGTCCGGCTGCAATTCTTCGTCTGTCTTGGCGTAGAGAAGCATGCCGGATACCGAATGCTCGCCATTGCCCATATCCGTATCTTTGTTTTTCACATAGGTAAAAACCTGATACAGATTTGCCGAGTGAAGCACTCTGGCGTTGAAACGGTTCTCGGCCAACGTATGCGTATAGTACTTCGCATCAATGATTAGCACCTTTTCTCCCGACTGGTTCTCAAGCATGATGTCGGTCTGCATCACCGGAAGCAGTGTGGCCTCGCCATCATCCAGTGCCCACGGTATCTGCGAGGCGCTGGCCTTCAGCTCCGGATGTTCCTTGATGTAGTATTCCAGAATGAACTTCTCGTACAGGCGATTCATTCTCTGGTCGTCAACAAAGGACGCCAGCTTGTATTCTCCGTCGTCGGTCGTCAGGAGCATTCCTTCAATGACCAGCTGGCAAATGCTAAGGAGTACTCGGTATGTCTGATTATTCCTCTGAAATCGAATGGACGACCACTTAATTTCAGTCGGCTCGATCTCGTCTACATTGGAGAAGAAGAGCATTTCCTTCTTCAGGTCATTTTTGTAATCGGCATCCACCTCGGTATGCCGCAGAAGCAGCATAACCGTGGTCTTCAGGATCTGATTCAGCAGATTGTTCTCAGAAAGCTCGTCAAACTCACAAGTAAGACGCTGCTTCTTCTCGATTTTGTTTTTGATGGTACCCAGCATATCGATTTTGCCGCGCATCACCGGCAGGTCTTCTTTACGGTTTACGTACTCACGATAAAGTCCCTGCTTCAGCTGTCGCCCGATTCCTTTTGAGAGAATCGCCGCGAACAGATTATGTATGTTCTCAAATTTCTCCGTGGCGATCTTATCATCATCCGACTGCTGCAATGTAGTGAAGGCGTAAGAGAGCATGTAGTAAATATTCTTGATGAATATGCTCTTATCCTTTGTCATTGAAATACTCCGTGAAGGATATTTTCCCAACGCTGCAGCTCCGCCGTATCATCAAACCAGTATTCACTGAGCATCGGAAGAATATCGAAATCTACAATGGAGTGCAGCCACTCGTCGGTGCAGGTGTCGTGCCCGCAGAAATAGCTGTGTCCGATGCAGAATCCCTTACCGAGAGACTTATCCGATGCGATCTTCTTATTCAGTTCTTTGATCTTCTCGACCAATTCATTAAAGGTCTCCTTGTTCAGGCTCTTCTGGTACTGGATGAATCCGTCAGAATCAAATCCCGGCTCCATTTCCAAGAAGCTGAACCTACGACGCAGAGCATAATCGATCATCGCAAGGCTGCGGTCTGCCGTATTCATCATACCGATGATGTAAAGATTCTCCGGAACAGCAAACGGGAGTCCGTTGTATGCCAGCGTCGCTTTCACCCCACGGTAATCTTTCTCGATGAGCATAAGAAGCTCACCGAAAATCTTACTTATGTTTCCACGGTTGATTTCATCGATGATGAAGAAGTAATCCTTGTCCGGCTGGTTTGCGGCCTTCTGGCAGAAACGATAGAAGATGCCGTTCTTCAGTTCAAAACCATCCTCGACCGGTTTATAACCCATCATGAAATCCTCGTATGAATAGTTCTGATGGAATTGTACGAACTCAATGCGGCTCTCGTCCTTTTCTCCCATCATGGAATATGCGAGACGTTTTGCTGCAAAGGTCTTACCAACACCGGGAGCACCTTGAAGAATGATATTCTTCTTGTTTCTCAAAACGGCCACAAGCTGGTCATACCGGCCTTCAGTCATATACACTTCTTCAAGGAAATCGTCCTTCGTGTATGTATCGATAGCTTTCTCCGGTGCGAGAGGATTTTCTTCACGGATCATGTCCATAATGAAATCGAACTCGCCCTTTGTCAGCTTGAATAGGCTGCCCTGCGGATTGACGAAGTACTCCATCTTTTCCAGCTCCGGGCAGGCCTTGATCGTCTGATAATCAATCGGTGATGTGAGGCCTTCCGTTTTCTCAAAATACAGTTTATCGCCGTCCTGCTCTGCGCTTATCTTAGCGAGCGCCACGATTTGCTTGACCGGATAGGATTCATACCCAATTACCATATCGCCCGGTCTGGCATCGAGGAAGTTCTGGAATATCCTACGTTTATTGCCATTCTCATTATAGAGCGTGTAATCCTGCACCTCACCAACAGCAATACTGGAGAAGCTCCAGATTTTCGGATTGGCATTGAGCCACCAGTAATGGCGATCATCGTCTCCACTTTCAGGTACCGCAAAGAGCTGAACCCGCGAGAGGTCGACCTTATCAAGAGCCTCTGAAAGCTCATCTCTCAGCTTCCAGATGTAGCTGCCTTCTTCATCCTTAGCATTCTTGCCGACATACAGAACAGTCCACCAGCGGGCATTTTCATTGTTCTGCTCCATAACTGGGCAGCCGGTCTTCTCAACGATTCTTCTCGCAAGAGCCACAGAGCCGCTGTTATAGAAGTTCTTTGTCTCACCGTACTTAATGGCAAGCTGTGTGCAGGTGGCCGACCCACCATAATCCTTCATCCGGCGAACAATCTCCAGACTGTTCTCTGTGAACACATCCTTATCTCCGAGAAGAGTAATCCAGTCATCAACTGTCAGGCCGGGTTCGTAATCTTCTGGGAACCATTCTCCGGAAAGAACAGGTGTCTCATCGCTGCTTTTCTGGGAGTAGTACCGGCTGATGTAAAAGCCGACATCCAACGTCAGCGTTTTGAGCTCCGGATCGGGATAACAGGTATCTGTCAGCTGCGAACGAAACAGATTCACCAGCTCTGTATCCAGCTTCAGCTCATCGCAAATCTCATCATAGAACTTGATGGCGTTTCGGATGTTCTCCGCGTAAGCACCCTTCTTAAAGGTATAGTCGCTGCCCAGTTCACCCGCAGCGGTCTTAACCTCACCGTATTTGTAGATGTAATACTTGTCCGGATAGCGGAGCCACAAATAAACGCTGATGGCATTTTCGTGCTGATAATGCTGCGCTGCTCCGTTACCGTACTTTTCGAGTATGATGGAGGCCTGATCCTTAAAGCCCTTGATACGGTCATAGACATCCTTGCTCTCGTCATAAAGAGCGATGAACATAGCGCGGACTTCCTCCGGAGCGGTTTTGGCAAATCCCTCAATCATCCGGCGCGGGAAATTATTCATGGATGCAAGCAGATTGAGCGTCTTACCCAGAGAACGATGCAGCATACCTGCGAAATCCTCCGCGTTCACATCCCAATTATCCTGAAAGCACTTGATGGCTTCCCATTTATATTTTTCGTCTGTCCACTCGTTTGATACAAAGTCCAACTTGTAATCAACGAGCGCTTCCTTCAGACGGAATTTGTCAAACATTACTGCTGCCTCCTTTAATCCTTACGCAGGCTGTCATATATTTCTTCAGCGAAGATGCCAAGCACCTCCCACTTAATCTCATCATTTCCAAGAAGCAGAGAGAAGAAGCCCTGATTCTGGTCGAGACCTTCAATAAGCGCATCGCCGATGTTGTCGAAGTATCTGCACAAAATTCGTCGCCTTGATCTTTCCATCCAGATTGTACCCGCCGCCGGGATGCTTGATATTAATGTAGGCCAGCACATAAAGCATTATACTTCTTGCTTCAATACATTGAGCAAGCTGCCGCGAGCCTTTGTGTCTCTTCGGTATTGATGAGGCTGATAATCGTGTCCTCTAAATCATCCTTATAAATCTTCCTGAGAGTAGTCATCTCGTCCAGCTGCGTATCATTCAGGAACTTAAACAGCATCTCACGGTCAACGGCAAAGAGACGGTCATAGTTTACCGCCTTACGGATCACATAGCCATTATTCTTTTTCAGCCGCTCCATGATGAAGCGCTGATATTCTTTTTCAGACAGAATAGGCGTGTGGCCTGCCAGCCTCTCGGCGTAGGCTTCAATGCGTTCCTTCTGTCCTTTTACTGCTTTTTCGTTTGAAGAATTCTCGCCCATCTATATCAGCCTCCTTCGCGTCCCTTAATGTAAAGTTTCTAGTTTATAGGACATTTTGTGTTGTTATTTTAGGGTCCTTACCATTGTGTTTATTGGTTTTACACACGTTTTAAATAATGGTTTACTTTTTACTTATAGGACAAAACGTGTTGCTAGAAACACTGCGAACACCCGCATTCCCAACGAGGTAGGCACAGTTTAAAAATCATGTATTCATAGACTGTATAAGGTCAATGCAAGGCAGCACGTGTCACAGTAAAAATATCAAGAAAAACAGGAAAACGAGTAACAGCCGCAACGCTATTACTGTCAATACTGTCATGCGAGTTTTACCCATGAGTACGATTCAACACTGAAAGATTTTGCTAAGTTTCTTGCCCAGATTCTTAGTCTTACCCCTCGCAAGAGGCTGCCTTCTCAAGAACGTGATCGGCGCAGACATACCAGTAAATTCTGACAATACTGGCAGCACTGGTCTACCACTCAGAGTGAAAGAACATTACCATATTGTGTTCGTTGATGGTGCCTCTATAAGCCATAAAATTGTTATCCTGATTGCGTGCACGACAGATAAGATTCTTGGCTGGTACGTAACCCGTAGCGAAACAACCACAGCATACTTAGCATTACTCTTTCGTATAGCACCACTCGTGACAGTTGTTTCTGATTGAAGACTAGGTTTTAGAAAAACCTGTAAAATAACCTGACCAACGGCCACTATCCAACGCTGTCTATTCCACGTGTATATGACCATCACGAACGCGGCCACGCTTCACCCACGCTTACTATCAGGCCAACAACTCCTTCATATCGGGAGAAGCCTATTAACAGTAAAAACCTTAGATCACGCGTATTAATGGGTCACCATATATTCTCCATGGCATGAAACCTGGAAAGACTGGTTTAACGAGCAAACCCACGTCGACTCGTATGACCAAAACACCCATACCGCTCTCACAAAACAGCCAGAAGTAGTAACACACTCATCCGTCAAAACCGGCCCTTCACTAACCTTAAACCCACTACCAGTTTACTCATAAGAAAAGTGTTATTACCACACATAACCAGATAGAAGGCGGAGTGAACACTCAACTCAGAAACCTGCTAAGAGCGCATCAGGGTATGAGTCTTGAACACCAGATTAAAACTGTGTTTTGGTATTGCTCCACACATTCCACCGCTACTCACGACCCTCAAAAATACCTGGAAACTATACCTACAAACCAAACCATCACACGTTTATACCAGACCCTGAACGCACATCAACAATAGTTAGCAACCATCCCTAACTAGAGAGATACAATAAATAGTCTATACAGAATCCCATTCCAGCAACACATTCTGTCCTATAAGCCAAAGTGGGCTTGAAGGGATTCGAACCCTCGACCTTCTGTTCCGGAGACAGACGCTCTATCCACTGAGCTACAAACCCGAGCACCTCTACTGTAGCGTATTCAGCGGTCAAATAAAACCTGCGCTTGTCGCGATCAAGCAGTGTACGGCTAAAAGTACCCCTTGCCGCATAAAATAAAGGAAAAGTAGATGTATTTCCAGGAGACAGAGTATGAGTGATCCTTTCTCTGATTTTGAATATGACCGACGATTTTTCTGCTATTCCCTGCCTGCGGACCTGACTGTGAACGAAGAACCAACTCTGATTATTCAAAGTTATTATGTCTACGAGGATAATTATGCCCTGAGAGTGCGGGTCAAAGCTGCTAATACCAAGGTAGACATGACCAGCAAGATTGATCCCCTGGAAACCGTTGACCGCTACAGAGACCGCTTCCATTTTGCTTCTATGACCACCAAAGGGCCTTCCACCAGCGGAACCAGATATGAGGCTGGGCGGGAGATTGATCCAGACATAGCCGTGGAGCTCATCCGTCGGGGCGGTAAAGCCCTGGTCAAAACCCGGTACACAGCCTGGGTGGGAGAAGATGGCTGGAATTTGGACGTTTTCGGAGGCGACAATTATCCCCTGGTAGCAGCGGAAACCAGACGAAATAAGCCCGTTACCAATCTGCTTATACCGGAATTCTGCCTGACTGAGATTACTGATGACTGGCGCTTCTCCAATGATGGTTTAGCTGAGCACCCTTATAGCTTCTGGAAAGACAGCTTTTTAGAGGAACTCAATAAAAAAGGTCCCAGCTTCCATCAAGGATTCGGGACCAATCGCACAGCTTCCGAGGGCTAAACCGACCTCTGGTATATTTAATACATTAGGGTTGCCAGTCTTGCCCTGGCCTGACGGACGCGCTCATCAGATGCTTCAGGAATAGCAAAATACTCCAAGAGTCGCTGCCGGATCAGATCTTTGCTCTCCCTATGCGTAGTTAAAAAGTCCAGGAGTCGATTACAGGCATCTTCCAGATGGCCACCAATCATATCGATATCAGCTACATCCAGCTGAGCCTGGAGATCGTCGGGAGCATCCCCTGCTGCCTTACGGACCGCTCTCACATCAGATTCTCCATTTCTGTCTAAAAGGGCAGCCTTGGCATGCTCCCGCGCGGCAAGAACATCATGAGGGTCAGATTCCATAATCTTGTGGTAAGCCGCAGCTGCCTGATGATACTTGCCCTCCTGAGCCAGCTGATACGCCTCTTCGTGGCCGGCTGGTATCTGAGGATGGGAGGGCCCTCGGTCATTGCCTGAGCTTCCATCCTGACCCTGACCTTCCCGGTTCGCCTGGTCAGACTCATTTCCCATATAAGGAGCGGTGCCAGTAATTCCAGACTGTTGGGCTGCTGCAACCAGCTGAGGCAGAATCTGCTCCTTAATCTGCCGAAGTTCCTCATCCGTTGGCATTCCTTGGACAATAGGCATAGGCCGGCCGCCAATAAAGGCATACAAGGCCGGAGCCCCCTGCATCTGCAAAGCCTGAACAACCTGGGGATTAGAGGCAATATCCATGCGGGCCAGCTGCATCTGCCCCTTCATCTCAGTGACCATATCTGCCAGTTTGCGCGCAAGGTCAAAGTAGCGATTATCATCTTCCTGCCACATGAGCAGGAGAATGGGGTAAGTAGCTGAGGTTCTGACCATGGAATCAAAACCGGCGGTATCTACATCCACCACATAGCCCCCTGCAGCGGGAGCTCCGCCTTCCTGACCGGCAGGAGCCGTGACCTTATGCTTTAATCCTTCTAAATCAACCGCCCCTGCCAGGTTCAAACCCGCAGTAGAGCGCTGGGCTTTGCCGCCCTTATTTATCTGAGTCATAATGCCTTCATATAGATGAAATTATTTGTGATGAAATTATTTGTTGTTCACTTGACGCGATATTCTCTCACTCTCCCACTCAAGCCTGTCAGCCAGGACCTTAGCGAGAAGAATTCGCGAGAGAACTTAGCGACAGAACCTTAGCGAGCTGTGACCGAAACAGGAACCCGTTCAGCACCAACGCACTCGATTTTAGCCTGCGACCCCTGAGATGCATAAGGAACATAGAGGGCAACCACATTAATGTAATTGGCCACTACGGATTGTTTACCTTCCTGTATGCCAAAAAGGGCCTTCTCTGCATCAGAGATAGGCAGAGAAGTCCTGTCCTTCCCCGCGGTTCGTGTCCAGGACGAATCTATTTGAGCAATTACCAGGGCTCCCAGCTTGGCTCCCTTGTTCTTGGACGAGGTGGCCGTTACCAGAACCTTAATAGCTTTCTTATTAAAAGTAAAGGTCTGCTCCTGAGTTCCCCCGTTTTTCTTCACTCCATCGCTGATGGTATTCGTCAGCTTGGTCAACTCGGTCCGCAGAGAATCAGTGGCAAAACGGGAGGCATAGGTACTGGCAGTGCCCTTCTGCAGGACATCGGCATAGGCGGTAACAGCCTTAGTCGGAGTCATAACCAGGCCGCCCTGAGTGGCAGTTCCTGTATGGTTGGGATCGTTGTACTCATCAGAGGTTTTAGTAGCAGGAGTCTGCTGGCGGAAAGTCGGCAGCTGTGCACCGGAGAAGAGCCTGACCAGACCCCAGAGCTTGTAATTTTCCCTGGCTGAATCCTGAGAAAAAACCAGAAGACGGCCAGACTGCTGGTCTGCGGTCGTCGTAGTAATAGAGAAGAAGGACCGAGGCCATGAGGATTCGGTCGGAATCATAATCTGCTGTACCCCTGTGGGTATGGCAGCGGTCTGGTCTAAAGTCTCGGTCGCCTTAGCCACCGTCAGCTGGCTGGTCCTGACAGCCAGTTCAGGGCCTTGGACATACTGCTTAAGTCCTTCAACATCTCTGTCTTCATCCAGGGAAAGAACATTGCGGATGACTCTCCTACGGATTCTTTCTTCCTGAGTAAGGGTTATGACAGTGGTGTTAGACAGATTAGTCTTTTTGGGTTCAGGCACAGACCCGCAGGCTGCCAGTCCTAGTGTGCTGGATGCAGCTAACAGGGCTATAAGAATCTTTCTTATGCCGTGGGAAAGCAGTGATTTTTTAGTCATGATGCTCCTCCTTGGCTTCGGCCGATGGCTGCTCAGAGTCCTTATCGGCCTTATGCTCAGACTCAGAAACCGCTTCCTGAATGTCGGTAATTCTTGTGCTTTCAGAATTTTCAAACAGGTTTTCCTTGGATTTCTTTTCTTTTTCATCGGCCAGAATATCAACGGTATTATCCGCAGGGGGCTTGGAATCTTCTTTCTTTACCCTCTCCAGCCAGGCAGCCATCTCGCTGAAGGAGGCAGTTGTTACAGTTTCAGGGACAGACTGATCCGCCGAAGAATCGCTGCTCGACTCCGTCTGAGAAACCAGATGAGATAAATGAGGAGATGACTGTTTTCTTTGACGATGAGCAGACTTCTTGGCCCTTGCCCTGCGACGAATGTCATCGGCAGATGCCCTGTGTTTGCCTACCGGAGAATCTTCTGAAGAATTTTCCCTATGCTCCCCCGGAATATGGCCAGAGGTGTGCTGACGGCTGCTCGATACCCGGGCAACCATATTGGAATGGGAAGGATCCACAATTGCCGGGGAGCCCGAGGCCTCCTGACTATCAGGTTCATCCTGATCATGGGAAGACAAGGCCTCCTCAGCAGACAGGACCTGGCCCTTACCCAGCCCGAAGGGGGACCACTTTTTCTTAGTAATAGGAGCATGATGAGTGGGAACCACATCCGGCCGCTGATAGTGGAAGTTTTCTTCCACAGGTTCCATAATCTGGGTGCTCATATCATCCTGAGCCTGAGCCTCTTCCACGGCCAGGTTGCGTGCAGCAGAAGCCTTAACCCGCTTTCTGGGCTTAAATGTGGCCAAAAGGGTAGCGCAGAGAATGGAGAAAACAGCCAAAAGGGCAGCAGCCAGATACCAAACCCAAGTATAATTTTCCTGCTTCTGGTTTCTCCAGGAAAGGGATACTGATTGAAGCGGGTCCGAGGAATAGGCCACCAGAGCCTTACCAGACGCATCTGCCAATTTGACCTGAACTGCGCCGTTCCCGCAGGTCACCGACTGCCACAAATCAGAATTCTTAAAAGAAGTCAGACCAGCTTCATCGTCATCTGAAGACTGATCAGACGAGAGAATGGGATCCGTTTCGCTTCCCACAATTTTCCTGGATAAGGCAGCAGAGGAAGATAAACCAGTAAGAACCGTGACCTTTTCTTTGCCCAGCCAAAGCTTAATATCGCGGGCTGTGCCTACTGCCAGACAGACCTGTGAACCGGTTTTACCCGAAACTTTCATGGTCAAGCCCGACCCGCTCAGGGCCGCTACCCCATCTTCCGTATAGAGATACGAAGAAGACAGGCCGGAAGCCGTTGCCTGAAGAATGGGCTTGGGGGCCAAAATGGTAGCAAAAAGAATTCCCATGACCAGGGAAGCCACGGCTGCTACAGCAAAAATAGGGGCAAGAACAAACCGGAAGACTATTCTGCGGGCTCTTCCAGAAGCTGTATGGTTACTGGTCCTGGCATCTTCGGCCGGATCCTCGTGCCTGGTATGCGCACTGTCAGCTTTCAAGTCCTTCCTGGACACAGTTTCAGTCCGGTCAATCGTCTCGCTAGTTTGAGTATCGTCGTTTTTCACTATGAGGCTCCTGATTTTCCTATCAACTAAGCTAGTTTACCGGAACATAGGCACATTTCATCCACAATTGCTTCCCAGATAGTCTCACAGGCTGTCCATAGCTGGCTTTTTCCTACCACATGCAGGCCCATACATGCAGGTCCGCAAGTCGAGTACCCTCGTACCGATAGAGTATGACTTATGGGAAAAACGTTTACTCGAAAAATCACTCCACTCCTTATGGCCCTCATCTGCGTCCTGGCTCTGTGCCTGCCTCTGGCAGCCTGTGGGTCTTCATCAGGAAGTGTCAAAGAAGGCACCAGCAGCAAATTCGAAGAACTGACTGACAAGCCGTTCAGCGCTAAGGGAACACTGGGCAAAAAACCTTCCATCAGCTTCAAAACTCCCTATACGGTAACAAATTATACCTATCAAATTGTCCAGGAAGGCAACGGGAAGAAGGCTTCTGACGGCGATCAGCTTTGCCTGCAGCAGATTGTTCTCAACCCTTCAACCGGCAAAGAAGTCAACTCTACCTGGAAGGGAGACGCCGTTTGCAGCACCTTCCTGACCAAGAAAGGTATACAGGCCGGTTTCTATAAGCTTTTCAAGGGCTTACGGGTTAATTCAACAGTTGTTCTGGCAGTCAGTGAGAACAGTTCTTCCACTACATCAACAGCCTCGGCCAGTAGTTATCTTCTGGCCTTGACCTTGACTGATGCACGAAAGATTCCTCAAAGGGCCAGCGGAACCAAGGTGACCTCACTCGATCCTACCCTGCCCAAAGTTACCCTGGCTAAGAACGGCGAGCCTTCCATTTCTGGTCTGACTACTTACAAGAAGACAGGAAAACTGGTCTCTCAAACCCTGATCCAGGGCAAGGGCAGGAAGATTAAGGCTTCCGACACCATTTCTGTTCAATACAAGGGCTGGGTTCTGGGTGGCAAGGCCGATTCTCCCTTTGACAGTTCCTGGTCCCGGGGAACACCTTTGAGCTTCTCCCTGTCTGGAGGAGTTATTACCGGCTGGACCAAGGGGCTGACAGGAAAGACAGTTGGATCCCAGGTCCTGCTGATTATTCCTCCCAGCCAAGGCTATGGTTCTACCGCTCAGGGTAGTATTCCTGCCAATTCCACCCTGGTCTTTGTGGTCGATATTCTCTCAGCTTAAAACATTCTCTCAGCTTAAAACCAGAAAACCCAAAAAGCAAAACTAAAAACTAAAAACTAGAAACTAGAAACTAGAAAAGGGTAATCTCAGACGAATCCTCATTTTTCATTTGATCATAATCAAGAATGAGGCATTCAAAGCCCCGGTCTTCAGCCAGAGTCCGTGCCTGAGCAGTAATAGTCTGTGCGGCAAAGATTCCACGAACCGGGGCTATTTTTGTATCCCTGTTCAAAAGCTTGCAGTAACGGGTCAGCTGTTCAACCCCATCGATACCCCCATGCCGCTTGATCTCAATGGCCACATGGACCCCGTCGCCATCAATGGCCATAATATCAACCGGACCAATGGCTGTGGGATATTCCCGCCTGACCAGCCGGGCCCCCTTGCCAATCCGTTCTATCTGCTCTGCCAGGTAGTGCTGCAAATGGTCCTCTACCCCGTCCTTACTCAAACCCGGATCCTGACCGAGGTCAAATGTCTGATCAGACAGAACCTGCCATAGGGCAATAATCAAGGTATCAGAACTTTTATCAGCTGTCACCTGGAGGAAGGAATCCGGCTGGGCTTCCCCCTCTTCCAGCTGAAGATCCCCCTCTCCCGGCTGAAGATCTCCCTGTTCTTCCGATTTCAAGGTATCCAAGCCCATATCGGTGATCAGAGAATGAAACCGAGGCTGGTCAGGGCCTACCTGCCGCAAAGTACAGGGTGCCACCATCCAGTTAAGGGGCTTATAGGATCCGAGCTCAGAAAAAATCAGACAACTGCTGTCTTCCTTGATCAGAATAACCCGGCGGGAACGGGGGAGGCGGGCATTAAGCCGGCCCGAATAGACAGCAGAACAGTCCGCAACAATAATTCTCATAGCAGCACCTTTTTATCCTACTCATCGCTGACTGCATTCAGAACGGGAACCTTCAGGGCCCGCCTGGACGGAGACAAGCTGGCCAGAAGACCGATCAGAACAGACAGAATCAGGAAAATCAGCAACTGTTTGAAAGGAATGCTGAGGGTTCCCAGGCCGCTGTCCTTGTAAACCTGCTGAATAACAATCCCGGCAGCCAGACCGGTGACAATTCCCTCAACAGTTCCCAGGACGGAAATCATCACTGTCTCTATGGCGATCATGCCCTGAACCTGGCCATTGCTGGTGCCAATAGCCCTCAGCAGACCAATCTCCCGGGTTCTTTCCGACACCGATAGGGCCATAGTGTTTACCACTCCAAAAATTGCTATAAGGATAGACAGGGCGAGGAGGGCATAAATGATGACCATGATATTGTTGATCAGGGTGGCGATGCTGGATTTAAGCTCCTCTTTGTTCATCACTGTGAGAACATAGTACTTCTTGACCTGCTTTTTCAGCTTCTTTTCCAGACTGGTCAGGTTAGTTCCCGGCTTGGCTGACACATAAAGGGCCAAGGTAACTCCGGCATAACTCTTCCGCAGCTGATCAGATACCTTGCTGGACAGGTAGATTGAATTAGTGTAGGTTGCTGAGTCAGTAATAGCGCCGATTTTGATTTTTCTGGTGGCATCAGGAGACTTCACGGTCAGAACCGTGCCAACCGACCACTTGTTGTCATCAGCAATAGTTTTGCCAACAACCAGCTGATCTTTACTAATGGCTGAGACAGCCGATCCGGATATCATATGAGGCTTGTATACGTCCTTGAAAAGAGTATCTTTGGCCGTCATGCTAAAACCATTAATCTGTTTGCCGTTAAATTTGAGACGGGGAATCATGGTGACTTTAGTCACAGACCTTATCCCCTCTGTTTTTGCTAGTTTCTTATCGAGATCGGTCGGTATGGTCATGGTCTGCGACCGGATAGCAAAATCAGCGGTCATCCCCTCGTCAATCAGACCGGCTGTCGATGCGGTTAAGGTGGATGCCAGCGTTCCTACGCAACTGACGATAGCCAGACCGACAAAGAGGGCAGCTGCTGTATTGGCAGTCCGCCTCTTGGACCTGTCCAGATTGCGGGAGGCCAGTTTCCCTGACACCGGGAAGAGTAGCTGGGGAATAACGCCTAATATCTTTTGGGCAGGGACCACCAAGGAGGGGGTCATAACAATAACTGACAGGATAATAAACAAAGCTCCCCAGCCCAGGGCTGCATCCGGAGAGAAGGAATTAAGCCAGCTCAAGGGTGTGGGGCCCTGGCCTTCCGGACCGTCATAAGCAACCAGGGACAAAGACAGGAACCAAAAAAGGACTCCCAACAGAAAGATTGCCAGACCCAGCCAGCCTCGGCCCCTGGTGGACTTCTGAGGATTGACTGTTTCATTCATGGCTTGAATAGGCGGTGCCAGGGCTGCCCGACGGGCAGGAAGGGCAGCACCAATCAACGATACTGCCAAGCCAACAATCAGGCCAATGATAATGGCATTCAGGCCCGGGCGGGAAGAGCCAGTCAGGGGCGAGCCTGACCGGGAGAGCCCTACCGATATAAGGGACATCATCCCCCAACCTAGGAAGATGCCAAGAACTGACCCGACCAGGCCCATAACCAGGGCCTGAATAATGACCGTAGTGAAAACCTGGCTGGGACTGGCACCTACTGACCTGAGCAGGGCGTACCTCCGCATGGATTCGCGGACAATCATGGAAAAGGTATTAGCAATGATGAAAGTACCCACGAAGAGGGCTATAAAGGCAAAAATCAGAATCATAGGCTGGATAAAGCCCATCATGCTGTTGATGCCGTCTTTCTGCTCTGCCCTCAAAGCATCACCGGTAATTGCAGCAGCCTTGGTTTTGCCTTTGTTGGAGGATTTTGCATCCAACATGGCATTGACTCTCTTCGCCAATGCCTTCTGCTGACTGTCTGTCAGGGGACGTCCCTTACTGCCTGTGCCATAGACGGTGATGACGGAAATATAGGCGTTGGCCTCCTGATAAGCCTTGCGCCGAGCCTGCTCCTGGGCACGGGCCTGCGCCTGGGCTTTAGCCTGTGCTTGCGCGTGGGCTCTTGCCTGCGCCTGTGCCTGAGCTTGAGCCTGTCTCTGCTCTTGGATCTGCCTCTGGTTACCGCCCTGACCTGAAGGAAGGGATGGAGCAGAAGCAGAAGGAGCCGGCGATGAAGGTTTTGCATTAGTAGAAGAAGCAGAAGAAGTAGAAGAAGACGCAGCAGAAGCGGAAGATCCCAAAACCGTATAGACTCTCTCCTGCTTAACAACTTGAGGATCAATACCAACATAAAGAGTTCCCTGGGCAACAGAAGTCAGGGTGAAGATTCCTGAAATCTTTACCTTTTTAGGGCCGCTGGCGTAAACAAAAGTAGTTTTATCCCCCACTTTTAACCCGGCTGCATCCGCCGTCTGCTTAAGAAGGCTAACCTGACCGGCCCCATGGGGATACGTTCCCTTTATAAAAGAAACAGATCTCCAGGTAGCATTCTTTGCCATGGACACTGCCGTGATTCCTGTTGTTCCTGCTCCCACTGCCGTGCCATCCTTGCCGACCAGGGCGGCGTTGGTCATGGTCATCAGGGCAAAGGCACTCTTGACCCCTTTCACTTTCTTGATATCAGAGATCAGAGAAGATGGAATGGAATTATAGTTAGTTCCGGCCGCTAGAGAAGCAGCTGACAAGGAGGAAGAAGAAGATGAAGAAGATGAGGATGATGTGTCTGTTGATTTCTTAACTCCTCTGACGTACACATCTCCCTCAGATGAGGAGGCAAAAACAGAGGTCATCTGGTCCTGAAGCATATTGCGGAAACTGAAGGAACCAACAATAAAGGCAACTCCCAGGCAGATGGCAACGATTGACATAATGAAGCGGGAGAAGTGCGCTCTGGCTTCGCGAAATCCGATTTTTATCATAACGCCCCCTTATTTTTCAGTAGCAAAGACGTCAAGAATCTCCTCGTAAGAGGGCTCATCCATATCCTGGGTAATGCGGCCATCAGCCAGAACAAAAACCCGGTTGGCGTAGGAAGCAGCCCGGGGATCATGAGTCACCATTATGATGCTCTGAGAATTATCGGTGACCGAATTCTTCAGGAAGGTCAATACTTCCCGGGAGGAGCGGGAATCCAGGTTACCGGTTGGCTCGTCAGCAAAGATTACGGCAGGACGGGACATGATGGCGCGGGCGCAGGCCACCCGCTGCTGCTGGCCCCCGGACAGCTGAGAAGGCCTATGATCCAAGCGGTCTTTTAGACCCACCACATCAACCACTTTGTCAAACCAGTCCCGATCAATCTTCTTGTGTCCAATCTGCAAGGGCAGGAGGATATTCTCCTCCGCAGTAAGGGTAGGAACCAGGTTGAAGCTCTGAAAGATGAAACCAATGTGTTCCCTTCTCAGTCTGGTTAGCTCTCTCTGCTTCATGGATGACACTTCAAGATTTTCTACAATCACCTTGCCGGAGGTAGGGGTATCAAGTCCGGCCATGCAGTGCATGAGGGTGGATTTCCCCGATCCCGAAGGGCCCATGATGGCTGTCATCTTCCCTCGCTCAAAATCCACGGTGACATGGTCTAAGGCTGTTACCTGAGTTTCGGCTGAATCTCCATAAACCTTATAGAGATCCACAGCCTGAGCTACCGCATTGGCGATTGTAGTTTCTTCACCCTCAGTCTGATTTTTTTCCCTGGATTCTGCTTCTGCCATTGTGCTTACCCTATCTTCATATATGCTGATTTATTGCAGGTGCGCAGCATCAAGCCGCAGCCGGTCATGCTAGGCATGGGTTTTATTCTACTCGTCCTTGCCTAATATACGATCACAACATGCCCAAAGAGGAAAAAGTACAGCCCCAGCAGCTTATCTGTTGGGGCTGTAGCTTGCGGACACCATGCACCATTATGGCGACATGACCTGGCATTTATGTGTTTGCGCGGCCTGTTCTGCCTGCTTTGACAAAGGCGGACAGTTTTACAGGGGCAGGTAGTAAGGCAGCACTTCAGGCTCAGTCTGGTAGAGCTTAACCTGATCGGCAGTCAGATATTTTTTGTTAATAATGACTTCAAAGGTATACTGATCAAACCAGTCATCTGTCATGACAAAGTAACCTTTTTGACCGTTATCGCTTCCCCAGCTGTTTTCAACCTTCCAGCGAGCAGGCTTGCCGTCGATCACATCAACACCCACCAGGGTCATGGCATGAGTAGCTGAACTTTCCTGGCTGGCAATCCGCTGACCCTTGGTCAGGGTAAAATCAACCCCTACCAGGGTAGACATATCGTAGAGGTCAGTATCCATGACTCCGTTCTTACGGTCGGAAGACTGGTCAACATCGCAGGCAAACCAGACCGGTTCTCCTGCCTGAACTTGCTTAACTGCGGCTGCCTTCAACTCGTCTATCGGTACATTCAGCCAGTGAGGAACCGGGGCTCCCACCATATCACCAACTAATTCATTGGCATAGTGCTTGTTGTAGTTAACGACTTCCTTGAGAGGATAATTATCCAGGGGAATAAAATCATCCACATCAAGATCGCTGTACTTCTTCAGGAAATCTGCCGGAGTCATGACTCCTTCATCGTGATACTTTTTATCCTTATCCTGGTACTGGAAGCGGAACTGCTGAGGAGGGGTACCCAGGGCAACAGAAACGATGTGATAAATCCCGGAAATCATCTGAGAACGCTCTGCCTCTACTTCTTCATCGGAAGCACCGCCGCGGACCAGCTCACGCAGACGAATTCCATCCTGACGAAGCTTACGGTTAAGAACTTCATTCATAGCGGTTGAATTCTCCGTATTGGCAGTCTCCGGCATAGCATTCTTGGGGACAATGCCATACTTCTTAACCAGGTTGACAACGTACTGCCACCAGCCGCCGTCGCTCTCAGGCTCACTAAAAAGAAACTCCACCTTACGGTCGAAAAGATCATCCTTAGCGGTAGCAATTACGTTCTCATAAAAGTAGTTAGACTTTTCCAGCTTGTCATAAAAATACAAAAAGTTCTGCGAAAGCTCAAAGTTCTCCACGTTCAACTTTTTGGCGATGGCAAAACGCAGAACATTGAGACCGGCGAACATCCAGCAGCGACCAGAATGCTTTTGATTAGTCACTTCATCTGAAGTCAGATCCGTTGAATAGGGGTTCTTATTGCGGGCTATGACAAAGGGATCCTCAGCAGCTTTCAGCAAACCATTCGTTGCAGCGGAACGCTGAGCCAATACATTCTTCTTGTCCTGAACAAATTCCTGCTCCATCTTCTGAGCATCGGCGCCGGAAAGAACAGCCATGGCCTTCCTTTCTTACATACATTACTTATATTTATTCAATTACCCATATTAAAATGGGCATGCGTTTAATTATAGAAAGAGGTCGGTATGAGAGGAGGGGAAGCATTTTCCATAATGCGGACAGGGGCCGCTTACCCAGCTGTCTGCTGATGGACGGCTCCTGCTTCGACAGAAACCGCAACCGATACGGCTCAGACAACTCCCTCTTCTGCGCACAGACGCCAATCCCACAAACTCCGCCAGGTTCCCTTCATTTTTTCTCGTAAAGCAGGATCCCTCTCCAGCTGATAGCTCCAAAAGAAGCGACGCTTAAAAATACTCTTCTGCAAATCAGCAATATAAGTGGTAAAATAAGGGGTAAAATCTGCCTGCCTGGCCTCCTGAAACTCATCATCCAGACCCAGCTTTCCCAAGGAACTTTCAGCGCACCATTCCCCCACAATCACCGGAACCCGGTGATCAACCAGGCGGATAAAGGCGCCGGCCAAACGAATTCCCCAGGAATAAAAAAGCCTCCGCCTGCGCAGGCTGGGTTGATGCCGGTCAGGGGTATGCCTAAAAGCTTTTTCCAGACCCTGCTCAGCAAAAGTTAAGTAGAGATGAGTATCCAGATAAACGTTGGTCATGGAACGCATACGGGGATGGAGAGCAAAGATCCATGCCATGCCAAGCAGATTAAACCCGTCATGAAAAACCAGGGCCTTATCGGCTGGCAGACGGCGGCGCAGACGTCTGTAAGCGGTCAGGTAGAAGCGCTCAAGAAAGGACAGGGGGAGCTTGGGCTCATTGAGGACTTCTATCCCAAAGAGGGCGGGATTATTCCCATACCGGTCGGCCAAACGCTCCAAAACCGAGAGGGCAAACGATATCTGCGAGGCGGATTTATGCCAGGCAACAGGCCCAATCCTGCCGCTGGAATCATAACCGTTCTGACTGCCCGGGACCGTATGAAGATCCAGAAGAATTGTCATCTTATGCTCGCCAGCCCAGGAAAAAGCCTTATCTACATACTCAATGCAGCCGATAAAAGGAGGGCAGTCGCCAAAGACAAAATGAGGAACCGGCAAACGAACCATGTTTATTCCCTGCCGGGCCATATAGGCAAAATCTTCCTCAGTCAGATAAGTCTGCCTGTGCTCCTGAAGCCTGCGAGCCAACTGGTGGCTGGGGAGGGTATGAGCCAGGGTGTATTCGTCCTGACTGCCGCTCGAATGGGCAAAAAGTCCGGGCTCCATCCACTTTTCCAGCACCAGCCAGTTGCCCAGGTTGACTCCAACGATGGAATCAACCGGAGCAGGGCTGCCAGAACGTTTCTGCTGCATATGCGCCCTTCCCAGGTAAAGACTATCTTATGGACACTTTAGCACTTCTCAGTTTTCAATACAGCGGGGGCCAAAAAGAGACTTGATTTCCCCAAAGAGAGAGGTATCGCGGGCGACCCGGAATTTATCTCCCACATAGATGGTGCTGACCTTATTCCCCGGCTGGCTGATGATCAGGCGAACTTCGCAGTAGCCTGGGTGCCGGCTCAGGATAGAAGACAGGCTCTGCATCCGGCCCCGGTCTAAGGCCCGGCCAGGCAGGCTGATCAGCACCGGCTGTACGTCTGCCGAGTCCACAGAAGGAACCTCAACCTCGCGGCCATAAATGCTGACCCCGTCATCACGGACAGACACACTCCCCTTAACCTGAACGACCGTATCCACCACCAGCTTGTCCTGGTTGCTGGTATAAGCCTTGCCAAAGAAAAGGCATTGAATGCTGCCTTCCAAATCCTCCAGGGTAACAATGGCCCAGGGCTTGCCCTGCTTGGAAACCCTGCGATCAACTGCGGTAATAAGGGCGGCGATGGTTACCTGATTGCGGTCAGGCATGGTGGATGCCTTGTTCAGAAGCTGTGGAATGGACATATCGCTCAGGTTGGCCAAAACAGAAGCTAAGCCGCTCAGAGGATGGTCAGACACATAGAGCCCCAACATTTCCCGCTCAAAATTGAGTTTGGTTTTCTTGTCCCATTCATCAATCTGAGGAACACTGATATTGGCATCTCCCAAGGCATCGGCAGAAGATGATGAAGGGTCACCGGCATCGGCAAAAAGGTCAAACTGGCCTTCTGCTTCCTTCCGCTTGAGTGGAACCACCTGATCAATGGCTGCCTCATGAATAGTGAAAAGAGCTCGGCGATTGGGATCGATGCTGTCAAAGGCTCCGCCCTTGATCAAGGACTCCACCGTCCTCTTGTTCAAAACCGACACCGGCATCCGGTTGATCCAGTCCAGGAAACTGAGGAACTTCCCCTTGCCCCCGCTCTTTTCCCTCTCGTGTACAATAGCGTCAACAATCTTGTCTCCCACGTTGCGAACGGCTCCCAGGCCAAAACGGATGTCGTTGCCCACAGCTGAGTAGTGAGAAACAGACTCATTCACATCAGGAGGCAGGACCTGAATATTCATTCGCCTGCATTCGCCCAGGTAGAGGGCTGTCTTGTCTTTATTCGTCCGTTCACCCTGAAGGAGGGCAGCCATAAATTCTACCGGGTAATGAGTTTTCAGATAGGCGGTCCAATAAGAAATCAGCCCATAAGCAGCAGAATGAGCCTTGTTGAAAGCATAACCGGCAAAAGGAACCAGCACATCCCAAACTGCCTGGGCAGCTTCCTGCGAGTATCCATGCTCTTTCATGCCTTCAAAGAAGGGCACCTTTTCCTTAGCCAGAACCTCGGGCTTCTTCTTTCCCATAGCCCTTCGCAAAACGTCTGCCCTGCCCAGGGAATATCCGGCTAAAATACGGGCAGCAGACTGAACCTGCTCCTGATAGACAATAAGGCCATAGGTTTCGTCCAGAACAGACGCCAAGGGCTTCTCCAACTCAGGATGAATGGGTTTTATCTCCTGAAGTCCGTTCTTGCGCTTGGCATAATTGTTATGGGAATCCACATCCATAGGACCAGGCCTATAGAGGGCGATCAGAGCCGAAATATCGTTGAAATTGTCAGGCTTCAGTTGTTTGAGCAGGCTCTGCATGCCGTCAGAATCCAGCTGGAAGACGCCCAGGGTATGGCCGGAAGACAGCAGATCATATGTAGGCTTATCATCAATGGGAATTTTCTCCAGATCTACTGCCGGTTTGCCGTTGGCTTTAATGTTGTTCAAGGTCTCTTTAATGACTGTCAAGTTAGCCAAACCCAGGAAATCCATTTTAACGAGGCCTAAGGTTTCACATGTATGATATTCAAAGGTCGTGGTAATGGTTCCATCAGTGCGCTTGAGCAGGGGGGAGGTGTTGGCGATGGGCTGGGAAGCCATGATAGTGGCACAGGCATGCACTCCAGTCTGCCGGATCAGACCTTCAATACCCTTGGCTTCCTCGGTGATTTTCTGAACATCGGGATTATCATTATACAGATCGCGGAATTCCTGAGCTTCCGCATACCGTTTGGCATGAGGATCAAAAATATCATGGAGACTGATGTCTTTGCCGCCCACAGAACCTGGGAGGGCTTTGGTAATCGTCTCCCCCATCTGGAATTCATAATCCAGAATGCGGGCTGAATCTTTTAGGGCCTGCTTAGTTTTGATGGTCCCATAAGTGACACATTGGGCCACCTTGTCTGCCCCATACTTGTGGGTAACATACTGAAGAACTTTTTCACGGCCTGCGGGATCGAAATCCACATCAATATCTGGCAGGGAAACTCGCTCAGGATTAAGAAAACGCTCAAAAATAAGCCCATGCTTGAGCGGGTCCAGCTCAGTGATCCCCATAGCGTAGGAAACCATACTTCCTGCTGCGGAACCACGTCCGGGACCGACCATGACCCCATGGGTTTTTGCCCAGTTGATATAGTCAGCAACCACCAAAAAGTAGCCGCAGAACTGCATCTGGCAAATTACGCCACATTCATAGTCAGCTTGACGGGCAACCTGGGCAGGAACTCCGTCCGGATACCGGCGCTCCAGGCCCTGCTCTACATCATGCAAAAAGAGTGATGTAGCATCCCAGCCCTGGGGGCAGTCAAACTCAGGCATGAAAGCTCCGTCTTCATGATCATCAAACATAACATTGCAGCGTTCTGCAATTTCCAGGGTGTTGTCGCAGGCCTGGGGAAAGTCCTTGAACAATTCCCTCATTTGCTGGGCAGACTTAATGTAGTAACCACTGCCATCAAAATGGAAACGGTTGGGGTCAGTCAGGCGGGAACCGGAGTTAATACACAGGAGGGCATCCTGAGCCTTAGCATCCTCCTCCAAACCGTAATGGGAATCGTTTGTAGCCACCAGAGGAGCCCCTATATTGTCAGCAATCCTGATGAGGTCATTGATAACCCGCTTTTCAATTGTCAGGCCATGATCCATGATCTCCACATAAAAGTTTTCTTTTCCATAAATGTCCTGCAGTTCCCTGGCTTCCCGCAGAGCCTGCTCATACTGCCCCAAACGCAAACGGGTCTGGACGGCTCCTGAGGGACATCCAGTTGTAGCAATAATCCCCTGGTGGTAGGTATTCAGCACATCCCTGTCCATTCGGGGATTGCGGCCCATCAGTCCTTCCAGATTGGCAACCGACGAAGCCTTGAGCAGGTTAACCAGGCCTTGGTCATTCTGAGCCCACAAGGTCATGTGGGTATAGGATCCATTAGCGGAAACATCATCGGCATGCTGCTCCTTGGTACCCCAGTGAACCCTGGTCTTATCCCCCCGGGCAGTACCAGGGGTTATATAGGCTTCAATGCCAATAATAGGTTTAATTCCCTGGTCTACTGCTGTTCTCCATAGTTCATAGGCACCATGCATATTACCGTGATCGGTAATGCCCACTGCTTTCTGCCCCTGGTCCTTAACTACCTGGACCAGCTTTTTAACGGGAACAGCTCCGTCCAGAGTGGAATAATCAGTATGATTATGCAGATGCACAAAATCTGAGGAGGAAGTCATGCCTTCCAATCTAACGCCACACCTGGTCCGGTTGTCTCTCAGCTAATCCTGCTTATCTCTCTTTGCCGTCCTCAGACGGAGTGTCTCCAAAGCTGTAGCTAAATCTGTTGGCAGGGTGGATTCCAGATGGACCGGGCAGTGAGTACGGGGATGGCGGAAATCCAACTTCATGGAGTGCAGCCACTGCCGGGACAGGCCCAGCTGCTCAGCCAGAACCGGATTAGCCCCGTACATGCTGTCTCCTACCAAAGGATGCCCCAAGGAAGACATATGGACCCGAATCTGATGAGTCCGTCCAGTCTCCAGATTGACGCTGATATACGTAGCCTGACCGAAACGTTCTATCACATCCCAATGAGTGATAGCCGGTTTGCCTGCAGGAGTGATAGTAAAGCGAAAGTCAGCAGCTGAATCCCTGCCAATTGGAGCATCAACCGTAGCCTTGTCCTCTTTCAGATTGCCCTGGGCCAGGGCATAATAGGTTTTTTTAACTTCATGCTGGGAAAATTGCCGCCTCATCTCTTTATAAGCCATCTGCGACTTACAAACTAGCATAAGACCGCTGGTGCCCACATCCAGACGGGAAACAATCCCCTGTCGGCCCTGGGGACCGTAATCAGTAATATGCACTCCCCTGGCTTTCAAACTGCCCAAAACGGTGGATCCGGTCCATCCCACCGACTGGTGGGCTGCCATGCCCACAGGTTTGTCTACCACAACCAGATCACCATCTTCATAGACAATTCCCATGTCGTAGTCAATGGGTTCTGGGGCCTTCTCACTTGTAGTCAGACTAACCCGAATGGAATCTCCTGACTGCAACTTCTCAGACTTCAGGCCGCAGCGACCGATCAGGGAAATCTGCCCCTGATCAATCAGATTGGCCGCCTTTGAGCGGGACAGACCCATCATTCGGGAAACAGCAAGATCAAAGCGGACACCAACCAGATCCTCCGGGACCATGGTTACCTTATTCATGGCGGGCACTTTCTGCAGGGGGTGTACGCAGAGGATGGCCGCTGACAATGAGGACCACAAAGACAAGAGCGGCAAGGGTAAGGAACACATCGGCCACGTTGCCAATGGACCAGCCATAATCAATGAAGTCTACCACTTTCCCATTCATGAAGCCGGTGGAATAGATCAGACGGTCAATCAGATTTCCGTCTGCCCCGGCAAATGCCAGGCCCAGAGCCAGGGACCACCAAGGAGAGTCAGTCCGGATAGCAGCCACAACCAGGGCTGCACAGGCAAGGAGGGCCAGGATCGCTATTGCTGACGTTGCTGCGGATGCGAAGCCCAGGGAAGCGCCGGAATTTCGGTAAAGCTGCAAAAATATAGCCCCATCCAGAACAGGGATTCTCCTCCCATCCGACAGATATTTTAGAGCCACAGCCTTGGTGAGCTGGTCGATAATCAGACCAGCAACTGATACAGATACAAAGACGGCTATACAGCCCCAAGAGCCATATAACCGTCTATTTTTCGTCTCTTTCACGGGTTCAAACACCTAATAATTAATGCAAACTTACCTGAGACTTTACTGCTGGTTGCTCTGACCGTTGCCAGATCCATTCTGGCCCTGTCCCTGCTGAGCACCGGGTAAGGTTACAGTGTTGTTGATCTGATCTGTCAACTGTTTAAGGAAGGTAGTCAGGCGGCCGCGGTAATCAGACTCAAACTGCTTGAGGTTGTCAATATTGCCCTCAATAACCTTGGAATCTGCATAGAGCTTATCCTTGACCTGACGGGAGTAAGTGTCAGCATCTTCCCGGGTTTTGCTGCTATAGGCATCAGCATTTGTCCTTACCTGGTCGGCGTAGGATTCGCCTTCTGCCTTCTTCTGACGGCTGTATTCGTCTGCTTCACTGCGGGTAACGGAAGAATAGTTGTCAGCATCGTTGCGGGTTTTAGCAGAATAGGCGTCAGCAGAGTCGTGAGCTTCCTTGGAATACTTATCTGCCTCATTCCGAGTTTGTGCCGAGTAGGCATCAGCAGAATCATGGACCTGCTTGGAATACTGGTCGGCCTCGGTGCGAGTCTGCTCAGAATAGGCATCAGCTTCCTGCACTTTTTTATCGTGCTGAGCCTGGCCATCGCTGACCAGCTGGGCTGCCTCATCTTTGCCCTTGTTCACATACTTGTCATGCAGCTCCATGGCCATAGCAAGCATTTGGGCTGCCTTCTCAGACGTGGTCTTGCGCTCATCCCCGCCCGCACTGGCAATCTTCTCCAGACTTCCGGTCTCTGTACTGGGCTCATTAGCAGCCACCTGCTGGCGGAGGGTTTCCTCGCGCTGAGACGAAGCGGTCAGCTCACCCTGGACTTTTTCCAGTTCAGCGCGAAGGTCCTGAACCTGAGACTGTGATTCTTGGGCCTGCTTTTCAGCATCGGCCAGCTTTTCCTTGGTTTCCTGCAGGGCCAGCTCGGAATTCTGCAGTTCCTGGGTCAGTTTTTCACCCCGATTCAGATACTCATCACGCTCGTTGCGCAAACCGGTCAACTGCTGCTGCAGGGCTTCAGAAGCAGAATCACCCTGAGCAGCCTGAGCAGTCAGCTGGTTCAGCTGCTCATTGAGCTGATCCACCTGAGACTTAAGCTGTTCGTTCTGCTGATTTATGGTATCCATCTGGATTTTGGCCTGATCGGCCTGGGAAGTAAGGGCCTTCACCTTTTCATTGGCTGCGTCCAGATCTTCCTTGGCAGATGCGTTTTCTCCAGCTTTGGCAGAAGCCTGCTGAATCTGTTCCTGAGCGGAACTAAGCTCGTTACGGAGCTTTGTGTTTTCACTTGTCAGCTGAGAGACCTTGGTATTCAAGGTCGCAATATCTGGGCCTAAAGACTGCGTCTGGTTTGCATACTGCTTGCCTAACTCATCAACAGTCTGAGCACATTCCTCCAGGAAATCATCAACCTCATTGAGGTTGTATCCCTGCTGGAAGCGGCCGGCAAGCGGGATCTGCTTATGGCGAATATCGCCAGGTGTCAAAAGTGCCATAATATCTCCGATTTGTAATCGTTCGGTAAACACTGCCGCTACTCATGGTAGCACAGTTGCGGTAAAACAACGCTTTCAAGGGTTCACGAAGGGCTCAAGGAAGAATCGCAATCAAAAAAGAGACTGCAAAGTACAGGACCATGAATCCCAGATCCAGAGCCACTAATCCCATCCTCAAAGGAGGAATAATCTTTCTCATCAGGCGTAGAGGAGGCTCAGTCACCGTATACACAGCATTGACCAGGGGATACATGATTTTGCCTGGCTGCCAGCGGGTTAAAAGAGCTACCCAGTCCAGAATCATCCGGACTGTGAGAATAAAGAGGAAAGCAGACAGGAAAATCCGCAGGATTCTTAAGATAACGGTTACCAGAAGCATAGTAGCCTATTATATATCACCTCAAGCCTGATTTAGTCGAAAAGGCCGGCAGCTGAATTTTCAGGAGCTGACTGTTCTACTTTGATGTTGACCTGGGCGGGAGAAAGGAGGAAAACGCGGGGAGTTACCCTCTCGATGGATCCGCGTACCCCAAAAACAACGCCAGCAGAAAAATCAACAATCCTATAAGCAGTCGCCTCAGGAACTCCAGTCAGATTAAGAACAACAGGAACTCCGTCCCGGATAGCTCTGCCAACCAGCTGGGCTTCTTCATAAGACTTAGGATGAATGGTAGTAATTCTGTTCATGCGTGACCTCACCGGAGCTGAGGATGGTGATGCTGCTGAAAGACTCGCAGAAGTGAAAGCAGGCTGAGGAGCTACGGCTTCATCATCGTCGAAAGTGGACGACTGGGAAGAGGAATCGTCATATTCCTCGATGTCCTGGTCTTCCTCATCTGTACTAGACAATCCGAAGAATGACATAGCCCCCTTAAATGGATTCGCCATGGTAACTCCTTATCTTAAAGTTTTGTCTCAGCTGTCAGTCGGGCTTCTTCTGCATAGAGGCTTTCCCTTAGCGCAGGAAGTCAGGAATAATCAGTCCGTCATCGGGATCTGCCGGCGGAATCTCCGGCTGCACGGACTGGCGGGTCGGCTGGGACTGGGCAGGCTGTACCTGAGGTTGCTGTTGCTGTGAAGGCTGAACCTGGGGGGAGGGGGAAGTCTCCGGGCCCTGCTCCTCCTGGGAAACCCGGCGGCTTTGACCGGTGGCATCAGATGCCTCCTGTCTTCCGGCAGATCCGTTCTGCCGGGTCACTACTGCCTGCTCCGAGGTGCTGTCAGCAGCGGCCTCTTCTGCTGCTTGCGCAGCCTCCTGGTCCTGAGTCTGGTCGGCAATCAGTTTGCCCGAAACCACCGATTCGTCAGAATCCTGCCGGCGAGCATTGCCATCAAAACCAGTAGCTATTACAGATACGACAACTTCATCCCCGTAAGCGTCATCATTCACCAGACCGATGATGATGTTGGCTCCCTTGGCAGCATAGCGGTTAACCAGATCGGATGCCTGGGTGAACTCTTCAAAGCCCATGTCTGTAGGGCCAGCAATATTGACCAGGAGACTGGTCGCTCCATCGATGGGGGTATCGAGCAGAGGAGAATTGACAGCGATTTCTGCTGCTTGAACGGCCCTATCCTCACCCCTGGCCCGGCCAATACCAAACATGGCAGTTCCGGCGTTTTGCAAAACAGAGCTGACATCCTGAAAATCTACGTTAATGGTGGGATTGGTGCTGGAAATCAGGTCGGTAATGCAGCGGACTCCCGACATAAGGGAGGTATCTGCCATCTGGAAAACTTCCCGGATATTCATTCCCTTAATATCCATGTTCCGCAGACGATCATTGGGAATAACAATCAGGGCATCAACTTCTTTGCGCAACTTTTCAATGCCGTCTTCAGCTGAAGCAGCTCGGCGGCCGCCTTCAAAGCTGAAAGGCTTGGTAACCACGCCAATAGTTACAGCTCCTTGCTGGCGGGCCGCCCTGGCCACAATGGGGCTGGCTCCCGTTCCGGTGCCGCCCCCTTCGCCTGCTGTGACGAAAACCATATCGGCCCCTTTAAGGACCTGCTCAATTTCACTTTGATGATCCTGGGCAGCTTTAGCCCCCCGCTCGGGATCAGCTCCGGCCCCCAGTCCGCGGCTGGAAGAATCTGTCAGTGCAATGCGGACATCGGCGTCACTTTTGTTTAGATCCTTCATATCGGTGTTGACTGCTACGAATTCGACGCCGGCGATACCTTCGTCAATCATGCGGTTCACAGCATTGCCGCCGCCGCCACCAACGCCAACAACCTTAATGATTGTCTTGCTGTTTATCTCTTCGTTCGGGTCGAGGTCGGTCATATCGCTCCTGTCGTTATGCATTTTCATGCTATACACAACTGTAACGCAAAAAAGTAATTACACCTATGATACTTGCAAAAAATATAGACATTTTGTGAAATTTGTGTGTCTGGAACGTGAAACAGGGGTAAGAAGGGAAGGTGTCCAGAATATCAAAGGAAAATCAGTAGGAAGCGTCTTCAACATCACTTTCATAAAGACTTTGTCTTTCCTGATTGTTTAGCCTCCGCGAATCCAGCCATCCATAGGGCAGATGAACTTTTTTCGCATAGCGGGTCCGGCCCCGAGGCTTGTCTGATAGGGCATCAGGGAAGGGGATCTGGGGGTCTAAAGCATCCAGCTGCCGCTGAAGATCAGCCAAATTCTGGCAAGACATGAAGGCAGCCCTGGTATGGCCTCCCACGGGGAAACCCTTCAGATACCAAGCAATATGCTTGCGCAGATCATGAACCGCCATGGTTTCATCTCCATCATAAAAATCAACCAGAAGGCGGGCATGACGCATGATGACTTGGCATACCTGGCCCAGGGAAGGACTGACCCGCTGGCAACTGCCGGCGAAGGCATTCTTCAGGTCAGCAAAGAGCCAGGGCCGGCCCTGACAGCCACGACCCACTGCTACCCCATCACAGCCTGTCTGCTCAACCATGGCAAGGGCATCTTCGGCTGACCAGATGTCCCCGTTGCCAATCACAGGAATAGATACCAGCTGTTTCAACTCGGCAATCTTGCTCCAGTCAGAATGACCCCCGTAATACTGGGCCGTTGTCCTGGCATGGAGAGTCACACAGGCACATCCTTCCCCCTCTATGATCGTAGCTGCCTCCCTCATGGTGCTGTGATCATCATCAATACCTGTACGGATTTTGGCAGTCACCGGAATTCCTGCCGGCTGGCAGACTGCAACTACTCGATGAATAATGTCCTGCAGGAGATCAGTCTTCCAGGGGAGGGCCGACCCTCCTCCCCGCCTAGTTACCTTGGGAACAGGGCAGCCAAAGTTGAGATCCAGGTGGTCGGCCAGGTTGCCATCCACTATCATGGCAGCAGCCTGCTGAACAATAGCTGGATTTACCCCATAGAGCTGCAAAGAACGAAATTTTTCTGAAGGAGCAAAGCGGGTCAGACGGAAAGCCTTGGGATTCCCAGCAACCAGAGCCCGGGCGGTGATCATCTCAGCCACATAGAGACCATCGGGGCCATAATCTTCGCACAAGACCCTAAAAGGCCAGTTGGTTACTCCAGCCATTGGCGAAAGAATAACCGGGGTGGTTACCCGGTGATTGCCCAGCATAAAACCGGACAGGATGGGAGTGTGATGGTCCTGGTTCATCATGGCTAGAAGTTTACCTGTATACACATATTTGTATACATATACTATTGATTGATATAAATATAAGCACGAGCAGGAGCAGCACTAGGCCTGGCTGGCAGCACGAGCTGCCTGGGGGGTACGGGGGTAAGTATTGCGTTTATCTTTGATAAAAGAGCCTACATAAGAGGCAACCTGATCCAGGGCAACACGGTCCTGCTTCATAGTATCCCTCTCTCTAATGGTAACCGCCTGGTCATCCAGAGTATCGAAATCAACGGTCACACACAAGGGGGTGCCAATTTCATCCTGACGGCGATACCGGCGGCCAATGGCACCGGCCTCGTCATAGTCCACATCCCAATCATCCTCACGCAGCTCATCAGCAAGATTGTGAGCTATGGTCTGCAACTGGGGTTTCTTCGACAGGGGCAGTACTGCTGCTTTCACCGGGGCCAGGCGGGGATCAAGCCGTAACACTGTTCGGGTATCCACGCCCCCCTTAGTGTTAGGGGCTTCATCCACATCATACGCATCCACCAAAAAAGCCATCAGGGACCTGGTCAAACCGGCAGCGGGCTCAATTACGTAAGGAGTATACCGTTCACCGCTGGCCTGATCAAAATAACTCAAGTCTTTGCCTGAATGCCGGGAATGAGCACTGAGATCATAATCTGTCCGGTTGGCAATGCCTTCCAGCTCTCCCCAGTCAGATCCCTGGAAACCAAATTTATATTCAATATCAACCGTTCGCTTGGAGTAGTGAGACAGTTTTTCCTTGGGATGCTCGTACAGGCGCAGATTATCGGGGTTGACTCCCAGATCTACATACCACTGGCGGCGGGCATCAATCCAATACTGATGCCAGTCTTCATCCTCCCCGGGCTTGACAAAGAACTCCATCTCCATCTGCTCGAATTCGCGGGTGCGAAAAATAAAGTTGCCGGGAGTAATCTCATTGCGGAAGGATTTGCCCATATTGGCAATGCCAAAAGGAGGTTTCTGCCGAGAAGTAGTGAGGACTTCAGCAAAATCAACGAAAATTCCCTGGGCTGTTTCAGGACGCAGATAATGCAGAGAATTCTCATCTTCTACCGGACCCAGATGGGTTCTGAGCATCATATTGAAGTCACGGGGTTCGGTCCACTTTCCCACTGTTCCGCAATCAGGGCAGGGAATGTCACTCATTCCCTCAGGCTTCCGCCCATGTTTGGCCTCGAAATGCTCCTCCAGATGATCTGCCCGGAAACGCTTATGGCAGTTCAGGCACTCCACTAAAGGATCGTTGAAAACAGTCACATGTCCGGAAGCAACCCACACCTGGCTGGGAAGGATAACCGATGTATCAACACCGACCACATCTCCCCTGGTGGTGACCATGGATCTCCACCATTCATGCTTGATATTATCTTTCAGAGCGACTCCCAAAGGACCGTAATCCCAAGCAGACCTGGTTCCACCGTAAATCTCACCTGCCGGGAATACAAAACCACGGCGCTTAGCCAATTGGGTAACAGCTTCAAGCTTTGATACAGACACGACTGATCTCCTAACATCCTGCAGGCAAGATTCCTGGTCTTCGCCCGGCAAGGCTGATTATCAAACATTACCAAGATAGCCAAGGCCCCCGATATAAGGGCCATGTCACTTCTGAGGATGTGCTGCGGGTCAGAAGGAAAAGAGTCATAATGCTATATATCGAGGCTATCAGGATCCTTTAAGAACTGCCTGATTCCCATGGTAAGTATTCCATTGCTGTCTCTGACAGGTTTTGTATACGTTCCCACAATGATAATTTTTTTAAAAGAATCATCAATCTTCAGTAAAGGTTTTATTTCCTGTTGCCGTTTTGCCCTGTCGGGAATAACAAAAGCAGATTGAATATAATATTTTTTACTGCCTTTGGTTGCTATAAAATCAATCTCCAACCGTTTACGTTCATATTTTGATTGGTAGCCTTCCTTTTCCTTGTCTCCGGCTGATAATTCACGAATATCCACCACCCCTACATCAACCGAAAAGCTTCGCCTCTTGAGCTCAGTAAAAATAATATTTTCCATAAGATGAGTCTCCTCGATCTGCCTAAAACCTAAGCGGGCATTGCGCAGGCCAGGATCAACAAAATAATATTTGAGAGGAGATCCAATATAGTGTTTCCCCTTAATGTCATAGCGTGAAGCGGATTCTATAAGAAAAGAGTCTTCCAGGTAATCAAGATAAGTCTTAATGGTCTTGTCACTAATATCGCTGTGCAGCCTGGTGCGGAAAGTTCGTTGTAATTTGGCAGGATTTGTTAAAGAGCCAACCGAAGATGCCAAAACGTTAACCAGATCTTCCAGCTCAGAAGTGTTGCGAATATGGTTGTGCTCAATAATATCCTTCAGGTAGGTCTCAGCAAAAAGAGCAGACAGATAGGCAGCTTTCCTATCATCGCCGGGGAAAGAAAGAATTCTGGGCAATCCCCCATAAATCATATAGTCATTAAAAGCATCTTCCTCTGACCCTTTGAAAGCAGATAAATACTCGGAAAAAGACAAAGGATAGACACGTATTTCGTCTCCCCTGCCTCTGAACTCAGTCACCATGTCAGAAGACAGAAATTTCGAGTTGCTCCCGGTAACATAAATATCGACATTATTCAAGCGCAGTAAACTATTCAGGACTTCAGGGAAACGATCAACAAACTGAATTTCATCCAGGAAAACATAATACTGGTCTGAATCCTTAATTTCGCTGCGGATAAAATTATAGAGAGTATGGGGGTCACGCAGGTAGTCATTCCTGCACCGATAATTCGTCCATATTCCTATTAAAAAATCTATTACGAGAAAATGGTAATTTTACCAGTTTCCCGTAATAGAGCATAGCACAGTATTTATAATCATTGCAATTTAGCCATTCTTTCTATTACGAGAAATTGGTAATTTTACCACTTTCTCGTAATAGAAAAAGTAAAGGATTTCAGTTGAATCCCAATTGACTAAAAATCCTGTCCTTACTCCTGAAAAATATCAGGATGAAGGCTGTCGCCTGGGATTGCACAGGTTGCAGAGGGCAAAGGACTATCAGGATCGTAGGGGCCCATAACCTGCTTGCAGCCCAGGAATTCCCACCAAAAATCAAGGGGACGGCCATAGGGATGAGACTGTCTTCCATAGACCTGCATATTCAGCTTGGCCTCTTCCACATCCAGCCGGGACAGGCCGGAAAAATACCTGGAGCAATCAGCAAGCTTAGATGGGTTATAGAAAAGCCCCTGAACCAGGTCGACCAGATGGGCTACCCGACCGATGGGGAGAGAATCCCAATGCCTCAGTTCCAGGAAATTCTTCAGGCGCACATCGTTGAAATGAGTTGAAATAATATGAGTAATTTCATACTTATTAAGCGGGCGGTCGGGGTAAATATCAGCGGCATTGGCAAAAGAAGCCATGAAGACCTGGCTGTCATGAGGACAGTCAGCATCCGGGGTATGAGTCAGGTCTGCCACCATTAAGGGAGAAGCCAACACATTATAGGCAGCCTGCTCAAAGCCAAAATCATCATCATACAAGCCAGGTGTAATTCCTGTCCTGTTCTGGTCCAGCTGCCCCCACAAATGTTGTCTCAGCAGTGGGTAGGGATTTTTCTTCCCCTCAAAATAAGGAGAATTCCTGAAAAAGAATCCCAGAATGGGATCGACAGCAGTCGCAACCCGCATCTTAGTCACAGCATCAGCCTGACTTGCATAATCGATACTGATCTGAGTAGAAGCCGAAGCTCTCATCATATTCCAACCAAAACTGGAGATACGGCCAAAGAACCGGTTCATACAGTCATATCGGCGCTCAGGAATAATTTCTATATCTCGCGCCTTACTGACTGGCTGATAGCCATAAGTAATCAGGCGGATTCCATGTCTGGCCAGGACAGGATCCACATCCGCCCGGAAAATCCTATACAGATCTGCCAATTCCTGGGAGGTATGAACCGGATCCAAAGAAAATTCCAACTGTCCCCCCGGTTCCAGAGAAAGCGTTCCCCCCGGCCGGCCCAAACCCAGTAAAGATTCCTTGTCCCAGAACTCTCTGTCAGGATCAAAAAGCGGCCGCAGATCATGCAAAACATCCTTCATGCCATGCTCTTCCCCATAGGTCACAGCCTGGCCTGCCGGAGCTGACAGGGAATTATCCTTTGTCCGAACTGTCAGATGTTCTATCTCCACTCCAAAAGCTGGCTGATAACCTGGACTGCTTTTGATTCCAGACCTATGAAAGTCAAGAATCGATTCCAGATGCCGAGGATTAACCTGCCTGTCTTGATGCCAAAATTCGAAGTCATTGATAACCATAGTCTCAGTGTAGCGGGAAGCAGAAACGAGAACAGAAAAAGCAGGACACCGTTTATCCCGGCCTGGATACCCGATAGAATGGCAGGAAGAGGTAGTTTATGACCACAAAAGACAAAAAACCATCAGCAGGCAAGAAGAGGAGCACAGTAGTTGTTGCTCCCGACCGCGGAACCAGGGCCAGGGGAACTAATCAGGCATTTGCCCGGGCCCAGAGCGTGCGCGCCCGTCAAAAAGAGCTGATTGCCAACAGTCCCCGCCACACAAGAGCCAAGTGGGTCATTATCCTTGTCATCATTGCCCTCCTGGCCTGCCTGGGAATCTGGACTACCCGCCTGTATTACCAGGCTAAAAACAACCTGCAAACCACCACTGTTCTTGCCGACAAAATCAAGCAAATCTACAGTACGGATTATCAGGATTCAGCCCAGAAAAAAATTGACAAGAAAAAGAAGGCAAAAGCCTATAGTCCGGACAAAATGCTGCTCATGGACAATCCTTACGGGACCAACACTATGTCCCTCTATGCCTATTTCACTACCAGTTCTCCAGCAGCAGTGACCTATTCCATCAGCACTCCTGATGACAAATCCTACCCTACCTTTACCCGGGCAGTCCATCAAAATCAAAGCTACCAGACCAGTCATGAATTCAGCATTATTGGGCTGATACCGGCGACAAAGAATCTGATTACCTTTACCATTTCTTACGAAGATGGGCACAGAGAAACCCACACCTACACCCAAATCATGGGAAATCTGTGGGGAACAGAGCCCAGCCGCCTGTCCACCACAGTCACCCGCAGAATGACGGCAGAATCGAAATCCCTGTCAGGACAGCTAGATCAAGGCCTGTATTTTGTATCAGGAACCGGGGTCAATGCGAGAAATTATACCTATCTCTACGATTCCTCGGGCGTGCTCAGAGCTGAACTTCCTATGCCCAACAATCATGGAACATCCCTGAAAATACGAAATGGTCTCCTTTACTTTGTCAGCGATTACACCCAGGTATGCGCTATGAACAATCTGGGGAAACTAGTGTCTATTTCGACTACTCCCAGTACGTACCAGATCAATAATGATTTTGATTTCGACAATCAGGGCAACATCCTGGTAATCGCTTCAGATAAATCCCAAGCGGACACCAACAATCTGATCCTGAAAATTAATCCGGTTACAGGGGTAAGCAGGGAATATATAAATTTCAGCACTCTCTTGAAAGACTACCGCAAGAATGCGCGGTCATACTCTCTTTCCGACGGCAGCAGCAAAAATTCCACTTCTGCTTCCGAGAACCTGTGGTCGTGGCTGGAGCTCAATTCCATCCAGTATATTCCAGGCGGATCTTTGCTGGTCAGTTCGCGGGAAACATCGACCATTATGAAAATTTCTCTGGGAAAGGGGCAGAAAGACAATTCGGCTCATCTGCTCTACCTTCTCGGCCCTCATCAGATATGGGACACCACTACCTACGCCGATTTTGTCTATTCCCGGGACGGATCTTTCAGCTCTCATGCCGGACAACACAGCGTCTTTCAGATGGATGACGGATGGGCCAAGGCATGGATCAGCAATCAGAATACAAGCGCAGCCTCGGCAGATAAAAAAATCAAATCTCTGTCCAACTCTGACCATCTGGTAGGCATGTTCAACAACAATTATGGTTACAGCCCCACAATTCCAGACCTGGATTGGGCTGAAACTGTTCCTGGTGTCTCTACGGCTTCAAAGGGGAATTTCAGCAAATACAGATCGTACTTCACCCTCTACCGGGTTAGCGAGAAAGCAAAAACCTACAGCCAAATCATGCGCTTTTCTGTTCCCTACTCCCCCCTCTACTCTAACGCTCAGATTATTACACTCGATACGGCCCAGCGGGCATCCTCCAACACAGGCACAGTTTCCAGCACAGTAAGTGACTCCAGTGGTCCGCTGGTTATTCTCATGAACTCTGCCCAGCAGAAGACCTGGGGTCTGTATGATTCCAGGGGCAGACTCCTGCAGCGGTTTACAGCTGGTGGAGATATAAAAATGACCGGTGAAGTTACTTTCTTCACCGGTAACAATTTCTATTTTGATCTGCACGAAGGCTGAAGGCTAACAAGTCTGAAGGCTAACGAGTCAAAAGCATGACAGTCAGAAAACCCGAAAATCTCTGTATCAGATCTTAAACCCCAGAACTTTGGAAGCTTCCTGGGGAACTGGATCATAAGCCCAGTACTCATCCAGATTATCGTAGGAGGTCAAGCTGCGAATTTCTGCTTTGTCGATGTAGACTTCACCCTTGAGATGATCAGTCTCATGCTGAAAAATACGGGCGGGCCACTGATGCAGTTCAGCCTCATGCTCTACCGCATCTTCATCAAACCAGTGGGCCTTAATGTTGAGCCACCGCTTGCGAACAGCCTGATATCCGTCAAAAGACAGACAGCCTTCAAAAAAGCTGGCACTCGCATCATCCATAGGTTCATACCAGGGATTGATAATAATGTGGAAAGGGAAGTCGGCAATACCCCGGGGATCTGCACTGGCAGCCGCTTCATCCGCCTCTGCCTGCTCATCATCGGACAGATCACGAATATGATCTTCCACCACAGCTAAGGAAAGGCCGAGTCCAATCTGAGGACCCGCCAGCCCAACGCCGGGAGCATTTAGCATGGTCCTGCGCATTACTTTTTTCAGCTGCTCCAGAGTTTTGGGCTTAAGCTGGCCACAGTAGGCAACTGTTTTCAGCCGCAAAACCGGCTCTCCCATCTGGACTATAGGCAAGGTGCCATCTCCATCAACCTGAGAGAGGAGTTCCCTCACCTCAGCATCCAGGTGAGAATCAAAATTTTTTTCGTCCCATGCCATCTGAGAATCTCCTTAGAGCTGGTTTACAGAGCCAGTTGAGAAGCCACTACATCAGCCAAGCGGCGGCACACCTGATTGGCCTGTTCCTGGGTAGTCGCCTCTACCATAACCCTGACCAGGGGCTCAGTGCCAGAAGCACGCAGAAGCACCCGGCCCGTATCTCCCAGGACCTTTTCTTCCCGCTTGACAGCTGCCTGAACCGTAGGATCAGTGCCGACCGCAAGCTTATCAACATGAGGAACATTAATCAGCTGTTGAGGCAGCTGGGGGAAATCGGCAGCCAGCTGCTTAAGGCTGCGGCCGGACTGAACAACTTCGTAGCAGAGACGGAGGGCAGTCAAAGTACCGTCCCCTGTTGTGGCGAATTCCCGATTAATCACATGGCCTGACTGTTCTCCTCCCAGAGTGTAATCGCCCTTGAGCATTTCCTCCAGAACATAACGGTCTCCCACGCCTGTCTGTACGGTTTTAATTCCCATATCTTTCAAAGCCAGGATGAGACCCAGATTGCTCATAACAGTGATGACCAGGGTGTCATTCTTCAGCTTGCCTTCACGCTTGTAGGCCCGAGCCAGAATACCCATAATCTGGTCCCCGTTTACCATGTTCCCGTCTTCATCCACAGCCAGGCAGCGGTCAGCATCACCATCAAAGGCAACCCCCATCTGGGCGTCTGAGGCCTTGACCATAGCCTGCAACTGTTCCGGATGAGTGGATCCAGCATGATCATTGATGTTATAACCATCCGGGGATGCATTAATGACCACCACATCAGCCCCGGCCTGACGCAGGGCCTCTGGAGCCACAACTGAGGTTGCTCCATTTGCGCAGTCCATTACCAGGCGGAGACCTTTTAAGGGCTGGGGACGGCCATTGTCAGGTCCTACCGGGGCTATGGAGCTGACCAGATGATCGATGTACATGGTGGTTGCAGTCACCGTATCATGAGAAATCCTGCCGACTCCGACCCCGGTTGGATGATCCCAGTCAGTGCCCATAATGGCTTCAATCTCATCTTCTTTAGCATCAGGCAGCTTAAAACCACCGCGGGCAAAGAATTTAATTCCATTGTCAGGCATGGGATTATGGGAAGCAGAGATAACAGCTCCCATCTCTACGTTCAAAACAGAAGTCAGGTAGGCAACACCAGGAGTAGGAATAATCCCCACATCCAGCACGTCGAATCCAGCTGAACTCATACCTGCTGACAGGGCAGCTGCCAGGAAGTCGCCGGACACACGGGTATCTCTGCCTACCAGAGCCCTGCGACGGCCATGCCTATCAGATGTATCAGATGAGGAACGATTCTCTTCCTGATGGTCAGCTGTGCTGCCCAGCACTCTGGCCGCTGCGTCACCCATATCCAAGGCCAGCTTCGGGGTCAGAAAATCATTGGCTAAGCCTCGAGCACCATCAGTTCCAAAAAGACGCGGCATATGTTCTCCTTACCTATTGCTGCTTGTTTCTGTTTTCAGTTTATGTCAGCTTATTTCTGCAGACTGGCGTTATAATTCTGAACGCGCAGAGTACGCTGAGATGAATCCACGTTAGCCTGAATCAAGTGGCGCAGAGCCTTGTCAGCATCCGGGTGGGAATCCAGCCAGGCTTGCCCGGCTTCAACCAGGTCTGCTGCTTTAGCGTAAACAGGGTACAGACCATAGCCGCTCAGGGATCCCAAGAGGGTTTCACTCATATGGAAGGTCTTATTCTTCCAAATCCAATCAATCATGTCGAAGAAGCGGGCCACATAGCCGGCAAAAAGCTCGGGTCTGTTGTTGGAACTAAAGCCGTTAGCTACTGCCTCAATTTGAGAATTAGTCAGGTTATTATTGTGCAGAGCCTGATCAAAAGCCCACTGTTTGGCATCAGTAGTAGGAATAGACGCCTTGGCCATATAAGAGAATTCCCGGTTTTCCGTAGTTTCCCTCTTGGCAAGTTCGGCATCAATCTCAGCATTTCCAATGACCCCAGCCCTGGCCCGGTCAATAGTGACAACCCAGCGAAGGTTATTATCCATATCAAGCCCCGGCAAAACCACGCTGCCATCCAGCAGACCCGCAGTCCGGCGGGCATACTCAGATCCAACTCCATAGTGCAGGTAAGCAGTCAGAAGCTGATACTGCTCATCAGACCCGGGAGCAGCTGACTGAGCCAGGTGCCAGAGCGTATCAGAGATATGATTAATTACAGTCTGCCTGCGGCTGGGAGCTACATACAGATTGGCGCTGGTCTGAACCTGACCGAGAGCATAACGGAAGGTGGTCGACTCCTCTTCTGTTGCCAGTGCCTTCAGAGACGTCTCAATAAAGGACTCAGCCGGAAGCTCTGCACTCCGGGTCATATCCCACAGGCTCAGCCAAGTGATGGCTCGGGCCAAAGGATCGACAAAGTGATCTAAATTCTCCAAGGCAAAAGCCAGAGACTTGCTATCCAAGCGAATCTTGGTATAGGTCAGATCATTATCATTTATCAGAATGAAGTCAGGGCGTGCCTTGCCCCTGGCCTCTTCCACCACGGTGTTTTCCCCGTCAACATCCAGCTCGAAGGAGTCAGTGCGGACAACCTTCCCATTTTCATCACTGGAATAAAAACCAACAGCCAAACGGTGAGGACGCATAACCGGGTGCTCTGCAGGCGCTGTCTGTTTCAAGACCAGGTTAGAAATTGTTCCATCTTCGCCCTCCTGCACATCAGCAGCTATAGTGTTAATGCCTGATTGTTCCAGCCAGAGGGAAGACCAGGTCTTCATATCCCGACCGGAAGTGGCTTCCAATTCAGACAGGAGGCCATCCAGAGTAGCATTACCATACTTATTCTTCTCCAGGTAGTTGTGAATGCCCTGGAAGAACCGTTCACGGCCCACATAGGCAACCAGCTGCTTGAGAACAGAAGCGCCCTTCGCATATGTGATGCCATCAAAATTGACGTAGGTGTCGTTCAGATCGTTGATAGGGGCAACAATAGGATGAGTGGTAGGCTTTTCATCTTCAGCCTGACCCCAGCTCTTTTCTCCTGAGCAGAAGGTAGCCCAGGCATCTTTCCATTCTGTTACCTCAGCTGTTGCCAGAGTAGAGGTAAACTCAGCGAAGGATTCATTCAGCCACAAATCGTTCCACCACTTCATCGTGACCAAATCACCAAACCACATGTGGGCGAGCTCATGCAAAACCGTGACAACCCGGCGCTCCTTGTTGGCGTCAGTTGTCTTGGATTCATAAATATAAGAGTCGCGGATAGTCACGCAGCCAATATTTTCCATGGCTCCGGCATTATATTCAGGAACAAATACCTGATCGTATTTCTCATACGGATATTCAACGCCCCAGGTCTGATTGTAAAAATCCATCCCTTTGGCTGTGATGTCAAAAAGATAGTCCACATCGGCGGAAGCAGCATCCTTCAAGGCCTGACGGGTATAAATCCCCAGAGGAACCTGACGGCCGGAAGCCAGGGTGTGGCTGCTGGTCCACTGGGCATAGGGACCGGCACAGAAAGCAGTTAAGTAGGAAGACATCACAGGAGTAGGCTTAAACTTCCATATCCGGACTTCCTCATCATCGGCCTGGACCTGAGGCTGCTCAGCAGTCGGTTGATTAGAAATGACAACCCAATCTTTGGGAGCGGACAGGCTGAAATCAAAAACAGCCTTGATATCGGGCTGATCAAAGACAGCATAGACCCTGCGGGCATCTGGAACCTCAAACTGAAAGTAGAGGTAAATGTTGCCGTCTGAAGGATCCAGACTGCGATGCAGGCCTTCGCCCGTGTGCGAATACTGGCAGAGTGCCTCAACGGTAACAGTATTATGCTCCTGCAGGTTGTCCAGCTGAACCCGAGAATCAGAATAGACCTGGGCAGGATCTACCTGATTGTCATTGATCGTGACTGACACAACCTTGTTGGCAATCAAATCCAGGTAAGTGGATGAACCAGACTGGGCATCAAAAGTAACGGTGCTGACTGACAGGAAATTATTCTGGTCTCCCTTATCAGCTGATGCATGCGAAGGAATATTCCCAGTCAGATCAAGATGAACCTGATAGTGGGTCTGCCCTATTACGGCCTTGCGGTCAGCTGCTTCCTGGCGGGTAAGATTAGCTCCCGGCATTGTACCTCCATTATTTTGTGGAACATATGACGGTAACGATTTGGCTATGTTCCTGATTTTCTTTTATTGTGCTTATATCTGCATGGTATACAAAAGGTGCATTTTCAGCAATTTTCAGTGGTTTTCAGCGATTTTTCCCCAGCGAATTATGAGCTGCTCTCAAACCTGGGGAGCTACGTCTGTTGCCAGGTCGGCAACAACCGGAACAATCATGGGGCGGCGGCGTCTGAGCTTGCGGCCAATCCAGCTGCCCAAGGTTCTGCGCATTCTCTGCTGAAGCTGATAAGAATCTTTAGTTCCTTCCAGCATAGCGTTTTCCAGATCGCGAACAATCTGAACTTGGACTTCAGCAAAGTCGCTTTCAGCCTCAGCAACGGCATTAAGGAATATCTTGGGCCCGGACACCACCTCATTCTTACTGCTGTCAACCACCACAAAGCTGGATACGAAGCCTTCCTCACTGAGAATCCGGCGCTTTTCCAACTCATCCTCGGTGATTTCACCTACGGACGTTCCATCCACATAAACATATCCGCAGGGAACAGAGCCTACAATGGCAGCCTGACCGTGATAGAGATCCACCACATCTCCATCTTCAGCAAGGACCACATTGGCAGGGTCTACCCCAGTTTTAACGGCAATCAGGCCATTGGCAATCAGGTGCCTGTTTTCACCATGAATCGGCATGGCTGCCTTGGGCTGAACAATGTTGTAGAAGTAAAGGAGCTCGCCCTCATTGCTGTGACCGGACACATGAATAGCGGCATTATCCCGGTTGACCACCCGGGCTCCCAGCCTGGCCAGCTTGTTGATGACCTTGTAAACCTCGTGCTCATTGCCGGGGATCAGGGAGCTGGCCAAAATCACCGTATCAAACTCATGAATGGTGATATCCTGATGATTTCCATCGGCAATGCGGCCCAGGGCTGCCATAGGCTCTCCCTGGGAACCAGTGCACATATAAACCAGCTTGTCATCCTGGATATCGCGGGCTTCCTTCAGATCCACTACAGTGTTCTCGGGAAGATGCAGATAACCCAGATCAGCAGCAATTCCCATGTTGCGAACCATGGACCTGCCTACAAAAACCACCTTGCGGCCATACTTATGAGCTGCATCCACCACCTGCTGAACCCGATGAACATGGCTGGAGAAGCTGGCAACAATAATTTTGCGCTTAGCTTCAGCAAAGGCCTTATCCAAGGCGGGGCCAATGGTTGTTTCCGGCTTGACAAAACCGGGGACCTCGGCGTTGGTAGAATCTGCCATCAGGAGGTCTACCCCCTGCTCACCCAGGCGGGCGAATTCTCTGAGGTCAGTGATTTTATGATCCAGAGGAAGCTGATCCAGCTTCATATCTCCGGTATCAATAATGTGACCCGCCGGAGTTTTCACTGACACAGCCAGGGCATCAGGAATGGAGTGGGTAACGGTAATAAATTCCAGGTTAAAGGGGCCGACTTTCATTTTGTCCCTGCCCTGAACCGGATTCATAATGGGATCAATATGATGTTCCCGGCACTTTGCTTCCACAAAAGCTAAAGTCAGCTTAGAACCAATCAGGGGAATATCCGGCCTCTCCCGCAACAAATATGGAACAGCTCCAATATGATCCTCATGACCGTGGGTTAAGACCAGAGCCTCGACCTTATCAAGCCGGCTGCGGATATAGGAGAAATCGGGGAGGATTAAATCAACCCCCGGCTGCTCTTCTTCCGGGAAAAGAACACCGCAGTCAATCAGAAGGATGTGACCGTTGTACTCAATAACGTTCATATTACGGCCAATTTCGCCCAGACCTCCTAGGGGAACAATCCTCATGGATCCCTTGTGATACTTGGGAGGAGCTACGAGTTTACCCTCTTGGGCCACTGTCTGTGCAGCAGCTGGGGCCGTTTTGCGGCCACCATGGGAACGGCCATTCCCCTTACGGGAACGGCCGGCAGAAGTAGAGGACTTCTTGCTTGTACGTCTTGCTGTTTGTTCCATTATTATCAGTCTTTATTATCCTTAACATTATCCTTAACACTATATTCATGGTGAGCTCAGGGCCTTGGATCCGCCAGCAGCGCTCACTATCCGTCTCTATTCTACTCACTCCCCAAGCTTTTATGCTGTCAGGGTGTGTGCCCTCCCATACCTGACCTGACCAACCAGAATGAGCAGGCAGGCAACTGCAACCAAAATCCACAAGGATGACAGACCCCAAACGCTCCCCAGGAATCCAGAATTCGTCCGCTGAAAGCCGACCCCAGGGCTGATCCGATGGTACCCGCAGTGGACAGCCAGGACAAGCCCTCAGTCAAAGAAGACGCGGGAACGATTTGCTTAACCATCAGGTTTCCTGTGGCAAAAAGCGGAGCAATACTCAACCCGGACACTAGTTCCACCACCCCTATAGCCGCCAGGCTGTGCATCTGAGAAAAGAGAGCAATGAGGAGGAAGCCGGCAGCAAGATAGGTCATAAGGATGATGAGCCGTCTCCAAGGGTTCCCCCTATGAGGGCGGGAGCCGAAGATCAAAGCCCCTATACAGGAACCTACAGCAAACAGAGCCAGCTGAAGACCCAGAAGACTGTCTTTTTCCATGGACCGCATGAGGGCAGTCATGGTCACATCGAAAGCAGAAAAGCTGGCGTTAAAAAAGACGAAAATCAGGCAGAGGATAATCATTCCCGGGTAGAGGAAAGCTAATCTCTTGGCATGATCAGTCTGGCTGACCGAGCTCAGATCATTTTCCTGCTTGCTTTCCCCTTCTACTGGCTGGTCTGTTGACAGGTTGATGGAAGTCAGGGTATGAATGGCTCTGCCGTGGGCAGAAGGCAAACAGAAGAAAATCAGTCCTCCGATTCCCTCCAAGAGGGCACACACATAAAAAGGCAGGACCGGAGAGGCTGCTGTTGCCAGAGAAGCCACCAGAATAGGGCCAAAAATAAAAGCGATTTCATCGATGGCAGATTCCAAGGAATAGGCGGTGTCCAGGAGGGATCCGTCTTCCCCTCCGTCAGCCATTGCCCGAGCCCAGCGAGTTCTGACCAGGGCACCAACAGAGAAAGAAGTCAGTCCCAGGAAAATGGCCAAGGCATACAGAAAGACCAGGGAAACATGAGCCTGGGCGCAGAGCGCTAAAGAAACAAAGCCTACAGCTTGCAAAATAATCAGAGGAAGACCTACTGTTCTTTGCCCATAACGATCGAAAAGACGGGCATAGACAGGAGTAACGGCAGCAGAAGCCAGCACATAAGCGGCAGTCATAAAGCCGGGAGTGGTCCAGTCCCCATAAATATGGTTAAGGGTAAGAACCATACCTAGACTGACCATTGCCATGGGCATACGGGTCACAGCTGCGGATGAAGAAAATGCCAGAGCCCCAGGTAGGGTAAAAATTCTGACGTATGGAGACGGTGCGCCGGCAGAAGAGGGAGCGCCTGTCATGGGTTTGTTTCCTTTCGACTATTTCTCCTGCTGTGAATTTTCAGGTTGGAAATTTTTTCTCAGCCTCGGTTCCCCAGCAGACCCTTGATAAATAAACTTATCCAGGGGCTCCCCTACAGGACCGGAAGCATTCAGCTGTTCAGTCACCCGGGTCAGACCCTGATACTCATAAAACATAAAATTACATTCTGTATCGGTATAGAGGTAATAATTATCCACACCGTGCGTGGACAAAAACTGTATCATTGCCTGCCAGAGAGTTTTGCCCACGCCCTGGCCTCTGACAGTGTCATCGACAATAAAAAGAACGATTTCAGCCTGACTGTCTCGACGAACAGCTTCCGCCAGGTGGTTGGTTTTGAGATCATCCTCCTGGATGCTTGTCGCAATCTTGCTCCCATCGGGCACAGCAGTTTTTATCCACTTATCGTACTGTTCAAAAAGCCTGTCCTGCCCGCTCAGCGCCTGGATCCCATCTTCATGACCGGCAAAAAGGTCCGTCAGAATGACCCCGCTGACCCTGCCGGCAATATCGGCCACCAGGGCATGTGTGCACTTGTTAAGATACCAAAGAAAGTCATACTTTGCAGCAAAAAATCTCCGGTGGCCCTGGGCATCCTGCCAGCCTTCGTCCGCTCTGTGGCCATTCACCAGGCTGCTGGGTATGCGGGGTTTGAACCAGGCCTTCTGCGTAATCGCAGCCAGGCGGTCAATGTCTGTTTCCCTCAAAGAGCGCAGAGTGATAGGGCTTGCAAAAGCAGTCGGTAGGCTGATGCTGTCGATTACCGGCCTATCCAGGGCTTGCGCGGTCCGCATGGTCTGTTCACTCCGTCCATTGTGTCTATTATCGCTCTGTCCATTTTGCATAATAATCCAGCATAATATAACCTCTTCCTTTAGTAAAATTGCTTATAGATAAGCGCATAATCGCGGAATGAAAGGGCAAGTATCAAGCAAATTAATATTGTATATTTATACTATGCTTATAGTCCTTCAGCCGCTTTACTCTTCTTCATCTGACCAGTCTTCATCTGACCAGGTTTTCAGGTTGGAATCGGGATCAACCATATCGTCAGCATCATCCAAAATTCCAGTGGCAAGTCTGTCTTTCAGAGTTTGCTGGAGAGAAGAAAGAATGAGATTTCGAGACCGCATAGGGCAGGTGATGGGCCGGTCTTCCTGCCTATCTTCATCCAGGTAGTAGAGCTGAGCCTCAATCTGATCGATGCCAATTCCCAGCAAATCACTGAGCATGAGGCGGTAAATATCAAGCTGGGCCAGCTTCTCCGCCTTCTCAGCCGGCCTGCCGGGTTTATGCCCTGTCTTCCAGTCAACGATTGTATAAAAATTCTCAGTAGGATTATTGGGATCATCATTAAGACGGCCATAAAAGACCGCGTCCAGGGAACCTCGAAGATGATAAATGCTGCCGTCCCCTCCTTCAATCGTATCGGTGATAGACTGCTCCGCAGCCCATGCCTCCCTGCCGGCCCAGACCGAATGAAGAAGGTTATTTTTCCACCGTAGAAGCTGAGGCACATCTGTCTGTCCACCCTCGGCAGGGGCCGACATTAGATTTGTTATCCGGCTTACCTCCTGTGCAACCTCGCGGCTTATTTTCTGCCTGTATTCCTTCCAGGCTTGTCCGCTGAGGTGCTCTCCTTGCGAAGACAAGGATGAAGGCAGGATGAACTCCTGTGCCCATTCATGAAATTCTGTTCCATGCTGCGCTTGCAAGGAGCTGGCTCGGGGCATGGGCCGGTAAATCAGATCGTGGCTGGACTGATAAGACTGCCCCGAAGTCTGCTTCTTCTTTTTCTGAGCAGATCCAGATCCTAGGCTCATGCTGCTCCTCAGGCTCTTCTGGTCCTTGCCCCCGTCTGACTGTGTCTGAAGATGAGCAGCAAAGCTTTTCTGAATAGCAGTCACATAGACGATTCCTGTCTGCTGTGCAGAGGTGAAGATCTGACCGGCTGGCGAAACCCGATTGGGCTGGAGAGACCTTGCCCGGGTCTGAGCCCGGTCAGCAACAAGACGTCGTGCTGCAGCTGTCAGTGTCTGCTCCTGCCGACTCTGCCGATCATCCGGAACCTGGTCAGCGGAATTCGCATTTGTCAGTTCCCTTATCCTCTGCTGGACCAGGCCAGCGCTGGCCGCCAGGACCTTATCAACCAAGTCGTCAGAGGCTGATCCCTGAGGCCATACCACATCAGGATCTTTAATCCGAGCTTGTTCAGACTCCCTGAGAGCCTGGTCCACTACCTGCGAGCGAAAAAGTTCGGCCCGGCCGCCAAGAAACAGTCCCATAGGCAACTGGCTATAGGAATCATTGCTATAAAAAGGATCCTCAGCCGGACACACCGCATAATCTTCTGGACAGGTTTCAGGATTGGAATACCTGCTGAAAAGTTCCAGCCAGAATACCGAGGCTGTCGACTCCAGTTTCAGGGCCTGATTATCAACCCACTTGCGCATGGAAGAGATGGAAGCACCATCCCCCAGAGCCTGGCCGGCCTGGGCAAAATGAACCCGATCGTACTCGTGAGGATCGAAAGGATCAGTCTGGTGCTCAGAAAAAGTCAGAAAGAGATCATGCTCAGTCCTGGTGAGAGCTACATAAGCCAGGCGGCGCTCATCTTCCAAAAGCTGACCGGAGATTTCCCTTGCCAGGCTCATTCTCTCCCCCTTGTTCTCTGAGGAGCTGGTTTCTTCCCTCCCCCGACCGTATAAGGCGCTCAAAGCTTCAGCTACTGCCCCTTCAGCCACAGTCAAGGTATCTTTTGTCGGTTTCTTCTTCCCGGCTTCATCCCTGTTCAGAATAAAGTTCACAGCATCTGTGTCTTTCCTGGCTACCGCCTGATAGAGGTTATCAACAACGGCCCTATAGCTCTGTTTTCCTTTAGACAAAGCCTGGTTTGCCTTTTTCACCTGCTGGGCCTGGGAAGAATCAAAAACAGCTCTTTCTAAATCTGTCCAGGTGGGAAAGGCTTCAGCCAGATTAGCAGCATCAGGAAAAGCAGGAAGAAGATCCCGGTCAGATCTGACCGGGGCAGGAACAGCCGTGGCAGCAGTCAGCCAGGTGTAGGATTGAGTAAAGTAGTCAGGATCCCTGTAGGCCCTGGTAGCCCTGTCATAAGTTTTTTGCCTGCCGGTCATAAAAGATCCATCCCAAACCCCAGGCTTAAGAACATAATCTGAAGACTGCCTGCTGCTGGTGACCAACTCAGATGCATAATCACAATCAGTCGGTTTGCCCTGAGAGTCACAGTGAGGAAGGAGACTGACCGCCAACCTGTCTCCCTGGTTGGAGGGAAAAGTCTGAGCCCCCATGCCTCCCACGGCAACTGCATCCCATTGCAGACCTTTCGCCTGATGGACGGTCATCACAACCACATCAGGATTGTCACTGAGAACAGATCCGCCGACAAACTCATCGGTTGGATTCTCCTTATTGGCCGTCAGCCAGGCAACGAAACCGGTCAAAGTGGCAGATTGTCCGTCTGCAATCTCCCGGGCGTAAGTCTGGGCCAGATCCTGGAAAGCTGATAGGCAGGATCGGGAGGGAGTATCGGCAGCCCAACCCTGTGCTATGGCCTGACTAACTGAAGCATCAATATCCAGAGTCAGAAGTTTGCTGGCATACGAGACGACATCTTCGATAGGTTGGTCCAGATGGGCATCAAGATCACGGATCATAGCCGATGCTTTGGCAATTTGCTGAAGCCCCACCTGGCTGATGGCTTGTGTCTCCCGATGACTGTCGGCCCACTGCCGGTAAGAGTCAGGAAAATCGTCCCATTCCAGCAGATCTGTCAGGTAAACTCCTGTCGGCAGCTGTCCCCGAAGCTGGCGAAACTCCCTGTCACTAACCTCCTGACCTGTCCCGTTTCCTTCCTGTCTTTTCTGGTCTGTCAGCTGCTGCAGGGCCTGACGTTTATAATCATTATCCAGGCTTTGGGCCATATAAGACAGGACTGACAAATCATTCTTAGACAGGCCGAACCTATCGGTAGCCAACAGCCTCAGGGCTGAGGCCGAATCAGTATGATCGGTTACCAGGCTGAGCAGGGCCAGCAAATCCTGCGAATCCGGCCGGTCCCATAATGACTGATCACCGGCAATCTCATAGGTCAGTCCCAGGCGGGACAGGGCCTGGCAGTAAATATTTCGATGAGTTTTAGCCCTCAAGAGAAGGGCCACATGCGTCTTGCCATATTCAGCCCAATACTCTTCTTCGTTCTTGAACCCGTGTGCTGCCTTCCTGGCATCCACCCGCTGATGAGCCTGCTTGATTGCCTCGTGTGCAAAACGGGCAATACCATCTGCCTCCTGGGCAACAGTAGGATAGCCCATGAGGCCCACAGTGGCATCATCTTTGCTGTCAATGTAAGACAACTGATCTACCGATACTTCTTGACGGGTAATAGCTGACGCCTGCCTTAAGGGATCTGCCTGGTCCGACCGAATGGGATTGGTCAGCCGGTTGGCAGCATCCAGGACCAGGGCAGGATTTCTCCAGGTATAGCTCATCCTTTCGATCTCTTCCTCCTTCATCCCATAATCTTTCAGGAAAAGGCTGAATGCGCCAGGACTGGCCCCCCGCCAGGCATAAATAGACTGATAAGGATCCCCCACAGCCGTCACATAGGTAGGTGCAGATTCAGCGCCGGGAAGAGGATCATGAAAGAGGAGGGTCAGAAGTTTGGCCTGCGTGGTGGACGTATCCTGGTATTCATCAAGAAAAACATGGGAAAATTTCTCCCTGTATTCTGACCGAATCCAAGGGTAACGCAGGGCCAACTGAAAGGCTGCTATGGTAAAGTCACTGAATTCAGCCAAAGATTGGTCTTTCTTTGCCTGATCATATGCCAAGACCATTTCCAGCAGCATCTGCCGCCGCCGGGTGGCCTTCTGCATGTCGAGCAGGCGGGAGTCAAGCGGTTTTTTATCTTCCTCCCGGCCAGTCCCCGAGTCAGCCTCCGAGTCAGCCTGGGCTGCATACCGGTCTACAAGATCCAGAAAAGCCTGATCCCACCTGCTAACCTGGTCCACAGCCTCCTTTATTCCAGGACAATCAGGGCTGATCATAGAGTTGGACAGCTCGGCAGAGAGGGCAAGCACATCCTTAACGAGGGCGGCGTAAGATCCCTGGTCATCAGCCTGAGAAGAGTCAGCTTCCTGCCCCTGACCGCCTGAAGAGGATGAAGCCGAAGAAGAGGCATCATTGTCATTGTCTTCGGCAATCATATCGGCAATATACGGTCTGATATGAGTGCTGACAACCTCAGATGCCAGCTGGTAGCGACCGGCCTGACTCAGAGGAACAATGTCCGAGCTCATACCTACCAAAGCCCCGTACTGACGGACGATGGACTGGAAAAAAGCATCATAGGTAAAAACCTGAGGATGCATAAAACCCCGGTCAACTGAGCTGTCATAAGGATCTGCCGCAGCGGCAACTTCCTTGGTAACCCTGGAAAGCAGTTCTGCCGCCGCTTTGCGGGTAAAAGTCAGCCCTAGAATCCGGTTGGGATCTATGTGATCCCTCTTAATAAGAGTGATAATTCTTTCAGTCATGGCATGAGTTTTGCCTGATCCGGCCCCGGCGACAATCAGCAAATCTTGATTGGCGGGAGCGAAAATAATCCTGTTTTGCTGCTGACTGGCCTCATCTTTCCGGGCCTTATTTTTCGCGGTCTTAGTCTGTCTTTCCGATGATGATTCAGATCCGGCAGGCATTGATAATTCCCCCTGTAGCAACTTCACAGATCTCACCTATCCCTTCTCATAACTGTCTCCATCTCTGCTGCGCACAAGGGGCAGAGGGTCTGATGACCGGCTGAACCATCCTTATACCTGCAGTATGCAAGATGATCCTTATTAGGTACCAGAGCACCAAGATGGACAGAATCTGTCAAAGACAGGGAAGCGGCAAAGAAAATCCTCGATATCATAGACAGGGCCCAGGTAGTGGCCGGTCCATTGCTGCTGTGGTTAGCATAGGATTTATCAGGGTGGCTGATGGACTGTTCCCGCTTGATTCGCTCCCACTCCTGGTCGCTGGCCGAGCTGGGACGAACCAGGCTGACAGGATTACGCTGATTACTGGTAAACAGTTTGTCCCAGTTGGTCAGGTAGGGCCTGGCCGGCCCACCGCTCAGGGAGAAAGTCTTCTTCCCCTTGACAGATGTTCCCTGCCAGGAAGTAATATGGCCCTGCTCAAACAAAGGACTTTGATAATAAAGCTCAGGAATTAGCGATGTGGCTGACCGACTTGCAGCCACATCCAAGACTCCCTGGTCCCCTATCACTTCTTTTCCGCGGGCAGCTGGCAAAGGCGAGGTCATCAGGGTAAAAAGACTGGCCTCAGAAATCTGGGGAGCCTGACCGAAAAGAAGCTGACGGTCAGCGTCAGTTCTGTTAGCTGCCCGGCGGGCACTATCCTCCTCAGAATTCCCTGACTGCTTAGGATCTTCACAGGGATCTTCAAAGATGAGTCCCAGCTGGTAGCAGGCCAACTGCAGATCAGTAAATGTACTGGAAGCCTTAAGACTGCGACCGGTTTTATAGTCAATAATCCGCTGATACTCCTTAATCTGGCCATTCTGGTTGAAACGTCGTGTTTCCAACCGATCGATGCTTCCTTTAAGGGCTATGACACAGTGATAGAAATCATCCTGGCTAATCTCCTGGGGAAAGCCTCCTGCCAGCTGATCCATCATATGGAAGAAGGTTGTTTGACTGACCGGAGCAGCCTCATCAATCCTGTTATAAGCGTACCGAATGTCTTCCATAGTGAAATGGGAGCTGAACTCATATTCTGCCTGAGTCTTGACCAAAGTCCCCATAGGAGGAGTGAAATCCAGCCCCGTTTTGCCGCCGGCCTGAGCATAATCATGCCGTTGGGATTCCAGGAAATAAAAAGCCAAACGCTGAAGAACCAGGTCGGTTTGAGAGTCATTCCTTACAGCCCTGTACACATCTTCAGTCATGATGCTGGTATCGATTTCTATTTTTTTCTGCCCGTATATTTCCTTCAGCTTGCCCGTCAGACTGACCAGGATTTCCTGCTGTTTGCTGTCAGCAGCCTGGGCGTATTCCTGTCCGTACAGCAGGTCCAAGCCTTGTTCTGTCGCTTCCTGGGCGACGGCATGAATGAGGGTTCCATAGCTGGTAGCTAAGGAGGAATCCGAAGGACCGTGGAGTTTGCGGTCCAAAAGATAACAAATAGGGCAATCCCAGGCGGCATCTACAGCTGAGGGAGACAGGGTGATTGTCCGATTGCTCTGGGCTGATTTGTCAGGTAGATCCTGATTCTGCTGCATAGGATTGGCTTTGTCCTGATAAAAAGCCCAATGATCCGGCTGGGCTATATCAAGACCATCCCGGGCAAGAAGGGCCAGGCAATCTACAGCATCCTGAGACCTGGCAGATAAATTCTGATAGGAAACTTGGCTGTCAGCCTGATCCTGATGATCGTCCCTTTTATCCGTCTTGCCGGCCGTCTGAACGGGGCTGGTGCCAGGAGCACCAGGAGCGCCAGAAGCACCGGAGACAAGACGCTGTGCCAGCTCGGCAGAAACCAAACTGCGAGCGCGGGCCACCAGGCCGCGATCAGAAACTGGACAATCAGAGACCGGATAGGACACACTGTCGGCTTCTGACCCTGCCTTTTCGCTTCTTTGGGAACTTTCTGATCTGTGGGCAGGGACGATTCCTTGTGGCATATAGACTGCAAAGAAATCCGACGGGCTGTCCTTGTCGTTGGCTACAGCGCTGATGGACAAAGCCTTCCTGGCTCTGGTAACGGCAATAAGGAAACTCTTCTTTTCATTCTGTAAAACAGCAGAAACATGCTCCCTGTAGCGCTGATCCTGCTCAAAAATTCGCCCTTGAAGCATGGCATCAGTCAAATCATCAGCAGCAAAAAGCTGATCACGCAGGGTCAGATTAGGCCAGATCCCATCCTGAACGTGAACCAGCCAGACATAATCCCAGTGTTCTCCGGCAGCTGCAGCCGGAGTTAAGACGGTGACCGCGTTCTCTACAGGAGCTTTCCTTGCCAGGGAGTCGGCAGCAATGTCCTGTCCACTGACGTGATCCATGAAATCATCGATCGAGGTTAGAGACTTCTGCGTAGCCTCAGCCTCAGTAAAGAGACGAACCAAAGTGTCCAGCCACTCATTGGCTCCGGCTCTGGCAGTCTGTTCTTCCGACTGCCGGGCCAGATTTTTCCACCGATCTGCCTGACCGGATTGAGTCCAAGCTGACTGCACAATATCTATCACTCTCAGGCGTGGATTCAGGGAAATTCTTCTGCAGCGGTCAATTAAATCAAGGAAATCACTGCAACTGTGCTTGGCTGTACGACTGCTGGTATTGCGAATAAAGGAAGAGAGGGCTGTGAATTCTTTCTGCCCTGTTGTTAGCAAAATCAGCAAAAGAAGGGAAGGGTCAGAATCCACGGAGGTCTCTGAGGAGCTGCTGGGGTCGACAGTTTCAGACAAGGCTGTGTACCCCAGAGAAGACTGTTTTTGCGCTCGAATCGGTGCCAATTGATTGGATAAATCAGACAAGGTTTTTACTTGCTCCTGTATCCAGTCCAAGGGATTCGAGACAAGATCAGCCTGACGGTAATCAGATGTCTGGCGCTCTGAAGTCTCATGAGTCTCATGGCTTAAAGCAGTGCTATCTGTCCCAGCCTGCCGGCTATGACTGGCGAAATTCACCATATCACTGACAGCAGTAAGCACAGTACACACCGATCCAGCCCGAATTTTTCTTCCAGAAGATCCAGCCGCATAGGCATACGGTCCATCCAGGAGAGCAGTTGCCAGAGACTGCACCCGACGTGACAAACGGTTCAGGGAAAGTGCAGACAATTGTTCTTCCATAGGCTTTTTGCTAATCTGGCAAAGACGAATCATGGAAAACAAACCATTGACTGCCGGACTTTGAGCCAGCGGGGTTCCCACCTGGGTCACACGGGCAGCAACTCCCCTCTGCCTAAGGGCGGCCGCATAAGTATCAACGTCTGCACTGTCATGGGCAATAATGGCCATATTGTCATAGGGGATTTTGTCCCGGCCCAGATGCCGTTCCATGAGAGAATCAATAACAGCCTGACTTTCATCTTCAGCTGTTGGGTACCACAAAGCAGCAAAAGAGGAATCCGGCACAGGAAGAGGGCAGTCAGGATCCCTGCTTATTTTCCAGGGTCTGGATGCCACTGATTCCTCCAACTGCACTGGCGAGATGATAGACAAGCTGATGGCTGCCGCCAGGGCATCAAGAGACCGGTTGGACTGGCTGCCGCCGACAGAGGGAGTGGTCAGAGTCTGTTCTTGAGCAAAGAAGGGCTCTTTTTTAAGGATTGTGCTCAAGTATTCAGGATACGAGCCACGGAAGGTTTGGGCAGCCTCATCCGGACATGTTAGCAGAATCAGGCTGGCCCCAGACGCCTGTAGCTGCCCCAGGAAGGCGGCAGCTGCCAGGGTTAAATCCTGGGCGTCATCCACAATCACGACCTGAGGAAGAAACTGTTGAATCCTATCCAACTGACCAGCTTCCTGCAGGCGCATCAGAGATCGCTGAGCTTGAATCAGCAGATAGGAGCTGTCAACATTGAATTTTCCCCGGCGCTCATTTAACTCTTCCACTGCCTGGGCATACTCCTGTCTGAGGGCAAAAGCCACTTCCCAAGCATAGCGCAGGCGCAGATTGGAGCCGTTTCCAGCCAAATTCACAATCGTTTTCTGGACTCCATGATGAGCACCGACTTCATTCATACGGGCAAAAAGAGAGCGGAGAGCATCAGCAAAATCATCATTAAGCTGGCGGGAAAAAAGGTCACTCGTTGTTTGGCCGGAATCCGTGTAGGCTAAATTTGCGTCTGTTGGACTCACAGAATCAGCAAAGTCACCAAAACCGTCTGCCTGCACTCCTGACTGGTAGGATGTTTCCTTCAGAAATTCCTGCAAAAGCATGCAGGTAGAGCATAAATCGCCACTCTGCGCATGTGATTTATGTACCTCCATGAGATGGTGCAGAAGAGCATCCTGATCCGCCGCATCCAGGTACTTGGGAGGAGTAAGACCCTGGCTGGAACGAACAGCAGACAGCAGACCAAAGGCTAAAGCATTGATAGTCTGAGCAATTCTGGGTTTAGCAGAAACAGCAATGTTATCCAGGAGAACTTGGTTGGCTTCCTTGGTATGTCGGCCTGTTGACGTGACCAGGGCCACAGACTGGGCGTGACGGGAGGACACTGCTAACCGTTCCTGCTGTCCCCTTCCCTCCTGACTGCTGAGAATTTTCAGCGCATCCAGGGAAAGCCTCAGAGCAAGGCTGGTTTTTGAACTGTTGGGAGGGCCATAAATTACCAGAGCTTGTCCTGATTCGCTTCCCGGCTGCCGGGAGCAGGCATCCTGAATCAGGGCATAAGCATCCTGATATGCCTGCCCCTGAGTGACTTTTATACCCACAGCCGCCCCTTTGCCTCAATTTTCCAGTCCGGTCATCTTTCCTTCCGGAACAGAAAAGCATATCACGGTAAAGATACAAGGCAGCTGCCCGTAGTCAGAGAATAGTCACAGTCACAGGCACACACGGCCTTCATTTTCTCCTGTACAGTCCGGCCATGCAAATAGAGAAGCAGAGCAGGAACCAGAGGGCAACAATCAGGCAGTCCATTCTCTGAACAGTTCCCGTTTCCGGAAAAGCGAGTGCACTAATAATCCTATGCATAGGAACAAAAGGAAGACAGTTATGAAATTTCACAATCGCCGGGGGAAGCTTATCCGCCGAATAAAGAATAGGGGAGAAAAGCATTGCTATGAACATGATGGCCTGGCCTAGAATCGTTACTGTATCTTTGGAAAACCATAAAGCAACTGTATAACCAAAGGCAAGGTTGCTGATCATACAGCAGATCAGGGCCACTGCAAGAAGAAAAATATGATGAGGAACAAGACGGAACCTCAGCCATCCAGCCAAAATTGCCACCACAACTCCTGGTGCAGAAACCAGTGTCCAAATAACCCAATCAGATAGGAGAATTCCCAGTCTGGATACCGGCAGATTCCTTTGATACTCCATAAAACCTTCCTCTATAGAGCCTGCCATCATCTGAGGAGCAAGATTACAGCCAATAGTTATAAGACAAAGCTGCCATACCCCGGTATTGATGTCTGCCATAGAATTACTTCCGGTCATGTCAATCATAATGGTCAGCCCGTAAACGATCGCCAGGGCAAACATAGTCTGCAAAAGAGTGAAAGACACAAAAAGAAACCTATGCCTAAGAAAACTCCATCTGGTCAGTGACCAACTTCTCATTAACCGCATTGCACATCTCCCTTCAATTTATACCATTAATTTATTTATATTACTTTCGGTTTCTTTCCCGACAAGCTGTTCATAAGCTTCTTGAATGGTTCCTTGAGAGACAGAGAAAGTCAGCGATTTGTCTTCTCTGAAGGCCTCAGCTAAATGCTGCATTATTATTCCTCCCTCGCTCTTGGGACAGCTGAGAACCATATCATTCCCGTTATGCTGAATATTCACCAAGGGCAAACGAAGCAGTCGTTCACGAGGATAATTCCCATTGACCGTAAAATAAGTCAGTTCAGATAAGGCAGCAAAATCCTGCGGAGTTGAGTTTACCAATAAATGGCCTTGATCAAACACGAGAAGAGTATCTGCAACTGCCTGTATTTCTTCAAGGTTATGAGTAACAACAAGTATAGAACTCCCCTGATCTGCAAGCTGCCTGAGCAAAGTCCACAACAACTTTCTGCGAATGGGATCCACATCATTGGTAGGTTCGTCCAGGAGAATTACTTTGGAGTGCTGGACAACCGCCATTCCCAGAGACACCAGCCTGTGGCACCCTCCAGACAGCTTGTCGCCAGGGATATCCATGTATTCAGAAATATCGAGAGCTTCCATAAACTCGTGCACATAGGCTTCCCCTCTGGAAGAAGGCAGTCCCCTCATACCGGTCACACAGCTTAATGCTTCTGCAGGAGTAACCCCCGTCAGAGGAACATATGACTGCGGCATAAAAGCGCATATCTCTCTTGCACGTCGGGGAGACTCAGTGAGATTTTCACCACCATAGTCAACCCTGCCGGAAGATACTTTTACACTGCCTACAATCGAGCCCAAAAGTGTAGATTTACCAGCTCCATTATGGCCCAGAACCCCTGTTATGGTACCTGGGGAAAGCGAAAAAGTGACATCCTCCAAAGCATATTTTTTACTACCTCTATAACGTTTATACAGAGATGAAACAGATAAATTATTCAGGCTTGTAGCTCTCGTTGCCATTATTTCACATTCTTTTTCTATCGTTATAATAATTAAAGATCTCCCAGTCGTGATAGTTTCCATTTCCACTTCATAGGAAATCTAGAACTTATTATTTTAGTAATCCCTAAAATACAGCCCATGAAACGTGAGCAGCATCAATTGGGACACGTTGTACTTGTACGTTCATTTCATCTCCTTTCATAAATGAATACTTTCACGCCTTACAGCATGTTCTTGTAGTATAACTAGGATTATTTTTTATGTATATCTTTATCCTCAAAAGTGAGGATAACGCACTCTTCTTATCTTCTTGCTGAGTAGAATAAGCAGTATGGCTAAGGACGCGAATTAAAAGGAATCTACTGATATGAGTCTTAACAAGACAATCCTGATTATGGATAACGATCATCTCGCCTTAGCAATACTTTCTGCCGGATTACAAAAAATTCTTGATAAGTTTGAAATTCTTAAACCAGTCGACTCAGGTTCTTCAGCAATAAAATTATGCACTTCTCACCACCCGCCTTCTGTACTCCTGGCAGATATTTCCATGACAGACATCAATGGTTTGACTGTTTGCAAAGAAATTCGTCAAGAAAATTTTACGACCACCATTATTATGATGAGCTCGTTTCCCATTGATCGTTTCATGCGTCCTGCCTATTATTCAGGAGCTCAGGGCCTGATTCATAAAAACAGTCTGCAGGAAATAGCAAGGGCGATAGAATCAGTTTCCTCAGGAAGGCCCCTACCCTGTAGTTTCGCAGATAATAAGAATGAACACTTCCTCACGGCTTCGCAGGCTTTCCACTTATTAAAAGAGAATCAAGCAAGTGATTTGTCTCCGCGTGAAGCAGAAGTTGTTGATCTGTGGTCACAGGGCATACCGATGTCTGCTATTGCCGATCAGCTTGATATCAGTCGTACTACGGTCCGTACTCATTTGTTACATGCTGCAGACAAGTTGAAAGCACCAAATAATAGGGCTCTTATTGCTGCCTGGCTATCCTACAAACAAGGGGATTTCCCTCTATGACTATGCATCATTTCAAAACAATATTTATTGAAAAATATACACAGCATAATTGGGTTATCACTTTATCTATCCTGTCAATCATTCTTTCCGTCATTGAAATTATACAAATTGCATCACCGTATATCATTTTCTGGTGCCTCTATCCTTGTTATTTTCTTGCTCTTTTATTCCTTCCTGCTTTCCCCAGACAGGCTTCATGGATAATTCTGGTCCTGGCCTGTATGGCACCTTTTGCTGAAGGCAATAACCAGCCATTCCTTCTGTCTGCAGAAATGGTTGCCCTGGGAATTCTTGCCTACATGTGCTCTCTGGCCGAATCAGCTTTTGCCCTTGCTGCAACTGTTCTGGCTCACAGCGGCATCGAGTTGATTACTCAAAGATGGGAATTTATATACTGGATTACAGCAGTCATTCTGTGCATAACTTGTTTCCTTTCCGGCATTGCTCTTAAACAGCATCAGGAAGCAATTGCAGCTCAGCAGCGCAGGAGCAGAGAGTTACTCGACCTGGAAAGACTCAAAAATCTGGAAACACGCAATAAATTTGCCATTCGCCTTCATGACTCCCTGACAAACGCTCTCTCTGATATTTCTCTTCTGGCAAATAGTCACATTACCGGCGACAAAGGAGGACCAGAGATTAACCACACCGACCGGTCTGTATCTGATTGGCAGTTAGTGGCTTCACGGACAGATGACGCTTTTCGCCATATCCACGAAATTATTTCCCTCCTTTCTCACACAGATTCGCAAAAAGAATCGGACAATAGTGAAAAACCACCATGCGGCAATGATTTAAAAACCTATCTTGCTTGCCTGCAGGCACATCATGCGAAGCTGGGATATAAGGGAAATATTCAGATTACAGAGCTGGAGCCGTCATTCCGGAAAGAAACATACGACGCTCTTCAATCACTGCTGGCAGAAATATTTACAAACATTCAGAGGCATGCAGTGCCAGGGCCTCACTCCTTCGATTTATTTGTGACTTTTGACGAGCAGGGGGTCCAAATCCGCCAGCTAAACGATGCCCACGAAACCGTAGCTCTGCCTGAGCCTGAGATTTCAGGGAAGGGACTGACCATGCACCGGCAGCTGATCACAAGCCTGGGAGGTTCTCTTAGCTGGAGCAGAGAAGGGGGCCAATGGCTTTTATATGCTTTTCTGCCCTGCAAAGACCGTTAGCTACTAATTAGCAAATATGTTAAAATCTACAAAATTAAATTTATTATAACGATAAATATGCACAATTTTGTGCATTATCTCAATATTGCCAACTAAAAATCCGCTTCTGTAGTGAATTTCCTCACCTAGTAATACTGTAGAACAATAAGAATAAGTCTATAAGAGAAAGGACTTTTGTAGATTTCTACAAATTAATAGTTTCTGCACTGTAGTGAGTGCCTACCAGCAATGAACGGAGCAAGATGACACAGACCACAACGAGAACCAACCAATCTGTACACCAATCAGGCACTGCAGATGACGAGCATCTGACTAAATTAGCCCAAAAGCTCTTACTCATGAGCAAAAACCGGATGAATAAGCTTGCGCACTGGTATCCCGTTCTGGGAAATCAGGAAAGAGAATTCCTGGATATCATTATTCTTTCGGCAATCAACGATTATTTGGACTGGGCTAATTTACCTGAGCCTATAGAGAAGAGGGAGAAAATCAGCGCCGATCATCTCTTCTCCATAGCACCCATTGAAACCGCCCGGGCTATCAGCCTGGCTAATGTGCTGGAAGCCACCAGAATTGTGGTAGACATTATTACCGAAAATATTGATATTGTCGCCCCAAAGGGGAAAGAACGCGACTATTACGAAGCCGCTCTCTACTATTCCCGTGAAGTTTCCTTCTCAGCGGCCAGTGTGTATGCCGAAGTCGCTGAAACTCGCAGCAGGTGGATGGCTCGCGAGGAAAGTTTGGCACTCAATGCGCTGCTGTCAGGAAACCTGGACCTGTCCCTGCAGTCCCGCATGAGCGCCTACGACTGGGATGACTCAACCATTTTCTTTGCAGCAGTAGGCAGAATCAAAGCTGATACTCATTCAGAGATGAAGGCTGGGTTTCACCAGGCCCAGGCTCACCTGGCAGTTCAAAATTTAGGTGCTGAGGTAATTATGGGTTCTCATTCTAATTCCATTTTTACCGTTGTAGTAGGCGGACCCAGCGATGAAAATTTTGAGACCATTCTTCACACCATCACCCCCCTCTTCTGTGAGTCAGCCTGCCTGTGCGTAGGACCGCGAGCGCAGGGGTATACAGGAGCTTCTCATAGCCTAAGAGCTGCGTACAACGGCTTTTTTGCCAGTGTCATGGAAATCGACCCTCCCCACCCTCTCTACGCCGATGATATTGTTGCCGATCGGGTACTTTTTGGGGATTCAGTCGCTTCAGATCAGCTATACAACATCTATAAGATTCTGAAGAATTCTGGTAAGAGGAATGAGATCCTTCCCACTGTGGAACATTTTCTCTTGAAAAACAGCTCTCTGGATAGAACAGCGCAAGATCTGGTTATTCATCCTAATACAGTTCGTTACCGTCTGAGACGGGCAACTGAGCTGACCGGGTGGGACCCCATGAATCCTGACGAGGCTTATTCTCTCCGCATTGCCTTAAAAATCGGCCGTTACAGGGAAAGTCAGGAAGATGCGGCAGATACTGTGGATTCTGTTCCTAAACTTGATACTCGCCTTCAATAACATCCCAGAGAGCCCGGGCTGCTTTATCTACCTGATCATTAACAATAACAATGTCAAATTCGCCTTCCTGGGCCAGCTCTTTCCTGGCTGTTTCCAACCGGCGCTCCTGCTGGTCCGGAGTTTCCGTGTGCCTCTGCTGAAGCCGCTTCTTTAGATCATCAAAACTGGGCGGGGCAAGAAAAACATACACTGGGTTAAGACCCAATTCCTTGGCCCGTGCCTTCACCCGATGAACTCCCTGAACATCGATCTCCAGCAAAGATGGAAGATTCTTTTTCAAGTGCTCTAAGACCGGTTTAAGGGGAGTTCCGTAGTAGTCTGTTCCGTGAACCAGGGCAAATTCCAGGAGCTGGCCCTCGCGCTCCATCCGTTCGAATTCCTCTGTAGATACAAAATGGTAGTCTACCCCATCTGTCTCTCCTGGCCGAGGCTGGCGAGTGGTAGCAGAGACAGAAATCCACAGCTGAGGATGCGCAGCCCTCACGGCTTTTTCCACTGTTCCCTTACCTACGGCAGTAGGACCAGCCAAAATTACCAAGCGGCGTTGAGCACCATGGTCAGTCTCAGAGGTATCAATCTCAGAGGTATCAATCTCGCGGGTATCAGTATTGTCAGATATCATTTTCCTCCATGTGCACTGGTGTTTGAAGAATCAGTATTGGAATCAGTATTGTTGTCAGTGGGATTAGAAGCCGCAGCCGAATTAGGAGCCTCGACTGCGGTACTGCCGTCGTCAGACAGATCCTGGACAATCTGGCCAACTGTCTCCCCTTTTTCAATTCTGGCATCCATATCATCGAAAGACCGCTGAATATCTGCCTTGTACTCATCAATCTTCTTCTTCAGCGATGAAATATCAGGCCCATAAGCAGCGATGGCCCGGGCAGCTGTAACCAGAACATTATGATGAGTACCGGCAAAAACGACCTCCAGGTCCTTGCCCCGGGCTCCCTGCCAGCCATAACCAGGAGAGAGGATAGGACCGGTGAAAGCAGAAGGATCAATTCCATTAATATCCATCTGCCGGCCAACAGTCGCTCCAATAACAAGACCTACAGATCCCATGCCAGAGAAGCCCTTATTATAGTTCTGAGCCCCCTGAGCAACCCCATAAGCCACTGTATGACCCTTGTACTCACCCCTCTGGCGAATGGCAGTCTGCAGGTTGGAAGCTTCAGGGTTCGAGGTGAGGGAGGCAATAAAAACCCCGTGCCCCCGGTTGAGGGCATCTTCAATCAAACCATTCAAGGAATGAAAACCATAGTATGGAATAAGGGTTATAGCATCGGTATAGAGGGGACCGCCGGATTTAAGATAGGCATCGGCTATAGATGACAGGGTGGTTGACAGACCTCCCCTCATGCAATCCACTATGGTGATCAAGCCCATCTGATGGGCTGCATACAGAGCACGCTCCAAGGCAGCAATTCCCTTTGACCCATAACGTTCAAACATGGGCATCATAAATTTAACAGCTGCAGCCCTGCCTTCAGCCGCCTGAAGCATACGCATAGCAAAAAGCTCAGCACCCTGAGGATCAACAGAATAGCCCCAGTCCCACAGATTTTTGCGGTGAGGATCTATACCAACACAGATGTGCCCATGCCTCTTCATAGAGTCACTGAGCCGAAAACCAAATTCCTGTCTGATGGGATCAGTCGACAAAGTACCGGATGATGTAGCCATACTTTCTATTGTAGTGACTTTCAACAGTAAAGGGGGTCACAAAACACTATTCGGCTGAATTCTTAGGAGTTTGAGGCGAGTCCGGCGATTCGGATGTTTCGCCAGCGTCGGCCTCCTCAGCCTGAGCTGCCAACGAAGCCCTGTATTCCTGCCATTCCTGTTCCTCAGTTCGGATGGACTCAGCGTCACGTTCAATGGCGCTGAGAAGTCCATGAAGAAAATTAGGAGCTTCTCCGTCACTGTATATTTTAGCCAGTCCCAGAGCCTCATCAATGGCTACCTTGGCCAGGACTTCATCATTATAGACAATTTCCCAGGCGGCAATACGGGCAATATTGCGGTCCAGTACATGCATCCGCTTCACATCCCAACCTGTGGAATGCTCATTGATAGCCCTGTCAATAGTTCGCCTATGAGAGGCAACTCCGCGGATAATATCCTGAGCGTAAGCAGGCAAGGGGGTCTGGGCCCCGGGAAAAGCCAGACGTTCATCAAGAAGGGGCAGGATTTCCTGTCCCTTCTCGTCTGCCTCATACAAAGTATTAAGAGCGCGTTTACGCGCAGTAGACCGTGCCATAAAA